>JBIKKI010000017.1:0-26062 GCA_044360435.1 Bacteroidia bacterium
TGGAAGCAATTTTATGTTCTCGTATCCAGGTGCGGGCAATTTCTGTGTCCGGCTCCTGGCTGATTTTCTCATAGCCCAACAACTGGAAATAGGTTCCCTCACATGGATAAAGCTTAAATCGGGTACCCTTCAATAACTTCCTGAAATAATCGCGCTTTTGCTGGTAAAACTGCGGCAATTTGAGGTAATCATCCACTTCATCCAGATAATCGGCAAGGGCATATTGAATGGGTGTATTGGCGGCAAAGGCCATGTATTGGTAGATTTTCCGGAATTCCTGGGTCAGGTTCTCCGGAGCCAGCACAAAGCCCATCTTCCAGCCGGTATTGTGGTATGTTTTTCCGAAAGAACCTACAATGAAACTGCGTGCAGCCAGCTTCGGAAACCGGGCTACACTTTGATGTTCCAATCCATCGAAGATGATGTGTTCGTACACTTCATCGCTGAGGATGACGATATCGGTATTCTCCACAAGTTTTTCGAGTTTGAGCATGTCGGCGGCACTCAGTACGGCACCTGTTGGGTTATGCGGACTGTTGATGATGATGAGCCGTGTGCGGAAGTTGATGCGGTTTTTCACCTCATTCCAGTCCACCGAAAAATCATAGGGATTGAGTTTAACAAATACCGGCTTTCCACCATTCATTTCCACAGCCGGAGCATAGGAATCATAAGCCGGTTCGATGATGATGACTTCATCGTTTTCGCGCACCACGGCGCTGATGGCTGCATATAAACCGATGGTTGCTCCCGGCACAATGGTGATTTCCACCTCCGGGTCGTACGATGCCGAATACATCCGGGCGACCTTGTCCGACAGTTTTTGCCGCAGGGCAGGCACACCAGGCATGGGCGCATATTGGTTCAGGCCCTGCGTCATGTAGTGGTTCACCAGGCTGATGAGCTTTGGGGAACAGGGGAAATCAGGAAATCCCTGAGCCATGTTCAGGGCCTGGTGTTCACGGGCCATGGCCGACATCACCGTAAAGATGGTTGTTCCGGCCAAGGGCAGCTTGGTAGGAAGGTTTCCCTGAAATTGCATCATTCAAAAATAAACAGCTTCCGCAGCATTTTGTCCGGTTCAGCCCAACAGTTCCTCATCGCGCACCAGCATCAGGATGGCATTTTGAGGAACGATGGCATATTGTTCTTTATTGAACTCCACTTCCCAGGCATTCTTTTGCAGGAATACGGCCAAATCGCCTTCCACAGGCTGCAGCGGCAAATACTGCACCTCCTGATGACCAGGCTTCCAGGATTCTTCCGGATCCATCAGTGCCGGAATGGGATAGCCCGGTCCAACCTTCACCACATAACCGGAAATGATGGGTTCCTGAGCAACCACGCCCGGAGGTAAAAACAATCCACTTCCCGTTTTCTCCCTGGGCGCCAGAGGCTTGATCAGGATTCGGTCGCCTACCAGGATGATCTTCTTGAGCGCGTCTGCATCTAGTTCCAGTGACATCGTCGCAAAAATAATCGCTGGAAACACAGGCGTGGAATATGCTGTGGAAAGCGCTTAATTTTGTGCTCCATTTCCCATGATTTACCGATTTAAAGTCTGGTTCGAAGAAGATGAAGACATTGTCCGCTGGATTGATGTACAGTCTTCCAACACCTTCCTGGATTTCCACAACTGCATTTTGGAATCTATTGGCTTCGACAAAAAAGAGCCCGCCTCATTCTATATGAGCGACGACAACTGGAAGAAGCGTCTGGAAGTAACGTTGGTAGACATGGGTTTGGAAGAAAGTGATCAGGCAGAACCCAAGCCTTTGATGAAGGATGCGCGCATGCGCGATTACGTGAACGATCCGCATCAGCGCTTCGTGTACGTGTACGACTTCATTCAGATGTGGACTTTATACTGCGAGCTTACCCAAATTCTGGAAGACGAAAAAGGGAAAACCTATCCCAGCCTGTTTCGTTCACTGGGGAAAGCACCCAGACAGCACGAAGGTGCCAGCCGCTTCAAAATTGTAGATGATGCAGAGTTTGAGGAACTCGCTGCGCGCATGATTGCAGGCCGCAAAGGCGATGGCCCTGCTGCCGAGGAAGAATTGCTCGTAGATGATGAAGACGACGACGATGATGACGACCTTGGATTCGGCGACAGTGACGAATACGACGAAGGCGAACTGGGCGGCGGCTTCCACGAGGAAGAAGAACGCTGATCCACATGGCTGAACGGCCCACGCTGTTGCTGATTGCCGGTCCCACTGCCGGAGGAAAAACAGCCCTGGCTGTTGCATTGTCAGAACAACTGAGTGGTGTTCCTATTATTTCCGCAGATTCGCGACAATTTTATCAGGAGCTCAACATCGGTGTTTCCCGTCCGTCTCCGGAAGAATTATCCAGAGCCCATCATTTTTTCATTGCCGACCGCTCGGTAACAAAGCCGCTCAACGCGGGAAGTTATGCTGCGGAAGCAGGTAAATTGCTCACGGAGCTGTTTCAGAAACATTCGGTGGTTATTGCCGTGGGCGGAAGTGGTTTGTACATCCGCGCACTCACGGAAGGATTCGACGCACTTCCGGAAATCCCGGAAGCCTTACAGGAAACCATTCGCCATCTGGAGCCGCAGGATCAGCTGGAGCTGCTGCTGCGTCGGGATCCGGAAGCTGCTGCACACGTGGCCACCGATAATCCGCGCAGGGTTCAAAGGGCATTGGAACTGGTTCTGGCAACAGGAATGCGCTTATCAGAACTTCGGCGGGGCGTTCAAAAAGAAAACAACTTTCAGATTTTGGGCTTTGGCATCGATCCGGGCCGGGAAAGATTATACCAGCAAATTGAACATCGAACCGAGCAAATGATCAAAGATGGATTGAAGGAAGAAGCAGCTGCGGTGAAACATCTGGCACATTTGCCCGCACTTCAAACCGTTGGTTATAAAGAGATGTTTGCGCACCTTGACGGCATCAACGATTTGCACACCACACAAAACCTGATTGCCATGAATACCCGCCGCTATGCGAAACGCCAATATACCTGGTTCCGAAATCAGATGGAATTGGAATGGCTGAATCCCGGCGATTTAAATGCCGCTACCGGCTTAATTTTGAAACGTTTATCACAACCCTATGGAATTTGAAATAAGTACACAAATCCTCCTCGGATTACTCACCCTAACCATCCTGGAAGTCATTCTGGGCATCGACAACGTCATTTTTATTTCCATCCTTGCGGGGAAATTACCCAAGGAACACCAAGCCGCCACCCGCCGAAATGGTCTGATTATCGGCATGGTGGTGCGTGTCATTATGCTGTTGGGTATTTCGGTAATTCTGGCTTTGCAAAAACCATTGCTGCAGTTATGGAATTACTCATTTACCGGAAAGGACTTGGTACTATTGGGCGGAGGCATTTTCCTGATTTACCAGAGTGTGCGTGAAATCCACCATAAACTGGAAACCAACCGCGATGAAGAAATTGGCAAGAAAACCAAAGACGTACGCAATGTGATGCTGCAGTTATTCCTCCTGAATCTGGTATTCTCTATTGATTCTGTAATTACCGCCGTGGGCATGGTGAAACAGCTTTGGGTGATGATTACAGCCGTACTTTTAAGTATGTTGGTGATGCTGTTGGCAGCGGGTCCCATCTCCGGATTTGTGAACAAACATCCATCCATTAAAATTCTGGCGCTGAGTTTCCTGATCCTGATTGGTGTTTCGCTGGTGGCTGAAGGATTCCATGCCCATTTCGACAAAGGCTACATTTACAGCTCCATGGCTTTTGCTTTTGCTGTGGAAATGATCAACCTGCGTACTACGAGAAAAACTTCCTGAAACACTCCTGCGGATATAGCAGCTGTGAACAAAAAAAGCCCCGACAACAGCGGGGCTTTTTCATGGTCTTTTAATTGATCATCAGTGCTGAACCTGCACTTTGAAATGCTTGCTCCCATTCACCTGAAGCACATACATTCCAGTCTTCAACGCAGATACATCCACAGGAATTTGGGCATCAGATTGGGCAAAACGCTGTTCCAAAACTGTACGACCGCTCAGATCAATCATGCGGATATGAACGGCGCCCATACTGTTTAATGGTTCCAGATAAACCATTTTATACGCCGGATTGGGATAGATGCGCCAGGCTGCAGCCGCCACATCCTGCACACCGGTGCCATTGGTAGAAGGCACGCTAAAGTCCTGCGTTCCATCGGTTACATCATCTTCGTCGCCCTGATCGGCCTTCACGCCTAATCCTCGGCGCGCAAAGGTTTCCCAGATGAGCTGACTGTTGGCGCCTTTGTTGTTGATGGAATCTGCTTTTAGGATGGCATTTCGGGCATCGATAAATCCGGGGTTGCATTTCTGCAGTTTCATCCCGTCAACCACCAACTGAATACAAATGTTGTTACCACCTTTGCCGGTGCTCAGATGCTCATCAAATCCATAGCGTGCAACCAGATTCCAATACAAATCCCAAAGCGTGCTGCACCAGATTTCTCCAACATAGTGAGGAGAAACCCTGGTTCCGCTGAGTGCCTTGCTGATGTTGTTATATGTATGCGGATTCACCGCCATGTTGGTACTGTAAGGATAGGTCCGAATGCCTGCACCACTTACCGGCTGTCCGAGCAAATAAGTTCCAATTCCTCTGGGTGTTGAGCCAACATCACCTTTGCGGGCGGTAAAAGACAGAGAGAAGAAATCACTCCAACCCTCTCCCATCTGTTCGTCATTGGTCAGGCCATTGGAATTTGCCGGTCCACAGGTAAGTCTGTTGGAAACGCCGTGTCCGTATTCGTGGGTAATCACACCATGATCGAGGTCTGAATCAAATGTTTTTCCGGCAGCGCTGCTGTCGTACAAGGTTGCCGTAGCCGTGCCCGCGCTGATGGAAGATGAGAGTGTGGTGCCGTTGGCCTGGCTGATCATCAGTGCCGGAATGTTGATACCACTTCCACTGCCACTCATGGCGAAAGGCGCACCAGATTGATTGTTCACGACAATTACAGCTTTGGCTCCTGCATTCTGCGCGTTGAGCACCTTGGTTGGGAAAATGCAGTCGCCGCGTTCAACAACGGCAATATTTCCATTGAGTTCGGCAGCATTTTGCAAGGCAGCACAGCCGCGACGGGCATTAGCAGAACCATCATTTACCCACACCAAATTTCCTGTGATGGGCAATGCGCTGAGCTTGGGTCCAAAGCCTGCCATCACAGCGGTATAGCGACCTTTAACACTGGCCGGACTCAATACTTCAAAAACATTGGAACTGGCTCCGCTTCTCCAGATGTACATCTGCATGCGTGGATTGGTTCCATCAGGCGGTGTGGCGAAGTTGGCGTTATTGGTTCCGCTGCCATCCTGGGCATCTGCAAATACTTCATCGCCACCCAAACCACCGCGACCGTAATTGTTCACCTGGAAATTACCGGCAGGCTCATCGAAACCATAACGCCACAGCACATCGTGCACTGTATTGTTGGCCACAAACAGGTTGGTAATGGCAAAATCGCGGAACGCAACGGGATCACTGCTCAAAGAATCCCAGGGATAATCGAAGAGCAGGTTACTGCCACCGTCTGGCGAATAGCCCGGCTTATTGTTGGCATCGGCATCTTCGCTGGCATATGCATTGTTTCCACGGGTGATGAAGTACTCACTGCCTGAAATTCCATCGGTATCGTGCCAACCATAAGGGGAAGCCTGATCATCGGGACTGTTGATGAGGGTTACGCGCTTTCCGTGGTTCGGGCTTTCTGAAGGAAGGTTGAACACATGGTAGTTGTAATTCGGTCCGGCAGCAGCGGCCGCAACAGGTGCACAATGCAGCGTCCAGTTGTGTTCTTCCAGCATCTGACCGGTCGTTGCATCCAAAAGCAAGTTCCACCAATCAGTTCCGTCGACAGACTGAAAAATGATGCGCATTGAAGGTTGAAGCTTCCCATGAACTTGTGCAAATACCTGTTCGGTGTACACTGTTTCGGGATTGTATTCACCACGATATGGTTCCAGGCCACTGATGTCCTGAACCTTGCGTGCAGCTAAGTCCGTTTCATGCAGCAAACCTGCTTTTTGCACCAACACGGCAGCCGGCAATGCTGTAAATGCAGGAATTTGTTCCGGCAGTGAAAGGAAACCTTTGGTCAGGTAAACCGGTTTTCCGTTCCTGTCGAAGTGTACACCGCTGATGGCCTGGTATATTTTCTTTCCATTGACACCTTGTTGAACATAAGCATGTGTGATGCCGTTGTGTCTGCTGAAATACAGGTCCTGTACTGCCAGTTGATTGAGGTCGCTTGCGCGCACACCGAATGCAGCAGGATTGGTCCGAACAGCACGCAACACCGCGTCTTTCGACAATGAAGCTTCCTGAGCAAACAGGCCCGCCAAAGCAGTGCTGAGGGCAATTATGGAGGAGAGGAAGAAACGTTTCATGTGAATAATCCTTCAAGGATACATTACAAAACGTTTACCTGCGCAAAGCGTTTACGAACGGCTGTAAAAAATCAAGCTGCTTTAATAGGCACTCCAGCCACCGTCTACAGTGAGTACCGCAGCGTTTACAAAGCTGGCTGCGTCAGAAGCGAGAAACAGCGCAGCGCGGGCAACCTCATCAGCTTCACCGGAACGTGGATTCAAAGCCAGGCCGGTCATGATGCGTTCATTGATCAACGGTGTCATTGCCGCAAAGTCAATCGTTTCTGCAATATTGGTGTTAACGGCACCGGGAGCAATCACATTACAGCGGATTCCCGATTTGGCATACATATAACCCGTATTGCGCGACAGCCCGATGAGCGCGTGTTTGCTGGCTGTGTAAGCTGCACCTGCCCTGCCCGCCTGAAAACCTCCTATCGAAGCCACATTGACGATCACACCTTTGCCTTTGGGCAGGAACACCTTCAATGCACTGCGCATGCAGCGAAAAGGTGCTTCCGCATTGATGTTCATTACGCGCGTCCACGTTGCATCGTCCAAATCGCCCACCGGAGCGAAATTGTCCATGATGCCTGCATTGTTCACCAGCACATCCAGTGTTTGCCATTGATTCAGGGCTGTTTGGATGACGCGATCTACATCTACCTGCACACTCATGTCTGCCGTGCAGGTGATGAGGCTCAAACCTTCCTTGGCGGCCTCTTCCAACAATGCATGCAAACGATCATCACGCAGGTCGGAGGCCACCACCCTTGCACCCTCACGCGCAAATAGCAAAGCCATGGCCCGGCCCATTCCGGAACCTGCGCCCGTAATAATGCATACCTGATTTTCTAAAGTTCCGTTCATATCAAAAGTTGTTCATTAAAGTCCTTATACATTTCCCACTTCTGCTATAATCACCGTTGGGTTTTTTCCCATTTTTTTCGCACACTCGGGACAAGTGGTGTACCACATAAAGATGCGTTTTGCCTTCAGCTTTTTCACCTTCAATGCCCGTTCAAAGTCCTGCATCCAACGGTTCATGTTGCTGTAATCGCCTTCGTACACACGGCTGTAATATGTACCGTCGAGGGTTTCACTTTGAACATCGGGAATGGCATGATCCACAGCCTGAAGCAGGTTTATCCGCCATTTGGAGGGATGCTCCGCCAAGGTGAGGTGTTCAGGATTTGCGGCATTTTTACTGCGTCGAAGCGCCTCAAGCCGGCGCATGGCTTTTCCGAAGCCAATGGGCATAAACCAAAAACTGCGCAGCGTGGTTTTGATGAATGGTTTGTTCAGCCATTGATGCAGCTTGTCGTGCCAAGGCTCGGCCTTAAATGGCGGACAGCATTCCGTTTCTTGTTCCTTGTTTGATTCCGACATCGTAAAAACTGCACGAAGTTCCATGCCAGCCGCAAGCATGGCCACATGATTCAGATTCAGCAGTTCCTGATATTCGGCAGTTCTTCAGACCCGAAGCATGTCCTCAGCCGCCAACCTTCCTGAGGCAAGGGCAGCATTCAGCGCGCTGTTGGCAAGGGCGTCACCGGCCAGCCAAATACCATTCTCCGTTTGGAGCAGCCTGGGTTCAGGGCTCACCCTTTGCTGGGCGGGAAGAGCCTGGGTGATGGCGTAATGTTTCAGTGGAATCAGCGCATCGTAGGGCAGCGAAAGCAATCCTGCCATTTCCGCATGCACCTGATGCTGCAGCGTTTCTGTCCAGGAAGCTTCACCCACATGCGTGCAACTGAGCAGATGCCTTCCCTGTGGCGCATAGGTGGACGCGACATCAGAAATGAAACAGAAATTCCCAATCAGCGCATTGGGATTGGCATTCAGGCAGAGGATCGGACGTTTGATGGGGTTTGTTTTGGCTTCAAAATAGAAGTTCAGTACAGACCTCCAGGGTTTATTGAGTTCGGGTATGTTTTGTCCGGTAAGGCGTTCATGGGCGGCACTCACCAATACCTGTTTGGCCGTCCATTGATTTCCGTCGGCGCTGCGCACTTCATGGCGGTCAACGTGCACCACCTGCACACCGGTGATAACGGTACCGGGTTTCAGCGCCTGCCGCATGGCTTTGGGCAAGGCCGACATGCCGGCAGCAGGAATGGCTGCATCTCCGGCGGAGAATGCGCGAAACACAAACCGAAACATGGAAGCACTTACCTGCTCCGGATCATCCAGGAAAATACCTTTCAGGAACGGACGGAAGAAGGAATCGATGTATCGCTGGCTGAAACCCAGACGCTGCAGGTGTTTCAGCGTATTTAGCTGTTCGAAAGAAAAACAATCTTCCAAAGAACCTTTAAGCACCGAGTTGCGCAGCATGAGCGTATTCCATTTGTCGCGGAAGTTTGCCAGCGGATTGAGCAGTGTTAATCCCAAAGCAGATGGCTGTCGCAGCGGATCGGCGAACAGGTATTTCCGGCCCTGTTGAAATACCAGGGCTCCCGGAAAAAAGCGGCGCAGATTCAGGGTTTCGAGTGGTACCGGTCCGTCTTTGCGGTTCAATTCCGGGTAGGCAGTTTGCAGCACCTGAAATCCACGATCAAAAAGAAAGCCACCTTCCTGGTCTGTGGCCAGGCGACCACCTTCCACGGTGGCAGCTTCTAAAACCACTACCTTCTTTCCGGCCTGTTGCAAATACCAGGCGGCATTCAGACCTGCTGCACCAGCCCCGACAATCACTACATCTACCTGCGGCTCCATGTGGCAAAATAAATACAGACCGGGGGATGCAATGGCGTTATTGTTTCATCAGCCTGTATTGCCGGCTGCCATCGAGGGTTTCTGCCCGAATGGTGTACAATCCGGATGGCAATTCCGCAACAGAAAACGAGGTTTCCGTGCATTCCATCACCTGTTGCCCTGCGGCATTGAACACACTGATGCGTAAAAAGCCAAGTCCGGGCGCCTTGATGTGCACCAAACCGTTCGCAGGATTGGGATAGACGTGCAGATGTATTTGTTCACCGCTCATTTCGGCCACGTCCATTTTGTGTTCTGCGGCTGTGGAAATCAACGCGCGCGCCAGTTGAAAGGCCTGAGCCGGCAATTGATTGATGAGCACACAAACCACCACTCCGGAGGCAGAATCAAACATCATGGAAGAGTTATACCCGCCCCAGATGTTCCCGCCATGCTGCCATACGGTTCTTCCGTTGACGCTTGTTCTCGAGATTCCGATGCCGTAGTCGCCTGAGCCCACAAAAGTGGTCATTTCCTTCAGTGAAGCCGGTTTCAGCACTTTTCCTCCCATCAGGGCCCTGTACCATTGCAGCATTTCACCGGAGGTGGAATACATGGCGCCTGCGGCCCAGGCTGCGCTGTTCAGTGCTTTGCGCGGAACGCCGGAGTTGTCGGTTCCGGCCTGCCAGGGATGGGCAACAGTAAACAATACGCTGTCGTACACATCCAGAAAGGTGCTGTCCAGATTCAGCGGTTGCAGGATGCTGTCGCGCAGCAGCTGTCCGTAGCTGAACCCAGTCACACGTTCCGCGATCATTCCGGCCAGCAGGTAATTGGTATTGCAGTAGTTCCAGCCTTTCCCGGGTGCGTACAAGGGCGGGCCGGCCCAGGAAATCAGTTCCCCAGTTTTAAAGATGCGGATTGGGTTGTTCAGAATGGAATCCGGATAACCGGCAACACTGGTCACATCATCCAGTCCGCTGGTATGGTTCAGCAGCTGCCGGATGGTGATGTTTGGATTGATGTTTCTGTAGGAAGGAAGATAGGTGTGCAAGGAATCGTCCAGGCGGATGCGGCCCTGTTCAACCAGCTTCAACAGCAGTACGCCTGTAAACAGCTTCGTATTGCTGCCAATACCGAATTCCATGTCGGAGGTGATGGGTGTACCCGGATGAGACATCCCGCCCACACCTTGCCAAGTTCCTTTACCGGGCATAAATACGCCAACGGAAATCCCCCGGAGTTTATGAACCAGCCTGAAACTGTCGGTGGCGTTTTGCAATTTTGCAGCCAACACAGGATCTATATTTTGTGCTGGACAGGAAAATACAAGCATCAAAGGCACAGCCGTCAGCAGACATATATGCTTGATCGTGTTTTTCGACATTGATTTTTGATGCAGCATTTACCTCTTTGGTTTAAATGAGCAAACCCTGAAACAGCGCGTTTCTGTTGATCCTCCTCACTACATTATGATTTCCGTGCTTTGGCAAGAATGGAAACAGATTTTTGAAACAGCTGTGCGTTGGGAATGGTAATAATTTCCCCTTGGTTGGTTTTCAGGATGATGAAGAAGTACGTAAGGTCTGAAACTTCTCCTTCAAAAGGACAATCTTTATCCATCACGCGGATGTAATCACCGATTTCAACAGGGTGATTGAAAAAGAGTAAAAGGCTGGAAGTAATATTGGAAAGCAGCGACCATTGTGCAAAAAATGCAATGCCCAATGCTGTGAGGATGGTACCTACGAACACGGCAATTTCTTTTTGCTCAAGACCCCAAACAGCCGCCAATAAAATGGAAGCAGTAATCATGGAAAACAGATGCACTGCTTTAACAATAATCTTTCTGCGCCCTCTTTGCAGATGTGTTTGCTTGAGGGTGTTATTGATAAAGACACGGGTGGTGTAATGCGTGATCATGTATCCGGCCAACACCAGCAAGGTTTCTATGATTTGTATTCTATATGCTTCCATGATTGGGCTTTATCTTATGTTTATTGGAATTAAACGCTGCTTTGGATAGAAACAATGCATGCAGGTTGATGTTCTGAAGGCTTTGGAAATCATACTCCACAGAATATGAAAAGAGCTTGGGGAGCATCAGCCCCAAACAAAGTTGTTTGGGGACAAAAATCTTATTCGGCATTGCCATCAATAGGTTTAGTCGCAAACCTTATCCAGACAGTTGGAGCATCCTTACAACTCAAGTTCTGGCCATACCATTGGCATCATTAATCCAGTTTTTTCAGCGTGGTTTTGATCCGGGTAATTTCCTTTTGCAGGTCGAGCACGGTGTTGGTCAGTTGATCGCGGTTGGGATTGGGTTCTTCGAATCGGGGATTGATGTAGTGTACGAACTTCCAGATTTCAAGCACATCGGCAACCTTTACTTCGTAAGGCTGATACTGAGGATTGGTGGAACAAAGCAGCAGCGTACCCTGATCCTCAATTTGATTATAAACCACTTTAAACACAATACCTTCATCTTGAGTAACCACAATGTAGGGATGTCCGTTGCGGATGAGGTTCCAGTTTTGCAGGTATTCACCGGTAACGAAGGCGCCATCACAAACCGGCGGCATACTGTCGCCGGAAATGGGAAATGAACGGTATTTACGTCCGGGTGTCAGAAATGGAAGGTTGAAGGCGGGCAGCACACGGATGAATTCAGGATCGGCGAAGCCATTCACGTATCCGGCCTTGGCTTTTACCGGAACCAGTTCCACCTGATCTTCATTTGAAGGACTCACCGTGGTGGTGAGAACACGCAGTCTGGTACCGGTAATATCCATATCGTAGCCACGTTCAATTTGCGAGAGGATTCCTTCAGGAAGCGTGGATAAATCCACTTTCAGCAACTTGTCGATGGAAACAGAAAAGAAACCGCCAAGGCGCACCAGGAGGTCAATCCCCGGTTCGGCAATTCCATTTTCATAACTGTTGTAGGCGCTGCGCGTGATGTTCAGTACTCTGGCTACTTCTTCCTGAGATCGCTTGGAACGCTTGCGCAGCAGTTTCAGATTGGCAGGCAGTTTATGATTCTTTTCCATGTTCTTTTTAGTTGATGGGGTAAGGCATGAGTTGATAGGACGCCGGGTGCATTTGTGCCTGGGTGGTGAATGCCATGACGATGGCTCGCAAGGAAGGATGATCTTCGAGTGAAACCAGCTCCTGTTCCAGCTGTTCGGGCCGGGGCAGTTCCTTTCGGCTGAGGTATCCATAGGCCAGAATCCGGCTTTGCGCCACCCAAACACAGGAATACTCTTCAGGGCTGCGCCCCGGACCTTTCAGCACATATTGAACAGGTGGCTGAGACAATGATTCCAGCAATGCCGACATTCGTTCACGGTGTGTGTTCTTTTTCACATCTTCCGTGGTGTGACAATAGCAGTCTTCCTGTGTGCACTGTGCCCTGCTGCTGTGGTTATAGGCTTTGCAGATGGCATACGTTTTCAGCAGCTGCAACAAGGCATTTCTGGCGGCTGCCAGGGTGGGAAAGCGCAACAGTGATTGATTGCTACCCTGCTGCCCGGTAAGGGCCAATACCGGCATTCCATCCTGATTGCTGAAACAGCTGATGCTGCATGGCTTCGCCTTAAACCTGTCGGCTTTATTGTAAGGCGGCCAATGTTGGCGTATAAAAGCAGATTCGGTAATCAGGGCCATCAGCTCATTGCCGCAGGGGATGGTTTTGATGGCACTTACTTCCTGCAACAAAACCTGTCCGCCGCCGCCCTTATAGAAATGCTGCAATACCCGTTTGCGCAGGTTCAGCGCCTTGCCGACATACAATACCTTGCCGGCATTGTTTAAAAACTGATACACACCGGTAGTTTCGGGTATGTCTTGAATGTCAAGGCCGGCAGGCAGGGAAACCTTGTTTTTTTTGGTCGTACCTGCCAGCAGCGCATCCATGCCAAGCGTTTCAACCAGTTTATGAAAAAGTATAACCGTGGCATCGGCATCACCTCCTGCCCGATGTCTGTTTTGAATGGCAATGCCCTTTGAAGCGCAGAGATTACCCAGCGAATACGATTTCAGTCCCGGCCAGCAGCGACGTGCAAGTCTGACCGTACACAAGGTGCGCGTTTTCAAAGGCATCCCGCAGGATGCAAAAGCAGACTTCAGGTGCGTATGATCAAAGGCCGCATTGTGCGCAATAAATACATGCCCCCGGAGCATGTTGATGACATCTTCAGCAACCTCGGAAAATGCAGGCGCATGTTGGAGCATCTCATTGTCAATACCTGTAAGATTGGTAATATATTGAGGCACAGGCATTTCCGGACGAATCAGCCATTCCCGACTTTCCAATACGGCACTGCCATCTGTAATGCGCACGGCAATTTCAGTAATGCCTCCCGCTCCCGGACGGCCTCCATTGGTTTCGATATCTACTACGGCGAAAGTCAAATTGATTATTTTTT
This sequence comes from Bacteroidia bacterium, assembly GCA_044360435.1. Lineage (GTDB taxonomy): Bacteria > Bacteroidota > Bacteroidia > NS11-12g > UBA955 > REEB481. Next base: position 13,505 of record JBIKKI010000017.1, read on the forward strand.
TGACAACCTTGTGCCGTGTAATTTAACTTATGAACTTGAAACGGCAAAAAAGCCCGACCAAGTTGCCAGAAAAAAAATAAAAGCAGGAAAGGAAACTTCAGCCAAAAATGGAGGGCGCAAAAGCCAGGGCTTTGCGCAGGGCATCTTCATTGATGCCGGTTTCCCAGCCACCGGCATGAAGGAAATCAATCAGCGACTCGGTAGGCAGGTTTCCGGTAAGCTGATCCATGGCAAAGGGACAACCGCCAAAGCCGCGCAGGGCTCCGTCAAATCGGCGACAGCCTGCATCCAGCGCAGTTTGTACTTTACTGTGCCAGGTACCGGGCACGCTATGCAGATGTGCGCCAAATTCCACTCCGGGAAATGCAGGAATGAGCGCATGAAATAAGGTATGAATATCCTCGTCTTTTGCACTGCCGATGGTATCGCTCAGTGAAATGATGGTGAAACCAGCATGAACCAAACGAGCGGCCCAATCCAGTACTTCCTGCACTGAATATGGATCGCCATAAGGATTTCCAAAACCCATGCTCAGGTACACCACGCATTCCCTGCCTGCATCCTTTGCAATAAGCTGAATCTCCTTTAAACGTTCAAAAGCCTGTTCCCGGGTCGTATTGGTATTGCGCAGTTGAAACTGCGCTGAAACCGACAATGGGAAGCCCAAATATTTTACTTGCGGATGGCTAATGGCCTCTTGTGCGCCACGCGCGTTTCCTACAATAACCAATAGGTTTGAAGCTTCGGCTTGTTGTTGTTTCAAACCCTGGAGCACCTTTCCTGTATCTGCAAGCTGAGGTACGGCAGCAGCCGACACGAAGCTTCCGCTGTCAATGGTATGAAAACCGCAATCCAACAAAAGATCCAGGTATTTAATTTTCAATTCCGTGGGCACCAACTGTTTCAACCCCTGCATGGCATCCCGCGGACATTCCACCAGATGCACTTCTTTGCCCTGCTGTTCCATCAGAGGAAATCGAAAAAGTATTGCGAAACTTTCTTGTACAAGTGCACCCGATCAGGCCCTATCACATTGTGTTTATGACCGGGATAAATAAAGTAATCGAGGGCGGCATTCCTTGACTTCACGGCCTGCGCCACGTACAACATGCTGTGTTGCCACAGCACCACATCGTCATCGGTGCCGTGAATCATAAGCAAGCGGCCATTCAGCTTATCGACGTAGCGCAACAGATTGGCTTTCTCGTAACCCTCCTTGTTTTCCTGGGGTTTGTCCATGTAACGCTCGGTGTACATGATTTCGTAATAATTCCAATCGATGACCGGACCGCCGGCTACACCCACTTTAAATACGCCGGGATAACGCGACATGAGGCTGGTGGTCATAAATCCGCCGAAGCTCCAGCCATGTACGCCAATACGGGCCGTATCTACAAACGGGAACTGACGGAGGTAGCGCACTCCGGCAAGCTGATCTTCCATTTCTACCGTTCCAAGGTTGCGGAAGATGGCACTTTCAAACTCAAATCCCCGGTTGGCAGAACCGCGGTTATCCAGGGTAAATACGATGAATCCCTGCTGAGCCATGTAGTGCATCCACAAGTTGGCGCCGCCCAACCATGATTCTGTCACCATCTGCGCATGAGGGCCACCATACAGATACACCACCACGGGATATTTTTGTTTGGGGTTGAAGTCGGGAGGATAAATCATCCTGCTGTGCAGCAGGGTTCCCTGGTTCAGGATGGGAAAAATATCGGTACGACCCATGCGCATATCAGCAACAGGATTGGGCGCGGTGAATAAAGTTGAACTGATGTCGCCATCGGTTTTAATCACCTGAATCAACCGTGGAGTTTTGCGGTTGCTGTACACATCAATAAACAAGGTATTGTCAGAAGAAGGCTGAATTTGATGTACCCCTTGCACCGCTGTAAGGCGCTGCACATTGCCGTTATTCATCTTCGCCGAGTACAGGTGTTTTTCAAGTGGAGAATCTTTCGTTGCTGTGAAGTAAATCAGATCGGTACTCTTGCTGAAACCGATGAATTCATTCACCATCCAGGGGCCTGAGGTCAATTGTCCAATCAGCTTACCATCTGTTTGGTACAAATACAGATGATTCCAGCCATCTCGTTCACTTTGCCAGATGAAGCGGTCTTTGTTGTTGGGAAGGAAGATGGGGCCATGTTCCGGTTCTACCCACTTTTCAGAACGCTCTTCAAAAAGCACCAGATCCTGTTTGCCTGTAAATGCATCGTAACGAACAAGGCGCATGTGGTTTTGTTCCCGATTTACCCAAGCCACGTAGATAAAAGCATCATCGGGCGACCAGGTGACGTTGGTCAGGTATTGATCGTAAGGTCCGTCGGTTTGCAGGTAATTGAGCTGTCCGGTTTCGGTATCATACACACCTATGCTTACTGTATGACTGCTGTCGCCGGCACAGGGATAACGCAATTCTGTATATCCGGCAGGGCGCTTCCCCAAATCATACACGGGGTAAGGTGTAACACGACGTTCATCTTGTCTGTAAAAAGCCAATCGTGTTCCAGAAGGGCTCCAGAATAAGCCTTTATCAATACCAAATTCATTTCGGTGGGCTGCTTCGCCATAAACAATCCCATTACCTCCGTCGTTGGTGATGCGGCGGTCTGAATAACCGGTAACAACATACAGATTGTTATTGGCTACAGCGGCGGCATTCAGGGTTTTGGCTGAAATGTCTCGTGTTTCGGTGCCATCGGGAAGCACACGTCGGATTTCCACTGTGCGGCTGGCGATATTGTATTGCAGCACTTTTTGATCGTAAACGAACCACAGGACTTGTTCTTCTTTCCAGTTCATTTCCGGGAAAGAGAGCATTTTCTTGTTTTCCAGTCCGGCTTCTCCAATGGCCTGCTTCAGCTGCGCCAGCTGCAAAACAGTATCACTTACGCGGTTGTAGGCATCAAAGACAACCAGTTTTGGTTGATTGCTGCTGTTCACCACATAGGACAATTTAGAAGTTCCGGGAATCCAGCGAAGCTGCGCCAATCCTTTAGGTGCGTAAGCCGGACTGAATGCATCTTCAATGCTGAAGTTTCGGGTTTGGGTATGAGCACTTGCTGCGGCAAGGAACAACAGACAGCAAAACGACAGGGTTTTGTACATTGGAATTTGTAAAAGCGTTCGCAAATTTGCCATAAATATTGAGCCAATGCAAAACCTTGAGGAATTGATCACACGGGTATGGGAAGAGCGTAGTTTACTGGAACAGGAAGAGGTGCGCAATGCCATTCGGGAAACTATTTCCATGCTTGACTCCGGAAGTCTGAGGGTTGCAGCACCTCTGGCCGACGGAAGCTGGAAGGTAAACGACTGGGTGAAGAAAGCAGTCATCATGTATTTCCCCATCAGCGGAATGCAGACCATGCATGCCGGACCGATGGAATTCCACGACAAACTTCCGTTGAAAACCGGATACGAAGCCTTGGGCGTGCGTGTAGTTCCTCATGCTGTGGCCCGTCATGGTGCGTATTTGGCTCCTGGTGTCATCATGATGCCATCTTATGTAAACATTGGTGCCTGGGTTGGTTCAGGAACCATGGTTGATACCTGGGCAACCGTAGGCAGCTGCGCACAAATTGGAAAAAACGTACATCTGAGCGGTGGCGTAGGCATTGGCGGCGTTCTGGAACCTGTTCAGGCCGCACCGGTGATCATCGAAGACGGATGTTTTATCGGATCGCGTTGTATTGTGGTAGAAGGGGTTCATGTGGGCAGTGAAGCTGTTCTGGGCGCAGGCCTGACCCTGACCATGAGCACGCACATCATTGACGCCAACAGTGGCGAAGAACTTCCCAAAGGGTACATTCCTCCGCGCAGCGTGGTCATTCCGGGGAATTACAAGAAAGATTTTCCCGGAGGAACCTATTACGTTCCCTGCGCATTGATCATCGGACAGCGCAAAGCCTCTACCGATTTAAAAACCAGCCTTAACGACGCCCTGAGGGATTACGGCGTGTCTGCCTAAGCCGTGCGCATCGCCTTCGACGCCAAACGCTATTTCTTCAACCGCACAGGACTAGGCAACTATTCCCGTCGCTGGGTGCATCTTTTGGCCGAGCGCAGCACGGGAAACGACATCATATTATGCACACCCCAAAAACCGGAACCAATGCCGGTTCTGCCCCCACAGTGCAGACTTTTGGGGCCTGAGCACTTTGCCTTGGGTTATCGCGAGTGGTTTATTGGAGCGCAGCTGAATAAACAATCCGTAGACCTGTACCATGGACTGAGCAACGAATTGCCTTTCTCTGCTGCATCCATGCGCTGTCGCAAGCTGGTGAGCATCCACGATTTAATCTTCAAACGCTATCCGGGGTTTTACCCCATGATTGACCGCAGGATTTACGACATCAAAAGTCGTTTCGCATGCAAGCACGCCGATTTGATTATTGCCACCAGCGAAACAACAGCAAAGGATATTCAGACTTTTTACCGGGTTCCTGCTTCGCGAATCAGGGTAGTTTATCAGGATGTGGCTCCGGAATTTTTCCACTTACAGCAAAGTATTCAACCCCGCTTGCTTGAGGCGCCATACTTCCTGTTTGTTTCCAGTTTCACGGAAAGAAAAAACCATGCGTTGCTGATTGAAGCCCTGCACCGCATCCACAAGCAAACTGCACATCAACTGGTACTTGCCGGAGCGCGGGGCCCAACGCTGGAAATCTGTCAGCGGCTGGCACGGTCATTGGGTATCGGTGCGCGTGTACATTTTTTCCCAAACATCCATCAGGAATTGTTGATGCAGTTGTACCGACATGCAGACGGATTTCTGTTACCCTCTTCGTTTGAAGGTTTTGGCATTCCACTGGCAGAAGCGATGGCGGCAGGCGTTCCATGCGCTGCCAGCGACATTTCGGTTTTCCGTGAAGTTGGCCGTGATGCCTGTTTGTATTTCCGCTCCGGAGATCGTGATGCTGTTGCAGAAGCCATGCTGCGCCTGCTGATGCCTGAGCAGCGTGCACAGTTACTGCCCAGAATGAGACAGGCCTCGGAGTTATTCAGCGCCGATAAACTTTGGCAGCAGGTTAAAGATATTTATGAACTGGTTTGAATCTGTGCACAAGATGTCCAAAAACAGCACCGCCACATGGCCTAAAGGCCACTTGTGGCGGTAATTTTGCGGACCCATGAGCGCTTTACCCATACGCAGTGCCCTGATTTCCGTTTTTTACAAAGACGGTATTGATTCCCTTTGCAAAGCACTGCATACCCACGGGGTGCAGATTTACAGCACCGGTGGAACCCAAGATTACATTGAGAAATTAGGCATACCGGTGATTCCGGTAGAAGACGTTACCGGCTTCCCTTCCATCCTCGGCGGCAGGGTTAAAACCCTGCACCCCGCAGTGTTCGGAGGCATCTTGGCCCGCCGCGACCTGGAAAGCGACCGCCAGGAAATGGAACAGCACCAATTGCCCTATCTGGATTTGGTAGTGGTTGACCTCTACCCTTTTGAAGAAACACTGGCCCAAACCGATGACGCTTCCGCCATCATCGAAAAAATTGACATTGGCGGTATTTCGCTCATCCGTGCTGCAGCGAAGAACCACAAATACACCAGCATCATCGCTTCCAAAGATGACATCCCCGGCTTTGTAGCGCATTACGAGCAACACGGAGGAACAACCGAAGAATTCCGAAAAGTACTGGCCGGAAAAGCCTTCAGCATCAGCAGCGGATATGATGCCCTTATTGGTTCCTGGATGCAGGGAGCCACACAAAAAACAGCCCTTCGTTACGGCGAAAACCCACATCAGGAGGCCTGGTTTGAAGGCGATTTGCACGCGCTATTTGATAAAATCCAAGGCAAGGAACTTTCCTACAACAACCTTCTGGACATTGATGCGGCGGTTCAGCTGATGCACGACTTCAGCACAGAACCCGGCGTAAGTTTTGCCATTCTGAAACACAACAATGCCTGCGGCATGGCTACCAGGGCTACGGCCGCAGAAGCCTACCTCAGCGCATTGCAGGCCGATCCGGTTTCTGCTTTCGGCGGCATCCTGATCTGCAACAGCACCATTGACCTGGCCGCAGCTCAGGCCATGAACGACCTGTTTTTTGAAGTGCTTATCGCTCCGGATTTTGCGTCAGAAGCGCTTGAGTTATTGGGCGGAAAGAAAAACCGCATCATCCTGCGCCAAAAAAGCAGCACCTTACCAACCCGCATGGTACGCAGTGCGTTAAACGGAATTCTGGTACAAAAGCGCGATGAAACCGCAGAAAAACGGAATCAGTTTCAGTTTGTTACCGATCAGAAACCAAGTGACGCACAACTGGCAGACCTGGAATTTGCCATCCGTTTGGTGAAACACACCAAGAGCAACGCTATTGTGCTTGTAAAAAACCAACAACTGCTGGCCAGCGGAACCGGACAAACCAGCAGGGTTGATGCCTTGGAACAGGCCATTGCCAAAGCCGGGAAATTCGGGTTCGATTTGCACGGCGCAGTGATGGCCAGCGATGCCTTCTTCCCGTTCCCCGATTGCGTGCAAATTGGCGCTGCAGCAGGCATCACCGCCATTGCGCAGCCCGGCGGATCCATCAAGGATTCCGACAGTATTCAGGCTGCCGATATGGCACATGTTGCTATGGTGATGACCGGCGTGCGTCATTTCAAACATTAATGCTCTAGGAAAAAACCAGTTTCTTTCACAAAAAGGACTTAGGGAATCAGTTCCAAACACATAACTTCGCAAGTTGTACAAACAACTCAAATTTAAAGGCAAATAGGGGAATACGCATGAGCATTTTCAAATTCCTGACACAGGAACTGGCCATAGACCTGGGCACCGCCAATACCTTGATTATCCACAAAGATCGGGTGGTAGTTGACGAGCCTTCCATCATCGCGATGGAAAAAGCTACAGGGAACGTAATCGCTGTGGGCAAAGAAGCCATGCAGATGTTCGGAAAAGAGAACGAAGGCATCAAAACCATTCGTCCACTGAAAGACGGTGTCATCGCCGACTTCCAGGCCGCCGAACACATGATTCGGGGAATGATCCGGATGATGAACAACAACAAAAGCAGCTTTTCTCCCCAGTTGCGCATGGTTATTTGTATTCCCTCCGGAATTACAGAAGTAGAAAAGCGCGCGGTTAAAGACAGTGCAGAACGCTCAGGAGCCAAAGAGGTTTACCTGATTCATGAACCCATGGCCGCAGCTGTTGGTATTGGAATCGATGTAACCGAGCCTATGGGCAATATGATCATCGACATTGGCGGTGGAACCACGGAAATTGCGGTTATCGCCCTCGGCGGAATTGTTTGCGACGAAAGCATCCGCGTGGCAGGTGACGAATTCAACCTGGACATTGTGGAATACATGCGCCGAGAGCACAACCTGCTGATTGGCGAGCGCACTGCAGAAAAAATCAAAATCAACGTAGGATCCGCCCTTCAGGAGCTGGATATGCCTATGGAAGAATATCCGGTTTTTGGCCGCGACCTCATGACAGGCATTCCAAAGCAGATCAATGTTTCTTACGGAGAAATCGCCCGTTCACTGGACAAATCCATCACCAAGATTGAAGATGCCATCCTGCGTGCGCTGGAAAACACGCCACCGGAACTTTCTGCAGACATCCTGCAAAGTGGCCTGTGGCTTACCGGCGGCGGAGCCTTGCTGCGCGGACTCGACAAACGCCTTTCGCAAAAAACAAAACTTTCTGTTCGCGTGGCTGAAGATCCGCTGCGCGCCGTAGTGCGCGGAACAGGAATTGCCCTGAAAAACATCGGAAAATTCAAGTTCCTAATGACCGCCTAATTGCTGAGGCCTGACCATGAATGTCATCATTCGTTTTATCCAGGCCAATGCATTCTATTTCTTTTTTGGCCTGCTGCAATTGATTTGTTTGCTGCAGGTGCTGCGCTTTAATTCCTACCAGCAAACCTTCTATTTCAATACATCCAGAGGCATTGTGGGATCCGTAGTGGCCATGCGCCAGGACGTATTGGATTATTTCTACCTCAAAACAGCCAACGAACAGCTGCTGCGTGAAAACCTGGAACTGCGCAGAAAACTCAGCGAAAACTTCATGATTCGGGACACATCCTCCCATAATGTGCTCCGCGACAGTGGTTCGGCAGTACGCTACACCTATATCACGGCCAAAGTAGTGCAAAGCAGCACCAACAGGATGAACAACTTCATCACCCTGAATGCAGGTTCAGATGCCGGAGTGAAGCCGGGTATGGCTGTTTTGGCGCCTTCCGGAATTGTGGGCGTGGTGTTCGATGTTTCCCAAAAATTCAGCCTGGTATTGAGCGTGCTCAATTCTAAATTCCGTGTTTCGCCCATGATCAAGGAACTGGATTTTCGCGAAGGCTTTATTTCCTGGGATGGCAAAGACCCGAATTTCGTGCAGCTGAACGGGGTGAATAAATTTGAAAAGCTCCGCAAAGGCCTGAAGGTTTATACCAGCCAATTTTCACCCAACTTTCCTGATGGTATTGAAATTGGCAGTATTGCCGATTTCAGAATTCCGGGAAACAGCAGTTTCTACGAAATCAATGTGCAACTGAGTACCTCTTTCACACGATTGGGAAGCGTGTACATCGTGAAAGATATTTACCGTCCGCAGATAGATTCCCTCAACAACCGAATCGAAGCTTTTGATTAAGAATCTGCTCAAATACAGCCTGATTGTTCTGCTGTTGCTTATGCTTCAGCTGTTGGTTTTTTCAAAATTGAACCTGGGTTACATGTTCAAACCATTCCCATACATCTGGTTCATCTTTCTACTTCCATTCAGCACCAACAGATACATGTTCCTGATGTTGGGTTTCCTCACGGGATTCACATTAGACTTCTTCTCCAACACCTACGGGTTGCACGCTGCAGCCACAACCCTGCTCGCTTTTTTACGCGTTATGAGCGACCGCAGGCTGGACGTGGAAACAGCGCAACGCGAAGGATATGAAAGGCCTAAAATATCGATGCTGGGCTGGGGAACCTACCTGTTCTACATTGCAGGATTGAGCTTCATTCATCATACCTTATTGTTCTTTTATGAATCCTTCCGCTTCAGTTTGTTGCCTCAGGTATTACTTACCGCATTGTTAAGTACCGGAGGAACCGTGGCGTCCATTTTCTTGCTGGAAGCCGTATTTGCCAAACGTCGATCCTGATGAATCCGCTGAGCAACAGAAGATTTGCCTTCTATTTCATGTTTTCGCTGATTGGCCTGATTTTTCTTGCGCGGATTTTCTCATTGCAGGTATTGGATGAGGGCAACTACAAAAAGGCGGTAAACAATGCACTGAAGAAAATCACCATTTACCCATCCAGAGGCATTATTTACGACAGGCATGGCAATTTGCTGGTGTATAATGGACCTGTTTATGATCTGATTGTATTTCCCGGCGCCTTAAAAGGACTGGACACTGCAGGGATTTGTTCCTTGCTGCACATGGACCGAAAGGAGTTTGACAAACGACTGGAACAGGCACGCATCAAAGCAAAAACGCAACGGCGCCGTGACAATTCATTCAACCGTTCAGCCACCTTCCTGGCCAATTTACCCATTGCCGATTACACACGAATTCAGGAGAACTTATACCGCTACAAAGGATTTTATCTGGAACAAAAAACCGACCGACTTTACGGAAATCAGGCTGCTGCACATTTGGTTGGTTACATCGGTGAAGTCACCGAAAAAATGCTTGCCCGCGATGCCTACTATAAAAACGGCGACCTTGCCGGGATTACCGGTATTGAACGCGGATACGAAAAACACCTACGCGGAAAAAAGGGTGTGCGCACCGTGTTGCAAGACCGTTTTTACACCGAAAAAGGCAGTGCCGAAGGCGGAAAATTCGACAGCAGTGCCATTGCAGGTCCGGATATTTTCTCGAGTATCGACCTGAGTTTACAGCAGTTTGGGGAACAATTGCTCCAAGGCAGGATTGGAAGCATCGTAGCCATTGAGCCTTCCACCGGAGAAATTCTGGCTTTGGTCAACAAGCCCGACTACCGTCCGGACCTGCTCATTGGCCCGAACCGAAACAAGCATTTCCAGGAATTGATCCGCGACCCGGGCAAACCTCTGTACAACCGAGCCATCCGCGGTGTTTATCCACCCGGATCTACCTTCAAGCCCGTGATTGCGCTGATTGGCCGCCAGGAAGAAGTGCTGGCACCGGCCACCACATATGGCTGCGCCGGTGGTTATCACATGGGCAGCCTCACTGTTGGTTGCCACCCGCACGGCTCCCCCACCAACCTGGCACAAAGCCTTGCCATCAGTTGCAATGCCTATTACTGTCAGGCGTTCCGCGACATCATCGACAATCCCAAGTACAACAATGTGCGCGATGGCTGGACCCGAATGGAATCATACCTGCGCAGTTTTGGACTCGGCACAAAATTGGGTATCGACATTCCCGGAGAAGTTTCAGGAAACATTCCCAGTTTGGCATACCTGGACAAGCGGCATGGCAATAAGTGGCGCAGCAGCACCATCATTTCACTGGCCATCGGACAGGGTGAAATACTGCTCACACCGCTGCAAATGGCCAATGTGGCTGCCATCCTTGCCAATCGCGGTTATTTCTACACGCCGCATGCCATACACGGCATCGGACCAGAAAAGTTCAAACCAGACGCCTTTCGCATTCCCCATAAAGTAATGGTTGACACCGTTTACTTTGAAAGTGTCATCGAAGGCATGGCCGACGTGATGCTGCCCGGCGGCACGGCCTGGGGTTCTGCAATACCCGGATTGACCATTTGTGGCAAAACGGGAACTTCTCAAAACCCACATGGGGAAGACCACTCCCTGTTCATTGGGTTTGCACCCAGAAACAACCCCAAAATCGCCATTGCCGTTGTAGTAGAAAATGCAGGCTTCGGCGCAACCTGGGCAGCACCTATTGCCAACCTCATGATGGAACACTATCTGAAAGGCGAAGGTGAACCAAGTAAGGCGCCGCATCTGCTGAAAAAGTTCCTCATTGTTCCAGAACCCAATGCCAACAACACGCAACCGAAAAACCCTTAATCCAAAACTGGATTTCACCAGCGTTTTGTTGTTTACCCTGCTGGTGTTTTTTGGATTCCTGAACATCTATTCCGCTTCATCCGGCGGACAAACCGGGCTTTCCATGCAGATGAATCAGGTGTACACCAAACAAGTGATCTGGATGGCCGGTGCCTTTCTGCTCATCATATTGGTGACCTTTTCCAATCCCAACTTTTTTGAATTCACCGGCTATATCTTCTACGGCATCACGGTATTGCTGTGCATTGCCGTTTTACTCGTAGGGCGAGAAGTTTCAGGAGCGAAATCGTGGTTTGGATTTGCAGGTGTAGGCATACAACCGAGCGAATTTGCAAAATTCGGCACCGCCCTGGCCCTGGCTAAGTTCTTGGGAACCTATGGCGTGCGCTTCAAAGGCTGGAAAAACATCGGCATCAGCCTGGCCATCTTTCTGGTTCCCATGGCCATCGTGCTGAAACAGAACGATACCGGATCTGCACTGGTTTTTCTGAGCTTTTTCCTGGTTTTGTATCGCGAAGGATTGCCGGGTTATGTGTTACTGGCTGCCGTCTGGCTGCTGGTTTTGGCCGTCCTTTCCATCGTATTGCTGGCCTATCAGCTCAGCCTGGTATATTGGATTTTGCTACCATTGTCCGGCATCGCCGTGGTGTTCTTGTTCCTGTTTCGCAAATCCAGATTCTGGATGGCCCTTACCGTTGGTCTTGTATTGGCCTCCTGGGGCTTCACCAAAGTAGTATCGTTCACCTACAAAAACGTGTTGTACGATTACCAGCGCGACAGGATTGAAATCATCCTCGGCCTGAAAAAAGACGACAAAGGCGTTGGCTTTAACCTCATCCAAAGCAAAATCGCCATAGGCGCCGGAAGATGGACGGGCAGAGGGTTTCTGGAAGGCACCCAAACCAAAATGGGATTTGTACCGGAGCAACACACCGATTTTATTTTTTGCACCATTGGCGAAGAATGGGGATTCATCGGCGTACTGCTGTTTCTGGCTGTTTATTTCGGATTGCTGTTTCGTCTGGTTTTGCTGTCGGAACGCCAAACCACCAACTTCGCCCGGGTTTTAGGCTACAGTGTAACCAGCATCCTGTTCTTCCACCTGTGCATCAATATCGGCATGACCATCGGCCTGGTTCCGATCATTGGCATCCCTTTGCCTTTTGTGAGCTTCGGCGGATCGAGTTTATGGGCATTCACGCTCTTGTTGTTTACCTTTTTGAAATTGGATGAACGACGTTTGAGTTACGCATGAACCATGTGCGCATCAAAACTGCGGATGGCAGCAGCACCTTGCTGCATCAGGGCCTTGGAGAAACTTATCATTCCGCGAAAGGCGCTGTTGAGGAATCTGTTCATGTGTACATCCAATCCGGATTAAAGCATCTTCAGGAGCAAAGCAACGGCGCTGCCATACACCTGCTGGAAGTAGGTTACGGCACAGGCCTGAACGCCCTGCTTACCATCGTACACACTTCTGCATCGGTGTATTACACGGCTATTGAACCTGTTCCCATCCCCGAGGAGGAATTGTTTACCGCCC
>JBIKKI010000097.1:0-8268 GCA_044360435.1 Bacteroidia bacterium
TTACAGGAAACCCCGAAGCCTTTGATGTGAAACTGCATGCTTGCTGGGCATTGCCCTATGAAACGCTGATGTACAGCAGGATTTACACTCCTGAAAAACATGCAGTTTCCGTAAAACTGTTGCGCAAAGAACCCATCAGCCTGCAATACCGGGAAGATGTATTTGTGGGCGCCGTTTTTGAACCACCTCTGCCGGGAAAACGTGTGCGCTCAAAAGGCTATAAACTGGAACCTGCAGGCTATTGCACCAAAGCTGCGAACGATTGCCGCTGGTAAAGAATATTGAGCGCCCTTCTGAAGTAAGTACTTCTAATGGGTACATTTGCAGCCAAAGCGTTTGAAGTGAAGCCTATGATGAAAATCGTGTACACGGCCATATTCCTGCTCACAGCGGGAAGTGCGGCTGCACAATCTTGTGGCAGCGATATCTGGTTGCAAAACTACCTCAAAGAACATCCGGAAGCCGTGGATCAGATCAAGGCGCTTGATGAAGGAGCCCGTCAGTACAAGCCTTCCGGAGTGCGGGCCAAATACATCATCCCGGTTGTTTTTCACGTCATCCATACCGGAGGTCCGGAAAACATCAGCAAAGAACAAATACTGGATCAGATGCGCGTGTTGAACCAGGATTTCAGCCTCACCAACCCCAATAAAAGCAAGATCCGCACGCCTTTTAAAACACTGGCCGCAGTTGCCGACATCGAATTTCGGCTTGCACGCATTGACCCCAACGGCAATTGCACCGACGGCATCAACCGCGTGTACTCTCCGCTGGGCGTAGATGTGAATCAAAATACCGAAGATGTAAAGTTCCTCAGCGGAGCACGCTGGGATTACCGCAGGTACCTGAACATCTGGGTTGTTACCAGCATTGACAATGGTGGCGGACAAGGAACCATTTTGGGTTATGCCGTATTTCCTTTTGCAACCTCAGCGTCCAGAGACGGCATTGTGATTCGTCACGACCGGGTGGGAACCATCGGCACGGCGATTCCTTCTGACAGCGGGCGCACGCTGACCCATGAAGTGGGCCACTGGCTCGGCTTGTACCACACCTTCCAGGATGGATGCTTTGGAAATAACGATCAATGCGACGACACACCTCCGGTTGCCTCCACCTTCACCAATGCCAACTGTCCGGCGAACGGAAACTCCTGTACCAACGATGTTCCTGACCTGCCCGACCAATGGGAGAATTTCATGGATTATTCCGAGGGCAGCTGTATGGCCATGTTCACGCCTGACCAACGCGATCGAATGTGGTATTTCCTGGGCATCAGTTCGGGCGGCAGGGCCTTAAATGTCAGCAATACCAACATTACCACGAATACCGGTGTGGTTCCGCAAACCGCTGTTGCACCGGTGGCCAACTTCAGCGCCTCCAGACTTGTGGTTTGCACCGGAGAACCAGTGCGCTTTTTTGATGAATCTTGTAAAGGACTTGTGAGCGCGCGCAGCTGGTCTTTCCCCGGATCCAGCACACCTTCCAGCACTTTGGAATCACCGAGCATCATCTACCAAACTCCCGGCACCTATTCTGTTACCCTTGTAGTACAGAACAGCCGCGGCAGCAATCAGATGAGTAAAACAAACTACATCACGGTTAAACCGGCCACTGCCAGCTTGAAAAGCCCCTTAATCGAAGGCTTCGAAAGCAGCTTCCCGGCCCCGGGTTGGACCAACTATACCGTGAACAGCAAAGGTTGGAATACCACGGCTTCCGCATTCCATTATGGTGCACAAAGCCTGGTTTTACCCATCACAAGCAGCTTCACGGCCGGCCTTCGCTACGCCTTTGAAACCCCACAGTTTGACATCAGCCCCATCAAAGGCCAATCGCCCAAACTTTCATTCATGGTGGGACATGCCCGTCGCGATGCAAACACAAATGAGGTACTTCGGATTTACATCAGCACCAACTGCGGCGCCACCTGGAATCAAATTCTGGAGCGCAGCGGCGCCGGACTTGCTTCTGTAACCAGCCTTACACCTGGCTTCGCTCCTACCTCTCAGGCCGACTGGAAACGCATCAACCTCAGCCTGACACCTTACGAAAACGCTACCAATATGGCGTTCAAATTTGAAGTGGAAAGTGCCGCCGGAAATCCGGTTTACATTGACGACATCAACATCAGCCAATATTTCACGTCGGTGGAAGCCATCAACGGAACACCCATCCTGGCTGCAGAAGTATTCCCAAACCCAAGTCAGGAAGACGCTGCGTTCCGCATCAGCTTGCGTGAACCTTGTACCGGCAACCTGCGCATCCTCGATGCTGCCGGACGGATACTTCATGAAGCACCCCGAAATACTCTGGCATCCGGAACACATACGCTTCCCTTAAACCTCAAACAACAGGCTTTAAAACCGGGCGTGTATTTTGTTCAATTTGAAGGTACAGGTTTCAACATCGTTAAACCCCTTTCTTACACGCCCTAACCATGGCCGACAAAATCAAAAACCTGGTCATCGTGGAGTCGCCAGCCAAGGCGAAGACCATTGAAAAGTATCTGGGGAAAGAATTCACGGTACGCTCTTCCATGGGTCATATTCGCGACCTGAAAAAGGGTGATGGAGCCATCGATACCGCGGCCGGTTATACCCCGATGTATGAGGTGACTCCAGATAAAAAAACGCTGGTGGCCGAATTGAAAAAACTGGCAGGTAAAGCAGAAACCATTTGGCTGGCAACGGACGAAGACCGAGAAGGAGAAGCCATTTCATGGCATCTTTTTGAAGTGCTCGGACTTAAAGACAGCAGCACCCGCCGCATTGTGTTTAACGAAATCACCAAACCTGCCATTGAACATGCCGTTCAAAATCCGCGAACCATCGACCGCCATCTGGTGGATGCACAGCAGGCGCGCAGGGTTTTGGATCGCCTTGTGGGATACGAACTTTCACCGGTACTCTGGAAAAAGGTAAAACCTTCCCTCAGCGCCGGTCGCGTGCAAAGCGTGGCAGTAAGGCTGATTGTGGACCGCGAACGCGAAATCAACGATTTCACCAGCCGCAGCGACTTTAGAATCAGTGCGGAATTTGAAACTGCCTCTAACAAGAAAATCAAGGCGGCACTCGACACGCGTTTCGCTTCAGAAGATGAAGCCGCCAGCTTCCTGCAATCCTGCATCCCGTCACAATTTCGGGTGGCTTCCGTAGAAGTGAAACCGGCCTTCAGAAGTCCTGCACCTCCTTTTACCACCTCTACCCTGCAACAGGAGGCAAGCAGAAAGCTTGGCTTCAGCGTGGCACAAACCATGCAGGTGGCCCAAAGGCTCTATGAAAACGGGCACATCACTTACATGCGTACGGATTCGGTGAATCTTTCCAAGCTCGCCATCGGCGCAGCCGCACAGGAAATCACCAAGGTTTATGGCAAGGAATTCTCCCAGCCAAGAAATTATACCACTAAAAACGAATCTGCACAGGAAGCGCACGAAGCCATCAGGCCAACCTATTTCAACGAGCACAGCGCCGGTTCAGACCTCGCCGAACGCAAGTTGTACGACCTGATCTGGAAGCGTTCCATAGCGAGCCAGATGAGCAAAGCCGAACTGGAAAAAACCATCATCACCATTGAAGGCAGTGGATTGAAGGCACAGTTCATCGCCGAAGGTGAAGTGATTCGCTTCGAAGGCTTTTTGAAGGTTTATGTGGAAAGTCAGGATGATTCGGAAGACGATGAACAATCTGCGCTGCTGCCAAAGGTGGCACCGAACGAAGCACTGATCCCCATAAACATCAGTGCAACCCAAAAATACAACCGACCTGCGCCGCGCTACACCGAAGCAAGTCTGGTGAAAAAAATGGAAGAGCTGGGCATTGGCAGACCTTCAACCTATGCGCCAACCATTTCCACCATCCAAAAAAGGGAATATGTAGAAAAGGCCAGTCGTGAAGGCACCGAACGCGCCTTTACAGTGCTGAGCCTGAGCCATGGCAGCATCAGCAAAACGGTAAAATCAGAAATTGCCGGTCAGGAAAAAAACAAGTTGTTCCCCACCGACATTGGCATCCTGGTTACCGATTTCCTTGCAGCCCATTTTCCGGAAATCATGGATTTCGGTTTCACGGCAAGCGTAGAAAAGGACTTTGACGAAATTGCCGATGGCAAGACCCGATGGGTGGATATGATCGATGGCTTTTACAAGCCTTTCCAGGTACATGTACAAAAAACACTCGCGGAAGCCGATCGGGTAACCGGAGAACGCATCCTTGGAACCGACCCCAAAACCGGACATACCATTTTGGTGCGCATGGGCAGGTTTGGCCCCCTGGTCCAAATTGGCAGCAAAACAGAAACCGCAACGCCACAATTCGCCAGCCTGCGGAAAGATCAATCGCTGGAACATATTACCCTGGAAGCGGCTTTGGATTTATTCAAACTTCCCAGAGAAATCACGCTCATCGATGGATTGCCTGTGGTAGCCGCCTTGGGCAAATATGGCCCTTACCTGAGACACGACGGTCAATTTTATGCAGTGCCCAAGGGAACAGATCTGCTGGCCATGACTTCTGAAGAAGCGGCTGCATTCATTATGGCGGCGCGTAATGCGCCAAAACTGCCCATAGATCTGGGAGAGATGGATGGCGTTAAAGTGCAGGTGAACAAAGGTCGATTCGGCCCTTATGTTAAATTGGGGAACCTGTTTGTAACCATTCCCAAGGGAGAAGACATGTTCAGCATCACGCTGGAACGCGCCAAGGAGCTGATTGCCGATAAAGCCAAGGCTGAAGCCGCAAAAATCATCAAGACTTTTGCCGAAGACAAAGATGTTCAAGTGTTGAAAGGCCGTTACGGCCCCTACCTGGCTAAAGGCAAGGACAACTTCATGATTCCGAAGGGTCAGGATCCGGAAACCCTCACCTGGGAACAGGCACAGGCGTTGATGGCCAGCGGCGCGGGCAAGAAAAAAACCACCAAAGCGGCGGCAAGCTCCATCAAACCCGCTGCTGTGAAGGCCAAGAGTACCGCCAAGAAAACCACCACAGCCAAAGGCGGAAAGAAAAAATCCTGAACGTTGATCAGCCCGGGAGAACTGAAGGCATTGATATTCCTTCTGGACGACAACGATCCGGAAGTGTTGGAACATGTTGAATCCAAGCTGCTGTCCGAAGGACCTTCACTGATTCCAGAGCTTGAAGCATGCTGGGAAGAAGAAGCAAACCCGGAAGTGATGCTCAAGCTGGAAACGCTGATTCAGAAGCTGCAGCAGTCCGACCTGGCAGAAACCCTGCAGGAATGGTACGTTCACGACCGCGAGGATTTGCTCAAAGCCTGCATCATCCTGGCCAGAATTCAATACCCTGGACTAAACCCCAGAGACCTGAATATTCAACTGGAGAAAATCAGGCTGGATGCCTGGATTGACTTTCGGGAAGACATTTCCCCCCTGGAACAAATTGCCATCCTGAACCATACCATGTACCACAAACATGGATTTAAAGGCAATACCAGCGATTACCACGCGCCCGACAATTCGTTCATCAACAGGGTGCTGGAAACCCATTCGGGAAATCCAATTGTGTTGGCAAGCATTTATGCCATTGTTGCCCAGCGCCTGAATCTGCCGGTATTTGGTGTGAACCTTCCACAGCATTTTGTTTTGTGCTTTCTGGAGGAACCCATGCAGGATCATGAAGTAAGTCCATTTGCCAAAATGCCTTACTTGAAACCTGAACATTACGGGCAGGTACTTTTTTACATTAATCCCTTCAATCAGGGTCAAATATTTGGGAAGAAGAATATTGATGATTTCCTCGCAGAACTGAAACTGGATCCCAGGCCTTCATATTATCAACCCTGCACCACCCTGGACATGGTTCGCCGCATGTTGCGCAACCTGCTGTACGCATTCACACGCCAGCAGAAGCCCGAAAAGGCAACCTTAATCAGAAAACTGATGCGCGTGTTGGAGATGGACGATGAATTGGATGATACTTCAGACAGCAAATCCTGGAATCCGGACCAAAGTGCTTGACGGCTTGGCGGATTCGTGTATATTTGCAGCCCTTTAGTTCTTTGCCCGGATGGCGGAATTGGTAGACGCGCCAGACTCAAAATCTGGTGATGGCAACATCGTGCAGGTTCGATTCCTGTTCCGGGCACTACCATACTTTCAATGTGCTGATTACCATTGAAAGTGACACATGCAGGAACCCTCGTTCCATTTTTCAACAATCATTTCAGCATCATACTTTTCCTATAGTCTTTAAACGGCTCCGGCCTTCTGCCGAAGACTTAAAACAATGAACTCCGCAGGCCTTAAAGGTGCAAAGCCAATCAGCAGATTGAAATAACCACGAGTAAGATCTTGATGTGTAGTGGTTTCCCGATCACATTTCACAAAATATGCAACTTCGGGCCTATTGCCCGGAAAGGCACCAGCCAGAAATAGATCCCACATAAAACGTTCCACTTGTTGCCTGACTTTGCCCCATAAAAGTTCATCGTTCGCTTCAAAAAGAGCCCATCTGATGCCTTTTGAAACGCTGTCTTCAATGAATAACGCTGTTCTTCGCACCGACAAATACGTGTACGCCCCTTCAGCAAATAGTGTGCGGGCGCCCCATAGCGCAAAACTGTTATCTGGCAAATTCCGAATCACATTAACGCCTCTGATACTCAGCGATTCCAGTGAGGAAGTGGTTAGTACAGGCTGCAATTGCTTGACAACTTTCAACAATGCTGCACTTCCCGCCGGAGGTTTCCACACGCCGAATTTGGCATCGGTAGCAGCAATGACACCGGCGGCTGCACCACAGGCCACAAAACACTCATCGCGGCCATGTTGCAGCACGTCTTGCTGCACCAATCTTGGAAAATACACTGCCGCATTGCATGTTTCAGGACCCTGTATTCCGAGCAATTCACTGGCCGGATGCTGCGTGCTGCCGGACCAGTTTGCCGGAGGGTCTATCAGCAGTATGGCTCTATGATCCATGCACAGTTCCAATGCAGCCCTGTAAACCGAGGGTTCTGTATGGCCGTTTTTTTGCGCCGGAGGAATGCAGAGCAAATTGAACCCGTCAGCCTGTTTCAACGCATATATACCTTGCCCATCGGCTTCGTTCTTCAGATAGTCGGACGCTGCCAATGCAGATCCATCCTGCCCACCCGTTGCCTGTATTGCTGACGGATTCACCAAAGGCATTGCGGTCGGCAACACATAAGATGGACCTGGTTTCACGGCACGTATCAATCGCGACTGTGACGACAATACATCAGGGAGAAACACTGCATCTCCCGGCGTAAGACTCACTTCTGAAAACACCTCTGAAAGTTGCCCTCGCTCGAATACATGTAAACGAAAACGCGGCGCAGCAGATGCACGCTTCAGCCAACGTTTTATTCCTTTGGGGGAACCATCCCATAACATCACCTGCACCGACAAATCATTGCCCCACACCCCTTCGCTTGCAGCCTCTAGTTTGAGCGTGTTTTGCGGATTTACTGCGGTTGGAAGGTTGATTTGTGCGCGGCTTGCTCCTGAACCGGCAAGGCGAAGAATCAAAACTTGACGGCCGCCATTTGTGAAATAATCTTGAACAGCATAGGCAAGCATGTGTTCTGCCGCCAGACCGCCGAATATGTGTTCAAAAGAAGAATAATCAGAAATTAAGGTGGGTTTTCCCACCGGGCCTTTGCGTGTAGAACCCACAAAAGCCGTCAGCGCGGCTTCGGCTGGGGAAATTGGTTGAACCTGTATTTGTTCTTCGATATAGATCCCCGGAGTATTGATCACCTGTGGCATGATGCAGCTTCATTGAACCCAATCGCCAGTCCAAACCGGCGGTGAACTCAAAAATAAGGGAATCCCATTAAGGCAGAACACCTGTTCTAAGTTAGCAACGCGGACAGTCGCCTTATATCGCACAGGTAATCATCAGCGCATCAAGCTGAGCGAGGTTTTTGTATTGAATTCCTTGCCTTTGTAATCCTTGTAGTTGATGAGCACCACATAAACGCCATCCGGGGCCGGTTTACCCTGAACATTTCCGTCCCAGGTAGCCTTCATGTCTGAGGTTTCGAACAACTTTTCACCCCAGCGGTTGTAGATGGCCATGTAAAATTCCTTGATGCTGCCGGCATAGACGCCGAAACGATCGTTAACATCGTCGTTATTAGGACTAAAGGCATTAGGCACAAACAAGGTGGGGTCAAAATCGAAGCACACATCATTGCTCCAACTTTCCTCCAACGCTCCTCCGTTATTCACCTGGATTGCTTTCACCCGATAACACTGCGCAAACCACTCCAGCCCGTTTT
>JBIKKI010000098.1:0-8255 GCA_044360435.1 Bacteroidia bacterium
TCAATACTTCTTTGGCCTGATACTCGTGTATGTTCATGGTTGAATTTAGAGCCGCGAAGTTAATAGGCGCTGGCATATCTTTGACTGCCGCTTTTTGTAAGTTAAAAGCTTTATGGTTATCAGCGCACGCAACATCACAAAGAAGTTTGGAACCCTCGAAGTTTTAAGAGGCATCAGCCTGGATATTCCTGAGGCGCAAATGGTTTGTATTACCGGGGCTTCTGGTGCGGGAAAAACTACGTTGCTTCAAATTTTGGGCAGCCTGGATAAACCGAGTTCGGGCACTGTTTTGCTCAATGGCAAGGATATGTTCGCCCTGAATAAAAAAGCGCTGGCTGCGTTCAGAAACCGGCATATTGGCTTCATTTTTCAGTTTCACCAGCTGCTGCCGGAGTTTACCGCCCTGGAAAACGTGTGTATCCCCGGCTGGATTGCAGGAAAATCCAAGGCTGCTGTGAAAGAAGAAGCGGCTTCGCTGCTGCAATTTTTAGGGCTGGAACACCGCATGACGCACAAGCCCGGTTCACTTTCCGGTGGCGAACAGCAAAGGGTTGCCGTGGCGCGCGCACTGATCAACAATCCTTCAGTGGTATTCGCCGATGAACCGAGCGGCAATCTTGATTCAAGGAATGCCGCCGAACTGCATGATTATTTTATCCGCCTCCGCGATGAGCGCAAACAAACTTTTATCGTGGTTACGCACAACGATACGCTGGCAGGCCTAGGGAACCGCATCATTCGGATGCAGGATGGCATGATGGCTGATGCATGAGTGCTGAAACCCAGGAGATATTAACCCGTTTCTGGGGCTATGCATCGTTTCGCCCCGGACAAGAATCACTCGCAGATGCTTTTGTTTCCGGCCGCGATGTGCTGGCATTGTTGCCCACAGGTGGCGGGAAATCGCTGTGTTTTCAGGTTCCTGCCCTTGTTGTTCCCGGCCTTACACTGGTGGTTTCTCCGCTCATTGCGCTGATGAAAGATCAGGTAGAAGGTCTGCACCGCCGGGGAATAGCAGCGGCTGCCATCACCAGTCACCACACACGTAAAGAACAGGAACGTTTCCTGTCACTGGCCCGCGACCTGCACTTGCGCCTTTTATACCTTTCTCCGGAAAAACTCGCTTCTTCGTCTTTTCGTGAATGGCTGCCGTACCTTCAGGTGGACAGACTTGTGGTGGATGAAGCGCATTGCGTCAGTCAGTGGGGGTATGACTTCAGACCTGAATACCTGAGTATTAAAGACGCCAGAACCTTGCTTCCCAACGTTCCCTGCATGGCTTTAACAGCTTCTGCCACGCCAAAGGTGCAGCAGGATATACAAACGCAGTTGAATTTGCAGGAACCATATATTTATTCCGCAGGCTTCGATAAACCCAATCTGGATTTTTCGGTGCATGAGGTGGAATCCAAGCCGGCATGGCTACAGCAGCATCTGGCAGGGGTGAAAAGCTGCGGTCTGGTGTATGTACCCACACGCCGCGATACCCTGGAAACCTGTCATCTGTTGCAGGAACGCGGGCAGCGCGCAGATTTTTACCATGCCGGACTGGCGCCGGAAGTGCGTGTTCGGAAGCAGCAAGACTGGATGCAGGGCCGTTCGCGAATCATGGTGTGCACCAACGCTTTCGGGATGGGTGTGGACAAGCCGGATGTCCGTTTTGTGGTTCATACCAGCCTGCCGATGTCGCCGGAAGCACTGTATCAGGAATCAGGCAGGGCCGGACGCGATGGGAAAAAGGCCGCGGCCGGAATCCTGTGGTATGCTTCCGACAGGAAGAAACTTCTGGACCAGCTGGAAGAAGCTTTTCCTCCCTTCGAATTTGCCACAAGGGTTTATACTGCGTTGATGAATCATTTTGCCTTGCCAACAGGTACGGGCGCCGATCGTTTTTTCCCTTTTGATGCGGCCTTGTTCTGCAAAGCCTTCGGGTTTCAGCAAAAAGAACTGCATTACGCACTCACCATGCTGGAATGGAGCGGCTTGCTGAAGGTCTCCGAATCGGTGCGCATACCGGCCAGGCTGCGCTTTTTATTTCCATATCCGGATGTGTACGAGTTTAAGCTCGACCACCCGATGTACGACGGAATCATCAATGCGCTGCTGCGCACCTATCCGGGTATCTTCGACCATTACATCAACCTCAACGAACAGCAATTGGCCATGTTTATGGGTTGTCCCGAACCGGAAGTGGTCAGACTGCTTACCGCTTTGCACAAGGCAGGCGTGGTAGATTATATTCCTTTGCGCAACAAGCCGGGCATAACGCTGCGCTGCGACTATCAGCTTCCGGTGGTGTTGAATGAGCAGCTCATCACATCCATTAAAGAACGCCGCCGGGAAGCATTGGATGCTGTTCTGGAATTTGTGGCTACCCGCGGATGCCGCCTGCAATACCTGCGGCAATACTTTGGCGAAGAGGATGCAGCACCCTGCGGGCATTGCGACAATTGCAGGCGTGCACATCAAGCTGCGCTGTTAAAGTCGGTTGATCCGGAACATGTAATAGCCTTATTGCAATCCGGACCCATGAGCATTGCAGCGCTGATGGACCATTTTGGCTTTACAGACGCGGCTGCATTCCGGCAGGAGCTCAGAAGCCTTCTGGATTCAGGAACTGTCATCATCAATGAAGAAGGAAATTTAGAATGGGAAAGCGGATCATCTTTACGGTAATCAACGACCTGCATACAGACCGCAGGATGGAGCGCATTTGCAGCACCCTGGCGGAAGCCGGATACGAGGTGACGCTTATAGGCAGAAAGTTGCCGGAAAGCAAGGCACTTCCGCAGCGCGCCTATCGCACTCGCCGGCTGCATTGCTGGTTTCAGAAAGGCAAACTCTTTTACCTGGAATACAACCTGAGGCTATGGCTGTTCCTCTGGTTTCAGCGCTTTGACATTCTTGGAACTGTGGATGCCGACACACTTCCGGCCGGTTGGATGTTGCGGAAACTGAAACCCATCAAACTGGTGTTCGATGCCCACGAATGGTTCAGTCAGGTTCCGGAAGTAGTCGTAAGACCCCGGGTGCAACGTGTTTGGGAATGGGTAGAACGCAGGCTAATTCCCGGCGCAGATGCTGCCTACACGGTTTGTGGCGCCATCGCCGAACATTATACGAAGCTGAGTGGCGTGCCTTTCCGCGTGGTGATGAACGCACCTCCTTTGGATGCAATGCATCCGCCGCATCAGCCGGAATCGCCACCGTTCATCCTGTATCAGGGCGCGCTTAATCAGGGCAGAGGCATCGAAGCCATGATCCAGGCATTGCACCAACTGGATATCCGACTTGTACTGGTAGGCGAAGGTGATTTATCGCAATCGCTGCGCCGCATGGTGCGGGAAGAAGGACTGGAACACAAAGTGCATTTTGCAGGCTGGATTGCGCCCGATCAGCTGAAATACCAAACCTGTAAAGCATGGCTTGGACTGAACGTAAGCGAAAATCAAGGGCTGAGTTATTACTACTCCCTGAACAACAAGTTCTTCGATTACATCCACGCCGGGTTGCCTTCATTGATCAATGCCTTTCCCGAGTATCTGAGTTTGATGCAACAATGGGAAGTTGGTCTTGCTGTGGATGCTGATGTGGATCAGCTGGTTGCCGCCGTGAAGCGCCTGCAGCAAGAGCCGGAACTATACGCACGTTTGGAACAAAACTGTCTTGAAGCGGCGAAAACCCTAAATTGGCAGCGTGAAGCTGAACAGCTCATCGACATCTATGCCCAACTCTGAAAGACTCCTCCATCTGGTTGCTTTTGACATTCCCGAACCACCTGATTACGGAGGCGTTATCGATATTTTCTACAAAATACAGGCGCTGCACAGCTGCGGCATTTCTGTAATCCTGCACGCCTTCGAATACGGAAAGCGCGGGAAGGTTGCTGCCCTGAACCAAATCTGCCACAAAGTGCACCTGTACAAACGGCGCACATTCAAAAATCCCTTCTATGGCGACATTCCATACATCACAGGAAGCCGCGACAGTGCTGAACTTCTGGAACAGTTAATTGAAACAGAAGCGCCCATTTTATTTGAAGGCTTGCATTCCTGCTATTGGCTGAACCACCCGGCCCTGGCAAACCGCTACAAAGTGGTGCGCACCCACAACATCGAGCACGATTACTACGCAAATTTGGAGGCTGCCGAAACAAATTTCTTCAAAAAGTACTTCTTCCGGGTGGAAGCAGAACGCCTGCGACAGTTCGAGCCTATTTTGAAAAAGGCCAGTCTGATTGCGGCCATTTCTCCGGATGATACCGGTTATTTCTCCCGCTTATACGGACATACGGAATACATACCGGCTTTTCATCCCAACGAGCAGGTGGAAATCAGCACCGAAACCGGCGCTTTTGCCCTGTATCACGGAAATCTGGCCGTGGCAGAAAACAATCAGGGCGCGTTGTTTCTGGTGAACGAGGTGTTCAGCAAGCTGCAGGTTCCTTGTGTCATCGCCGGTAACCATCCTTCCGCACAACTGAAACAGGCGGTGGCCAAACATCCGCATATCCGTCTGGAGGAACAGTTGGACTCTGAAGCTGTTTTGGGGCTGATTGGCGCTGCGCAGGTGAATGTGCTGTGTACCTTTCAGGGAACCGGCATCAAACTCAAGCTTGTCAATGCTTTGTACCGCGGCAAACATTGCGTGGCCAACAGCGTGATGGTGCATCATACCGGCCTTGAATCCTTGTGTCGCGTGAGCGACGACCCGGCGGTGCTGAGGTCCATGATTACCGAACTCATGCAAAAACCATTTACTGAATCAGACTTGAACCTCCGCAGGCAAGTGTTGCAGCAGCAGTTCAACAACCGCAACAATGCGGCGCGCTTGATTCAGGTGATGGAACAAGCCCGGGCCTGGGGCTGAACAGGTTTACGATTTCTTCTTGGAAACGGGCTTCAGCTCTTTGATCAGGAAGCGACCGGTATGGCTGTTTTTATGCGCAGCCACCTGTTCAGGCGTGCCGCTTACCAAGATGGTGCCACCTCCCGAACCACCTTCCGGTCCAAGATCAATCACGTGGTCGGCTACTTTGATCACGTCCATATTGTGTTCCACCACCAAAACGGTATTGCCGCGGTTTACCAGTTCCTGCAGCACTTCCAGCAGCAGCCGGATGTCGTCAAAATGCAAACCGGTGGTTGGCTCATCAAGGATGTAAAAGGTTTTGCCCGTATCGCGTTTGCTGAGCTCGGTGGCCAATTTCACCCGCTGCGCTTCTCCGCCGCTCAGGGTTGTGCTGCTTTGTCCGAGTGTGATGTATCCCAGGCCAACCTGCTGCATGGTGATGATTTTCCGGCGGATGAGCGGGATGTGTTCAAAGAATGTAACAGCCTGTTCCACGCTCATTTCCAGAACGTCGGTGATGCTTTTTCCCTTGTACCGAACTTCCAGCGTTTCCCGGTTGTACCGGCGCCCGTGACAGGTGTCGCAGGGAACCTCCACATCCGGAAGGAAGTTCATTTCGATGACTTTTCTGCCCGCGCCGCCGCAAGTCTCGCAGCGACCGCCCTTCACGTTGAAGGAGAACCGTCCGGGTTTATAGCCACGTATTTTTGCCTCCGGAAGGTTGGCAAACAGGTTTCTGATTTCTGTAAACACCCCAACATACGTGGCAGGATTGCTGCGCGGCGTGCGGCCAATGGGCGACTGATCGATGCGGATTACTTTATCCACCAGCTCGGTATTCTTCGCCTCTTTCAGGCCGAGGTTCTTGTAATGTGTTCCGTAAATGCGGTTGGAAAGCAGCGGAAACAGGGTTTCGTTGATGAGTGTGGACTTTCCGCTTCCGCTCACTCCGGTAACGCAGATGAAACAGCCCAGCGGGAAGCGCACATCTACATTTTTCAGGTTGTTCCCGGAACAACCCAGCAGTTCAATATACTCCTTGCCGATTTTGCGGCGTTCCTCGGGAACAGCAATTTCCAAGGTTCCCGACAGGAATTTTGCTGTGGTGGTTTCGAAGGAAGCAAAGGTGTTCAGGTCGCCCTGGGCCACAATGCGTCCGCCATGCACGCCGGCACCCGGTCCGATTTCCACCAGATGGTCGCTTTCCAGCATCATGTCGCGGTCGTGTTCAACCACCAAAACAGTGTTGCCCAGATCGCGCAGTTCCTTCAAACTGGAAATGAGTTTCTCGTTGTCGCGCTGATGTAAGCCAATGCTGGGTTCATCGAGGATATACAATACATTGGTAAGCCTGGATCCGATTTGGGTAGCCAGACGGATGCGCTGGGCTTCTCCACCGCTGAGGGTGCGCGCCGGACTGTTCAGGTTGAGGTAGGAGAGGCCCACGCCTTGCAGAAACGATACGCGGGCATGGATTTCCTTCAGCAAGTCGGTAGCGATGATTTTCTGGCGTTCGCTGAGCTCCTCGGGAACGGATTCCAGCCACTGCAGCAGTGCGCCGATGTTCATGGAAGCCAGGTCGGCGATGTTCTTGCCGGCAATTTTGTAAAAACGGGCTTCCTTTTTCAGTCGGCTGCCTTCACAATCCGGACAATGCGTATTGAGCATGAACTGTTCGGCCCAGTTGCGCATCTCTTCATCGTCGCTTTCAAAAAACTGTTCCTGAACAAAATGAACCACGCCTTTGAAGTTGGTTTGGACTTTCGTTTTCTTTCCACGCTCATTCACCTGTTCCAGCGGGAAGCCTTCTTCAGTGCCATGAAGAATCATGTTTCGAACTTCAGGAGACAAGCTGCCGATTGGGTCGGCAAGGCTGAATTTATAATGTCTTGCCATGGCGCGCAACTGGGTGAAGGTCCAGTTTTCTTTGATTTCTCCCAAGGGCAAAATGCCGCCGCGGTTGATGCTTTTTGATGGGTCGGGAATGATTAATTCCTCAGAAACTACAGAGATCTCGCCCAAGCCTTCGCAGGTAGGACAGGCGCCGTAAGGAGAGTTGAAGGAGAAGGAGTTGGGGTTGGGCTCGTCGTAGCTCAGGCCGCTCACCGGATCCATCAGGAATTTGCTGAACAGCTGCCGGCTTTGGTCGCTGGTGTCGAGCACCATCATGGTTCCCTTGCCCATTTTCAGCGCGGTGCGCACGGATTCTGCCATCCTTGCAGCGGCGGTAGCGCCGGCATCCATGCGGTCAATCACCAACTCAATGTCGTGGATTTTGTAGCGATCCAACTGCATGCCCGGTTGAATTTCCACCATCACGCCATCCACGCGCATGCGCTGAAAGCCGCGTTTGTGGTACAATTCAAACAGTTCCCGGTAATGTCCTTTCCGGCCTTTCACCAAAGGCGCCAGGATGGCAATCTTTTTACCAAAATAGCGTTGTTCGATGGCTTCAATGATCTGGCCTTCGGTGAAGCGCACCATGCGTTCCCCGGTTTCGTAACTATACGCATCGCCGGCGCGGGCAAACAGCAGGCGCAGGAAGTCATATACTTCGGTGATGGTGCCCACCGTACTGCGCGGATTGCGGCTCACGGTTTTTTGTTCGATGCTGATCACCGGACTCAGTCCCTGAATCTTGTCCACGTCCGGCCGCTTCATGTCGCCGATGAACTGCCGGGCATAGGCCGAGAAGCTGTCCAGGTAGCGGCGTTGACCTTCGGCGAAAATGGTGTCAAATGCCAAGCTGGACTTGCCGCTGCCGCTTACACCGGTAAAAACGATGAGTTTGTTTCTGGGAATGCTGAGGTCCAGCGCCTTGAGGTTGTGCTCACGGGCACCAAACACATCAATGGAACCGGTATCTTCTGGAACTTCAGGCATGGTCAGCGGGGCGCGCGAAATTACGCCCATTTTGCCGAAGTGGATGTTGTTGGTGGGAAAATAGGGCGAGGCCTGTTTGGCCGTTACCGCTTGGCGTGTATTTCCTCCAAAATTGCCGTAAATCCTTTTGCCCGTGCCGGTACCTTTGCCCCATGGAATTACATGAAGTGCTGACCGTGAGTTTTACCCTGTTTGCGGTGATCGACATGATTGGAGCGGTGCCGCTCATCGTTACACTCAAGGAGAAAATTCCCGGCATTCACGCGCTGAAAGTGACGATGGCCTCGGCCATCCTCATGCTGGGATTCTTGTTTGCCGGTGAACCCTTCCTCCGCTACCTCGGCGTAGATGTGCAGTCGTTTGCCATTGCGGGCAGCATCGTGATGTTCATCCTCGGACTGGAAATGGTGCTGGGCATCCATGTGTTCAAACACGATCCGGATCTGAATACCGGCAACATCGTTCCTGTGGCTTTTCCCATCATCGCGGGCTCCGGAACCTTAACCACCATCATGTCTTTG
>JBIKKI010000018.1:0-25648 GCA_044360435.1 Bacteroidia bacterium
GCCGGTGATGCCGCCTTTGACATCAGAACGGTAGCCGTTCAATACTCCAGAGAAGCGGCACTCAAACTTGGATTATGGCTGGTTACGCTATCTTATTTCGGTCTGGCGGCATGCTTCATTATTGGCTTTTTAACACCTCAGGTCTTAGGGATAGGCCTTTTTCATGCAGGTACGGGCATCTTCTTTTTTGTCACCGGAAGACGACTGAGTGTAAGCAATCAAAAAGCAGTGCATCAGTTCTACATGCGCTTTTGGGGATTGTTCTTTCTGGAATACATCGTTTATACACTCGGCATCTGGTGGCCATTTTTTGGCTGATCGCCTGAACCATGCTTCTTTCGCATTGTTTTTTAATGACATGAATCGTGAATCAATGGCGGTAGATTATCGCCAATACTGGGACAAAGGCATGAGCTATGAAACTTATCGGACACTGATTTCTGAGTTGCATGCCCAGGACAAAACCACCGGCAGCAACCATGCTCCGGAAATGCTGGAGTATTCCAGGCTCAACGAACACCGGATGGATCGAGTGGAAAAACGATTTTCCCTGACCGGGGAACTGAAGCAGACGCTGGACACGCTTGACGCTCCCGTATATTGGCTCGTTTTGTCGGAAGCGTGGTGCGGCGACGCTGCACAGAATGTTCCGGCACTGCATCAAATCAGCGCGACAAGCGGGGGCAAAGTGATGCTGCGCATTTTGCTGCGCGATGAACATCCGGAGCTCATGGAGCAATGGCTCACCAATGGCGGGAAGAGCATTCCCAAGTTGATTCAACTAAATGCCCAATTTGAAGTTTGTGCAAGCTGGGGGCCAAGGCCTGCGGAGGCCCAACGCATGGTGCATGAGGCGCGGCATGCCGGTGAAGACTACCGCATCTATGCAGAACGCGTGCACAAATGGTACGCTCAAAACAACAGCAACGACCTGCAGGCGGAATGCACAAATCTGCTGTTGCAGCAAAGAAGCTGAATAGCGAAGGAAGTAACAAAAAAAGGCAAACCGTTCGGTTTGCCTTTTTTTATGGTCACTGACGCGTTTAATCAGGCATCAATTTTTGCGTATTTGGCATGTGTTTCGATGAATTCGCGGCGCGGTGGCACGTCGTCGCCCATCAGCATGCTGAAAATCCGATCGGCTTCGGCAGCGCTTTCCATGGTCACTTGTTTCAGCGTGCGTCGGGCAGGATCCATGGTTGTTTCCCAAAGTTGTTCGGCGTTCATTTCGCCCAAACCTTTGTAACGCTGCACGTTTACGCTGTCTTCTTTCCCGGCACCGGCAATGGATTTCACCGCTGCATCGCGTTCGGTTTCAGTCCAGCAGTACTGCTGTTCTTTTCCTTTCTTCACCATATACAGCGGCGGTGTGGCGATGTACACATAACCGCTGGTAATCAGCTTATTCATGTATCGGAAGAACAGGGTGAGGATGAGCGTACGGATGTGGCTTCCATCCACATCGGCGTCGGTCATAATGATGATTTTATGATAGCGCAGGTTGTCGAGGTTTAACTCTTTGGCATCATCAGGGGTGCCGATGCTTACGCCGAGAGCGGTGAAGATGTTGCGGATTTCCTCGTTTTCGTAAATCTTGTGTTCGAGGGATTTTTCCACGTTCAGGATTTTTCCGCGCAGGGGCAGAATGGCCTGAAATTCACGGTCGCGGCCTTGTTTGGCTGTTCCTCCGGCCGAATCTCCTTCCACCAGATAAATTTCGCAGATGCCAGGATCGGAGCTGGAGCAATCGCTGAGTTTCCCGGGCAGTCCCATGCCGCTCATGGCACCTTTACGCTGCACCATTTCGCGTGCTTTTCTGGCGGCATGTCGTGCCTGCGCAGCAATGATTACCTTCTGTACAATGATTCTGGCCTCTTTAGGATGCTCCTGCAGATAATTGTCGAGCATTTCGCCCACGGCCACATCCACGGCACCCGAAACTTCGCTGTTACCAAGTTTCGTTTTGGTTTGACCTTCAAACTGAGGTTCTGCAATCTTCACGCTGATGACGCCGGTGAGTCCTTCCCTGAAGTCATCGCCATTGATTTCAAACTTTACATTCTTCAGCAGCCCTTCTTTTTCAGCATAAGCCTTGAGGGTTCTGGTCAATGCGCGGCGGAAGCCTGCCACGTGTGTTCCACCTTCGATGGTGTTGATGTTGTTCACATAGGAATGAAGGTTTTCGCTGTACCCATTGTTGTACATCACGCTCACTTCCACCGGAATGCCCTGTTTTTCACCTTCCATGTAAATGGGCTCGGGAATCAGCTTTTCGCGGGTTCCATCCAGGAACATCACGAATTCTCTGAGTCCGCCTTCACTGAAAAATGTTTGGGTATGAAAACCGTCTTCTTCACTGCCGTTTCTGCGGTCGGTGAGCGTCAGGTTGATGCCTTTGTTGAGGTAAGCTAGTTCTCTGAGGCGATTTTCCAGTGTTTCGAAGTTGTACACGGTGTTCTGAAAAATCGTGTGGTCGGGCGTGAAGGTTACTTCAGTGCCACGCTGGTCGGTTTCACCAACCACCTTTACATCGTATTGGGGTTTGCCTTCGCGGTATTCCTGCTGGTAAATTTTTCCTTCACGGAATACCCGAACGGTCATGTGCGTGGAAAGCGCGTTTACGCAGCTTACACCTACGCCGTGCAAACCGCCGGAAACTTTGTAGGTATCTTTATCGAACTTTCCGCCTGCGTGCAATACCGTCATTACAACTTCCAGGGCAGAGCGTTTTTCTTTAGGGTGAATATCGGTAGGAATGCCCCGGCCATCATCGAGTACGCGGATAGAATTGTCTTCGAGGATGCTTACCTGAATATTGCTGCAATGGCCGGCAAGGGCTTCATCTATGGAGTTATCGACTACCTCATAAACCAGGTGGTGCAAGCCTTTCAGACCTACATCGCCGATATACATGGCCGGACGTTTTCTTACTGCTTCCAGTCCTTCCAGAACCTGGATATTCTCTGCGCTGTACTGATTCGATTGTGATGAACTCATGAATTGAATGAACCTTCCTTTAGGATGGTAAAAATACCGCTAAAGGCCCGGGAACGGACGCTGAAACGGGCTTTATTATCCACAAGTTTCGCCGCGCTCCTCAGGGGAAGAAGCGCCACAACTGCCCTGTTTCACGCAGGTAATCGAGGGCTGCATGATACTTGGCTACCTGGTAATCTACGAGCTTGAGACGACTTTCCAGCAACCTGATTTCGCGGGTATTTACCAGAAAAAGTGTGCTTTCGCCGGCTTCAAGCTTGGTGAGTTCTGCATCCAGCAGGGCCTGATATCCGGCAACAACCTGCGCATATTGCGCAACCAGATTGCTGTAGGTGGTGTACATGTTCCAATAAGCTTCCAGCTTGCGCGCCGTTTCCAGTGTTTTCAGCCGCAGCTTGATGCCTGCCTGTTCCAGTTTTACCTGCGCCAGCTGTGCATCGGCGCGTTCTTTACGCAAGAAGATGCTTGTTTGCGCCGTAACACCCCAGCGGTAATTCGACCAATAAGGCACACCGGGAGGATTTGGGCGGAAGCTGCCTGCGGTCAGGAAGTTGTATTTCAGGTTTAACTCGGGCAGCAATTGCTGCTGTTTCAACTTGCGTTCAAGGGCATACAAATTAAGTTCGGCGTTCTGTTCGAGCAGCAAA
The DNA here is from genome assembly GCA_044360435.1 of Bacteroidia bacterium. Lineage (GTDB taxonomy): Bacteria > Bacteroidota > Bacteroidia > NS11-12g > UBA955 > REEB481. The sequence goes on from JBIKKI010000018.1 coordinate 3,645, forward strand.
GGCTGCACCTGCATCACATCGCGGTTCATCCGGTTTAAATTCCAGGAAAGGGCCATAGAATCCAGTACGTCTAAACCCATGATGCTGGGCCTTGCTCCGGTTTGCATTTCCAGCGGAGCGCCTTCTTTATTCCACAGAAAAACACTCAGCTCCAGCGCGCCTTTCAACGCTTTTGCCGCCGCCGCATCGCGGGAAATGGTGAAATTCCTGCGCAGCACGTCATTCTCCAGCGTATCGATCAATGCCCGGGCACCTGCCTGAACAGTTTGTCTGATTTGACGCAACCTCAGTTCACCGGCTGTTGTAGCTGCAGCATATAATTCCTGTTCCAAATCTGCTCCATACCAACGCACATAAGCGCGAAGCACATCCGCACCCAAATCGTTCAGGAATTGCTGGCGTTCGAAGACCGTACTTTGAACCTGAACTTTGGCCATGGCCAGTGCTGTTCTGCGCTGGTCGGTAATCAAACCGCGGAGCAGGGGCATGGAAAGGCCGGCGTATGTAAGGCCGTTGGCCGGCACTTCGAGCATGGGATCCAGATTGGTTCCCATGGCCTGTTCGTAACCCAGCTGTCCTTCCAATCCGAACCAGGTAGGCACTTTCAGTCCGGTATGCAGCACATCGTAATAGTTTTTCCCTTCGAACTGCTTGTTGTTGTTCTCCAGAAAATATTTGGGATCAAAGCTTCCTCTGGCCTTCAACAGGTTTAAATCAGCGGCTTTCAGCATCAATGCTGCCTGTCGTTGCGCGGGATGATTTTGCGCCACCAGGTCAAGCACCATGCGCACCGGCACACGTACACCGGATTCCTGAGCGTACAAGGGCATCGCGCAACCAATCAGCGACAGTAGCAACTTCCGAAGGTCCATCATTTCAATTTATTGGGTACAGAAGTTTCCGGTTTCACTGTGCCGTAGTAGAAATCGGGAGGGAATCCATTCAACTGACGCCAGATTTCATACCAAACAGGCACTTGTCCAAGCAGCGCAATGCCGCGGGCACCGCTGCCCACCCTGAGCATATCGGGCCAGGCCTTGGCATTCGCCTGAGGCGCAACCAGCACGCGGTATTTCCCGTCTTTCCCGGGGAAAGGATCGATGGCCACGACTGCGCCGGGAAAAGTTCCGTAGGTCATGGCAGGCCAGCCAGAAAATACCAGCGCAGGCCATCCGTCAAACAGGAAGCGCACCTTGCTGCCTTTGCGGATCAAGGGCAAATCCATCGGCTCCAGATACATTTCTACGGCAAGCCTGTATTGCAGTGGCATGATGGAACAGATGGCCTCCCCTTCTTTTACGGTTTCACCGATGCCGGCAGTCAAAGCGCGGGTGATGATCCCGTCTTGCGGTGCCGTCACCACATAAAAGCCGGAACGGATTTTATAGTTGCTGAGCGTATTGCGCAGCTTGGAAATCTCGGCTTCTGTTTCCATTTGACCAGAAACTGCGCTGAAACGCTCACTCTCTGCCTTCGCCAATTTCTCTCCATATTCGTTCACCACATTGCGCAATTCAAATTCGGCATTGGCCAAAGCGGCTTTGGTGATGTCGTATTTGTTTTCCATGGCATTGAGCTTGGCAATCGATTCCTGGAGTTTCAACTTTCTGCTTTCTAAATCCAATGGTGATTTCAAACCCTGGATGAGCAGTATGGAATCACGAGAGTACCTTGTTCTGGCTATAGAAAGATCGGTTCGTGCCGCCTGCAGCTCGGCCATGTCGGCGTTTAGCTTGAGTTTTTCCTGAGACACCTTGTTTTTGGCTTGCCGGTATTTCAGATCCTGAATGGCTTCCAGATTGGTAATTTGCCGGCTGATGGCGTTCACCTTAGAACCATAACCTTCCAGGGATTGTTCCTTACTCTTTACCTGTCGTTCGGTTTGATCCAGCAAACCCGGATCCAGGTAAGAATCTTTGACTTCAGAGATGAGCACGATGGTGTCGCCTTTGCGCACGGTATCGCCTTCACGCACCATCCATTGCACCAGACGGCCGCCAATAACAGTTTGCACCTCCTGAGGCCGTTGTCCGGGCAGCAGGGTTGTTACCTTACCATCGGACCTGATATTCTGGGTCCATGGCAAAAACAGAAACACAACGATGATGATCAGTAAGGCCCAAAGCAGGCGGCCCATTCCTTTCTTGGTCCAGTAACTTTCCTTCAGCTTGCCAAAGCTGCTGAGGTGAATCACTCTTGAATCGGGTTTGAAATCCATATTACTGCCACATGAAATTAGTTAATCGATCCGGCAAGGCACCGGCTTGAACCTTTCCATAATCTGTAAATCCGTGTTCACCCATTTCGACACAGCGATCAAAAGCAGCAGCAACTGGTGCAAGGCTGCTGATGACGATTACGGTTGCAGGAATCTCCTTCAGATATTCGGTGATGTCTTGCAGTTCCTTCCGGTCGAAACCCGTCCAGATATCATCCACCAGCAGCAACGTTGGCTGATGGTAAAGGGCTCTTGCCAGGGTGATTTTCTTTTGGATGTGGTTGGGTAGTGTGCGGGTTCCTTCAAAAACATGCATCAATCCGTGGTCAATTTGACGCACATAATCACTGAGATGCAGCTTTTCCAACAGCACTTTGATCCGCTCTGCGGGGGCTTCTTCCGACAAGGTGATATTGCCGGAAAGGGTTCCTTTAAAAATCCCGGACGATTGCAGACACAACCCTACACTGGCACCGTAATCAGCCAGGTTCAGATTGTCCAGCGGCACGCCAGAAACCATCATTTCATATTGCGCATCCGACAGCCCGGTAAACCACTTAAGTATGCGTGTTCGGCCGGAGCCGGGTTGGCCGCAAATGCAAATTTTCTCCCCGGATTTCACCATAAAAACATCTTTCCTCAGGTTGCGGTCATAGATACACAGCTCGGGAGCGCGGGTCATATCTACAGAAATTCCCGTGGGTAACTCGTCTTCCTGGTCGGTAACATAAGATACTTTTTCCAGCGCAATCGCTGCATCATAGATATGCTCCACGCTGAGCACCAGCTTTTCAACCGACTCAAGAAGCAGGATGACCAGAATTTCGCTGGCTACAAACTGCCCGAGGTTGATTTGTTCTTCAACCAGCAGCACGCTGCCCAAAAAGAGCAAACTGCCGATGAGTAGGGTTTTCAGCACAACGGTGAGGCTCACCTGCGACATGAGGATTTTGAAGTGGCCTTCCCTGCCGTCAAGGTATCCATCCACATAGGAATTGGTTCTTTTCATGTGGTATTGCTTGTGCGACTGCATGCGAAAAATGCTTCGATTGGAGGCAATTTCGGTTAGCCAGAATGCTGTTTTAAACTTAAAGTCGCTTTCCTTTCTGGAAGTGACAATACCTCGTTGCCAGGTAGCGCGTATCACGGCGGCCAGAATGATGATGAGGCCTGCTCCTATGGCGATAAACAGCGGGTGGTACAACGAAAGCAATATCAAGCCGAAAACCAGCTGCAGCAGTGAAGCCGTGAAGTCGAGCAAGAGCTTGGAAAAGCTCTTTTGGATGGTGATGATGTCGAAGAATTTTTCAGAAAGTTCCGGCAGGTTTGGATACTTCTTTTCGGGATAAACCGACGCTGCCAGATTTCGACCGAAGCGCATGGCAACATGCACAAAAAGACGGCGCTGGATTACTTCCAGTATCGACATCTGCGCCAAGCGCGTGATGCCCGCCATCAAAACACCCAGCGTTACCATCAGGGCAAGGATGAACCAGGAAGAGGAAAGGTTCCCGCCCAGGACCAAACCTACCAGCGCCTGAATTCCCAAGGGCAGCGACAGGTTTATAAGGCCGCTGAATACGGCATACACATAAAGGTATGTTACATTTCTTCGCTCTGAACGCACCAACTTGAGGATGCGTCGAAACGGACTTGCGACAGGATCATTAGGATTCATCTGTTTTTACGTCTGAATGGGGAATCAGTGATCTTAAAAATTCGGTAAGCGATGCTTTGGACGATTCTATTTCAGTAAGTTCCGGCAAATGCCTGAGCAGAAATTGCTGTTGCATGGCACTATCCACGAAGGTTGCGGCCCAGGCGCGTGGATAAGGATAATGAGGACGGGCAACCTTCAAGGTTTCAGCCACCAGACTTGTAATTCTGGCGTAGCCATTAAGCATGCCTTTTTGCCAGTCAGCACCTGTTTCATTGCCTAAATGCACCTTAATGGATTCGCTCATGGCTATGGCATACAGGTCGGCGGCCATAGCATTATCTGCCATAGATGCTACCGGAATCGTGAGCAGTTCCGTCAATCGGTTCAACCGTTCCAAGGGATCATTGATGTGCACGGTTTCCTGCATGGCTCTATATTCAAGGGCATTCCAGTAACGATTCAGCAGATACAACAACATTTGATGCTTGTTGCTGAAATACCGATATACCGTGGCTTCAGTAATTCCAGCCTGCATTGCCAGTTTGCGGAACGTGAATGACTCCACCCCTTGGGCAGCCATCATGGCCGCACCGTGACGGATGATGTCACGTCCGGTTTCGCTGGAATCAGGATCTTTCAGAAACGCCGATCCCTCGGATCCAACTCCTGATTGAATTTCTAGAAACTCCATCGAAATTTATAGTATTACTATCAGAACAACAAAGTAATACTATTGTTTCCAGAGAGTGCTACTTTTATTTTCCTCTGCCCTGTACCATGATGAGCACGGTGTAAATCATAATCCGGATGTCGAGGCCAATGGACATATTCTCCAGATAAAGCATGTCGTAACGCAGGCGTTCCACCATTTCATCCACATTTTCGGCGTAGCCAAACTTAACCTGTCCCCAGCTGGTAATTCCCGGCTTTACCCGATGCAAGCGCCTGTAATAGGGCGCCTTCAGCATAATCTGATCAATAAAAAACTGTCGTTCAGGTCGAGGACCAACCACACTCATTTCTCCATTCAGCACATTGAAAAACTGTGGCAATTCATCAAGACGTGTTTTTCTGAGCAGGCGGCCTATGGGCGTAATCCGGGGATCTGCTGCGGAAGACAGCCGTGGTCCATTTTGTTCGGCATCCTGACGCATGGTTCGGAACTTGATGATGTTGAAAGGTTGACCTTTAAAACCTATCCGCTCCTGCCGGTAAAACACCGGACCGGGTGAACTCAAACGGATAAAGGCTGCCACCAGCAACATAAACGGAAGGGTGAGCAGCAGTGCAAACAGTGAAAAGAAAATATCGAATAAGCGTTTGGCTGATTTTTGCCAGGCCGGCATCACTTCAAAATCCACTTCCAGCAAGATGGCGCCCAGGATGTTGTTCATTTTCACCAGTCCAACCACCATACTGAAGGCATCCGGAAGGATTTTCAGCCGGATAAACTCGTTTTGCAACATATTCACCAGCTCGGGAACCTGATGGTGTTCATGTTCTTCAACGGCAATAATTACTTCTTCAATATCCAGCCGGCTGATGCACTCCGGAAGTTGGCTGGCATGCCCTAAATCAGTTAAGGGCCGGTGGAAGCCGGCCATCTTTTCGGTTCCTACATGCACAAAACCCGCGAACATGAATCCTTCCGAGCGGGGCGCTTCATCCAGTTCCCGGAACAACTTCGCGGCAGCCGGACCGGAACCAACCAAGATGGTGGGAAAGCCGAGTTTTCGTTTCTGAATTTTACGGATAAGCGCGCTGGCAATGAGCCACCTTCCGGTAATAGTAAACAGGAAATGCAGACTCCAGAACACCAGCAGCGAACGATAATAATCGCGGTAATCTGTAACGGAATCATCCAGAATCAGCACAAAAAACACCACGAGGCCGCCAAGGGTGCTGCTTACCAGGGTGCGCCAGAGTTCCCGAATTCTTGAACGGCGAAGGATATCCTGATAATAGCCGCTCAGTGCGTAGTACAACAACCAGCACGAAGGCAGAACCACAAGACCAAGCAACAAATTGGCATCGTCGCCCACCTGAATGCTGTATCCATGTTTGGCGGCTTCAATAACGTCTTTCCGGTACAGAAAAAAAAGCCACCAGGCAGCCAGTGCCGCACTGAAGTCGGACACTACATATTTAAGAACTTGACGGACGCGGTTCAATTCAGGTAGGATAATTTAAGGTTATCCAGTCCGAACCTGGCACGGTCCAGAAATCCGGTTTGTTTGAGGATACCGAAATACAGTTCAATAGGCGTTCCTGCGGTTAGGCCGGCCAGTTCCACATTCAGATTCAGGTACACTTTCCGCCAGGATCCGCCGGTTTCAGGCAGAAGTACCAACGGCACCTGTTCATAGATCATACCCGACAATTTGAACAGACCAGTTTGCAATGGCAGCGTACTGTAATAATCCATTTCCAGATATACATCCCTGCCGGCAACGGGCAGGTCGTTAAAGCTGTTAAACGTTTTCAGTTCGAAAATCTTGAAGCTGTCGTTTACACCAAGATCACCGTAAAGCGACCAGGCTGCATTGGGTGCTGCAGGAAAAGCCCAGGGCGCAGATCCCGCGGGAATGATGGCCATGCTGTCTTTATTGCTGCGGTTGGTAAAGACCAGCGAATTGCTGCGGTCTTCAAAATCTTCCATCCATGCAAACTTTACATTGCTGCGGTAAGTGGTGGCAGGTTTCAGCTGCACGGTATTTCCGGCTTCCAGCACCACCGAAGTGTCGAACGATTTGTAAATACGCACCGGACGGTGTGCGATGGAAAGCGCATTTTCGCGGATGCCCGGGAGCAGGTTGATCTGTGCTTTACCGGTTTTCATCACCGGAACGCGTGCCGGCAATTCGTAGATGCCGATGAATTTATTGTCCACGTACACGTGCACATCAGGGATGTCGTAACTGGGGAAGCCCTGGGTTGCATAAACCGTGTTGAAGCTGAATGAATCGATATACAGGAAGGAAGGAATTTCTTCTTCAGGATTGATGAGATCACAAGCCGGCAGCATCAGCAGCGCGGCGCAAAAACTCCAAAGGGATGCGGCAGTTCGCATAATCTGCGAAGTTACTCAAACACGTAGTTTCTGGACAGCTGGTGTTTCACCTCTTTTACCAAGGCTGCTGCTTGATGCATTTCTTCCAAACCTGTAGCGGGTTTGCGGTCGTAGGTAATGTTTTCCAGAAAAGAACGGACTTCCGATTTCCAGGGATCAAACCAGGCCACGGGTCGTTCAAGCTCCTCAAAACCCTGAGTTGCCGGCTGTGCCCATTCTTCCAGTGCGAATCCCAGCTGCTGGGCTTCGTCTTTCAGCCTGCATTCCTTAATGGTATTGCGATCTAAATCGATTCTGTAAAATCGGTCACGGCTGTACACACGCATCACACAGGCATCTTCTGAAGGAATTCTTCCGATGCTCATCTGGAACACGCCTCCATTGTGAAATTCCAGATGCACATTGATCAGATCCGGATGGTTGCTGAACATAAAAACCGGCTTCGCCTTCACCGACTTAACATCACTTCCCATAATGCGCAAAGCCAGATCCAGTTCGTTGCTCATGTTAAAATGCAGCCAGCGGTCAAAATTGCCCACCGCCAGCGAAGAAGTGTATTTCTCCAGCTTAATGAGCTGCGGCTCCTGAAGCAAAGGCATCGCGGTTTGAATGACAGGCTTGGCATACGTACTTCCGGCAACCTGAAATACCACACGTGCTTCCTGGTTCAAATCAATCAGGCGCTGCATGGTTTCAGGATTGGTAAGCATGAAGCCATCGGCAAGGATGTGTTTCCCGTTGCGCAGCAGCTGCATGATCAAATCATCGGGGATGTAACCGAGGTAACGGTCTATCACCACGGCATCGATGCGCGACATGAAATCACGGGCATAGAGCAGTTGCCCCTGTGCATCATAATTGGCCTTGTCGTCGGTATCCAGATAACCGGCAAGGTTCAATAATGGAAATGCTCCCAGGCTTTGCTGGAAGTGTTCCATCCGTCGGCGTGAAGCGAGTACTCCTGTTTTTATCATGCGCTGTAGTAAATTGCGCCTCCGCAAATATGAACACTGCGTTCATCGTAAAAACCTGATATGTTTTCAACCCATGTTTAAAAACCATCATCCTGAAGATCAGCCCCGTCATATCGGACAACGAAGGCAACTGATGGAGTTATTGCAACAAAAAGGGATTCATGACAAACAAGTGCTGGAGGCCATGGGCAGCATTCCCAGACATGTGTTTTTCCCTAAAGAGTTTGAACAATTTGCCTATCGCGACGAAGCATTTCCCATTGGTCATGGACAAACCATTTCACAACCCTACACGGTGGCATTTCAAAGCCAGAGTCTGATGGCCACGCCGGGTATGAAGGTGCTGGAAATTGGAACCGGAAGTGGCTACCAGGCAAGTGTGCTGGCCCGCATGGGCTTGGAGGTGTACAGCGTTGAAATCATCCCTGGCCTGCTGGAAACCGCCCGTCAAATGCTCACATTATTAGACAGCCCTGCACAAGTGTTTCTTTCCGATGGTTCACAAGGACTGAAAAAACACGCGCCTTACCAGCGTATTCTGGTTACAGCAGGCGCTCCCGCCATCCCAAAACCACTGGTGGATCAGCTGGAAGATGGCGGCATCATGGTGATTCCCGTTGGCAAGGAAAGAAACGATCAAAAAATGGTACGCCTCACCAAAAAAGGGGACAGCTACAGCACGGAAATCCTGGGCGATTTCCGCTTCGTGCCACTTACGGGTAAACTCGGCTGGACGGAGTAATCCGACACCGAAACCCTGAGTATTCCCTATTCTGAACTTAAATTCAATAAGCCGGCTGTATGTAGGTGAGATCCCAAGAGTCCACCTGAGCATATTCGTCAACGTCAAAATAATCTGTTGTATTGGCTACATGAGCCTTTACCATTCCTTGTTCATCCTGCATCACGTTAAAAGCAACAATACGCGTTTCGTGCAGCAGAAATCCATCCCTGTCATAGAAATTTATCACGTAAGAATTTTGGTCCTGTAATCGATGCCTATTGCCTGAATCGGCAGTCACCGTCAACTTGTAACGCAAGAACTGCCCTTCATATTTGGTTTCGAGCCTTGCCTTTAGCCGATAGGCCAATGTGTCGTCATCCCATAATTTCAGCCGGGAATATTTAGCCGACAATGCCCGCTCATGCTTCTGTTCAAGAAGGTATGAAGTGATGAAATAAACACCTGAACCAAGAAGTAATACCAATACCAAAACAGCACCAACATCCAGGATCTTGTGGATGAATCGATTGCCGGCTGCTGCAGCCGTAAACCCAAACCTGAACCTGATATAGAAATGACTTACGAAAAAGAGCGGAATCAGCAAGAGCATCAACAGGATTTGTTCATCGCCTGAAGCTTCTGAAAAGGCAAAAATCAATCCGAGGAGGCAAGTAATAATCAGGAGTCCTCCGATTAAACCTGATATTTTGGTCAGTTTCATGGTCGTTTACTTTTGAATTACCGGTATGGTTGCGATGCTGCCGAAACAAGGCCTTGCGGCTGCTGGTGTGCTGTTGCACGCGTTATGTTCAGGGTCTTTCAAGTTCATAGATATATTGTATCCCGTTCATGTTCTGCAGACTGTCTTTCACATTGAAGCGGAAGCCATTCATCGTCGCTTCCTCCGATTTTTTGCCTGCAAAGGCGGCGCGGTTCAGCATGTAGCGGCTGTAATCGGCATACCAAACGAAACGGAACGGTTGTTTCAAAACCGAATCAATGGCCGCGATTGCAGACTCGGCACTTTTCCCTTTTGATACCGCCCATTCCGGCGAATCCAGAATGAGATTGGAGTTCTGCAGGCCAAAATGATAGTAATACAAGTTGCGCATCATGACCGGTTCTTCGCTGACCAGACAAACATCCGGAGGCCCGTCTGCGAGCTTATGCAGCAGTTGTTCATGACCGTAAAAATCGCGGAAATGCCAGGGCAGCAAACCGTGGATGAGGTTCCAGAACAACATCGCCCAGCCGGCAAACCACAGCGACCGGGGCTTCACCATTGTGCAGGCGGATGCTCCCAAAACCAGCAACAAGGGAAGCATCACCATAAACTCGGCATTCCCTTCAGAATAAAAAGCAAACAGGAAGTGCAAGCCAAATGCAGGCAGCAGAAAAAAACGCCAAAGCCTGTGGGCAGAAGGTTTCTGCAAGCCGCGGATCAACTGCAAGCCAGCAAAGAGCAACAGGGCTGCAGATGCGCTGCTTGCAGCGATGTACCATATACCGTCTTGCTTCCAGGACCAGAACATATATCCGTGAAGCTGTAAGAAACTGCGCAGAAAACTCACCGGTGTCATATACACGTTGCGGAGGCTCAGGGATGTCTGAACACCACCTTCGTACACATCATGGAAGATAAACCGCCACAAAGGTTCACCTTCCATCCATGCCGCCAGCTGATATACGGCAGCGGTAGGTAACATCGCCGACAATACGATCAACGCGGGTATCCGTCCTGCACTTTTGTACGCGTAACCCACAAAAGCCAGCCACCAAAACACATAACTTTGGTGAAACAGCATTGACAGTGCAAGCATCCACGCCGTCCAAATCCACTTCCTTCGATGCTTTCCCTGGCTGATCCACAATGCCAGCAAGCCAAAAAACAAGGGCAGCATGTAGGTTTCATTCTCTGTGGCAAAACGCATCAGCCCGAAAGAAGAACCGATACTTAGCAACGAGGCGCGTGTATATTCCGGCCGGATTTTTTGCATCAGGGCGCCACACAACAACAGGATGCCACCGGCCACCAAGCTGTTTCCGGCCTGCATCAGCCACAACATGTTCAGGTCATGGAGGAAGAATAACGATTTCAACAGCAGGGCCCAAAACAAATGATACAACAAATGATGGGGTGAAAAATGCAGCGAATCCCAGCGCTGGGTGGCGGCATAGCCCACAGCATCGGAAGACGGATTGGCATTGGGCAGCAATAAATACAGCAAGGTAAATCCTGCCGCCAGCCACTTCCAATGCAAGGTTCCCCTGCCCATGCGCCGAAAATAGGACAAAAAGCACGCAACGGTGCAGGCTTGCATCATAACTTTGCCACGTGATTCCGTCATTACAGGAACCTGTTTTCAACCATTTGGCGCAAACAGCTGCTGAAACCAATACCCAGGCCTGGCTGATTGGTGGCTTTGTGCGCGATATGCTGCTTGGAAAAAAATGTAAAGACCTTGATGTTGTAGTTTTGGGCGATGGGCCAGCATTTGCGGCATCCGTTGCCGACAGGCTGCCTGGAGAAAAACATCAGGCGCACTTCAAAAATTATGGCACGGCGCAAATCAAATGGCAGGGATTTGATCTGGAATTTGTTGGCGCGCGGAAGGAATCTTACCAGGCACACAGCAGAAATCCATCGGTAAGTCCGGGCAGCCTGCTCGACGATCAGGAACGCCGCGATTTCACCATCAACGCGTTGAGCATCTCCTTAAACCCGGATGACTTTGGAACGATGCACGACCCGTTCAACGGCATCCAGGATCTGCAGGACCGACTCATCCGCACACCAACAGACCCGGATAAAACCTTTTCCGACGATCCGCTGCGCATGCTGCGCGCCATCCGTTTTGCCACAACGCTGGGGTTTAGCATTGAAGCAGAAACTTATGCCGGAATTTGCCGCAACGCCGCCCGGATTTCCATTATTTCTGCCGAACGCATCAGCGACGAACTAAACAAAATCATGATGGCAGCCCAGCCATCCACCGGCTATAAATTGCTGTTCGACACCGGCTTATTGCATCATTTCTTTCCGGAAATGGTGGCCCTGCAAGGAGTTGAGGTAATACAGGGGAAAGGCCATAAAGATAATTTTTACCACACCTTACAGGTTTTGGACAACCTGAGCGCCTGGACCCAAAATCTGTGGCTGCGCTGGGCGGCGGTTTTGCATGACATCGCCAAACCTGCCACCAAGAGATTCGACCCAAACGATGGCTGGACCTTTCACGGGCACGAAGACAAAGGCGCGCGCATGGTCAAAGGCATCTTTAGAAAGCTGCGCCTTCCGCTCGACCACAAAATGAAATACGTGGAAAAACTGGTAGCGTTGCACCTGCGGCCTATTGTTCTTTCCAAAGAAACTGTCACTGATTCGGCCGTACGGCGACTCATTGTAGATGCCGGAGAAGATATTCAGGATTTATTGCTGCTCAGCCGGGCTGACATCACCAGTAAAAACGAGGCCAAGGTGAATCGATATCTGAAGAATCTGGAACTGGTTGCTCAGAAAATTGAAGAAGTTACAGAAAAAGACCGGCTCCGAAACTGGCAGCCGCCCATTACCGGAAACGACATCATGCAGCATTTTCACATTGAAGACATGCGGCAGATTGGCGCGTTGAAACTGGACATCAGGGAAGCGATTCTGGAAGGCACCGTGCCCAACGAGTTCGAGGCTGCCCACGCCTTTATGATTCAACGCGGTCTGGAACTTGGGATGAAACCGGTATAAGATGAATGCACCACGACAGCCATTGGGCAAGGCCTTTTCAGCAGCTTTTAAAGGCATTGGTTTCGCATTGCGCCATGAGCGGAATATGCGCATTCACCTGTTGGCCACCATCATGGTTTACACCAGTGGCTTATTGCTGCATATTCAGCGGGAAGATTATTTGTGGCTCACACTGGCTATTTCGCTTGTATGGACTACCGAACTGTGCAACACTGCTGTTGAGCAACTGACCAATTTGGTACATCCTGAATGGCATCCTTTGGCAGGAAGGGTTAAAGACCTTGCCGCCGGAGCGGTTTTAATTGCCAGCATTGCGGGCGTAATCATCGCCATTGGGGTATTTTACCCATATCTGAATTTCTAATTATTTCTCTTCAAAAGAAAATCCAACTGAATTACATTTGCGTTGCAAAAGCAAAGTAACTCAAACGGATTCATGAAAAATAAATATTTCGACCTCATCAATCAGACCTTTTTCTTCCCACAGGAAGAATTTAACCTTGATGAGAACAAGGAATTGCTGTTTCACAACATCAACCTAATGGATCTGGTGGAGCAATACGGAACTCCATTAAAGTTCACCTATCTGCCGAAGATTTCCGAGAACATACACAAAGCCAGAACATGGTTCAATGTGGCCATTGCCAAAGCCGACTACAAAGGCAAATACTATTATTGCTATTGCACCAAAAGCAACCATTTCCACTATGTGCTTGAAGAAGCGCTGAAAAACGATATACATATAGAAACCAGCAGCGCCTTCGACATCAACATCGTTGAAATGCTGCACGAACAAGGCTTCCTGAACAAGGATAAATATGTGGTATGCAATGGCTTTAAGCGCGAAAACTACATTGAGAACATTGCCGGACTGATCAACAACGGCTGGAGCAACTGCATTCCGGTGATTGACAATTACCGGGAAATCGAAATGCTCGAATCTCACGTAAATGTGCCTTTCACCTGCGGAATACGCATTGCTGCAGAGGAAGAACCAAAGTTCGAATTCTATACCAGCCGCCTGGGCATTGGATACAGGGGGATTTTGCCTTTTTACCGCCAGCACATCAAGGGCAAACCCAATGTTCAACTGAAAATGCTGCACTTCTTCATCAATACCGGTATTGTAGACTCCGCCTATTACTGGAACGAACTGCACAAATGCTTGAAGGTGTATTGCGAGCTGAAGAAGGAATGTCCGGAATTGAACACCCTAAACATTGGCGGCGGATTTCCCATCAAAAACTCCCTGAGCTACGACTACGATTACGAATACATTGCCACCGAGATTGTATCGCAGATTAAACAGGTTTGTGGCGAAAACGGAGTTCCGGAACCGGATATCTTTACCGAGTTTGGCTCATTCACCGTTGGCGAATCCGGAGGAGCCATTTTCCAGGTTTTGTATCAGAAAAGGCAAAACGACCGCGAACGATGGAACATGATTGACAGCAGCTTCATGACTACGCTGCCTGATGCCTGGGCCATCAACAAGAAATTCATCATGCTGCCCATCAACCGCTGGGACGACGAATACGAGCGTGTTCTTCTGGGTGGCATTACCTGCGACAGCGACGACTATTACAATTCGGAGCAACATGTAAACGCCATCTATCTGCCACGCTTCCGTGAAGACGACCCTTTGTTTATTGGCTTTTTCCATACCGGGGCCTATCAGGAAAGCATCGGCGGCTACGGCGGCATTCAGCACTGTTTGACTCCGGCGCCAAAGCATGTGATTATTGACCGTGACCATGAAACCGGTGAAATCCGCACGCGCTTGTTCAGCAAAGAACAGAGCTACAAGAGCATGCTGAAGACCCTCGGTTACATGTAACCAGGGGCTTCTGCGAACTGAAGCGGCTTATACCGCCGGACTTTCTTTAGAAGCGGGAGGAAACAGCCTTGATGCAACAACGCTGCCACCCAGCACCAGAAGGATGAACAGCAAACTCCAAACATGGTTAAACCCTATGCTGTGCAGCCAGTGTTCGAAGAACATTTTCGTTCCGATGAAGATCAGAATGATGGCCAATCCATATTTCAGGTAATGGAACATGTGCATGATTCCAGACAACAGGAAGAACAATGAACGAAGCCCCATGATGGCAAACACGTTCGAGAAGAACACGATGTACGGATCTTTGGTCACGCCGAAAATTGCCGGTACACTGTCCACAGCGAAAATCAGATCGGAGAACTCTACCACCAGCAACACCAGAAACAAAGGTGTTACAAAGAGGCGGCCCCGCTTACGGATGACAAAGTGGTAATGCACGAAACGCGGAAAAACGTTGAATATCTTACTGCCGATGCGCACCACAGGGTGAGACTTGGTGTCGATTTTCTCCTCTTTATCGCCGGAGAAGAACAGCGTCAATCCTGAATACACCAGGAAACCTCCAAACAGGTACAAAGTCCAGGCGAAGTTGCTGATCAGGGCCGCACCCGCGAAAATGAAAATGAAGCGGAACACGATGGCGCCGAGCACACCCCAAAGCAAAATGCGTTTGTAGTATTTCTCCGGAACATTGAAACTCGAAAAGATGAGCAGAATCACGAACAAGTTATCGGCACTCAGCGAGTACTCAATGAAGTAACCGGTAAGGTATTGAATGGTGATTAAGGAGCGAAAAGCCTGAAAAGCTTCTTCCACAGACCCTGTCAGCGAAAATTGCTGCTGGTAGTCTGTTTGATAGGATTTGAGTTCCTGTACCGTTGAATAACCATGAATCCACTCGCCTTTGGTGTACAGCAAGGTGGCAAACAACAGGGAACAACTAACCCAGATGGCCGTCCAGCGCAGCGATTCCCGAAAACTCACAGGCTTGTCCGTATTGCCTCCAATGATGCCTAAATCAATGACCAGCACCGCCAGTACAAAAGTGAGGAATCCTATGAAAAACCAGGTTTGCGTATCCAGTATCATGAAGGCGCGAAGTTAGCCTTTGGCACCGGAACTGGGTTCAATGCCGTTAACGCAGCAATAATTCCGTCGCCTCGAGCGAGACTTTAGCCGAAAGCGCAACACCCATACCCGACATACGTGCACAAACAACCACACCGGGCTGAGGAGCGCAAACAATCGGACTGCGTTCGCTTCCCATGGCCATGGTACCTGCCCAGGAATAGTCAACCTTCCACGTTTGGCCGGGCAATACCACCGATTGGGTAAACCTGAGCAGTTCATCCCAAACCGCGCCACCGTGGTTCATTGAATACGTTTCTTCGGCAGTGAAATCCACATTTCTGAATCCGCCAATCAGCAAGCGATTTCCTTTCACCGGGCGGAAATAGGTATAGCCGCGGTCGTAAAAAAAGGCTTCGTTTGGCAAGGGCTGCTCCAGCGGAGTGGTGACCAACACCTGTCCTCGGGCCGGAACAATCGACAGTTCCGGAAAGTAATGTGGTGTGAATGCATTCGTACAATACAGGATTTGACGGGCCTGAACCTCATGCCTTCCGCCATAAATCCGCAGATTACCGGCTGTTCCCTCGTGTTTTTGGGCTTCAAAACCGCCGTAAATCTCAATTCCCTGTGCCATGGCGAGGCTTCTGAGCCGATGCAGTAATTGATTGGTTTCCAGAATCCCTTCACAGGTATTCAACAGGGAAACAGGCAGCACATTCATGCCAAGGTGGTCTGCAGGAGCGGACCGAAAGGTTTCCGGGGTTCCTGTAACCGATGCCAGTTTTTGGTTCAGCTCAGGAACCCAGGCGAGCGCATCCTTGTACAGATGTGCTTCTGAAGGAAGAAACACCTCCCGGCTTCCACAAAGATTCAAGCCAATGTACGCGTCGCCGCAGCGTGCGCGCAATGCCTGAAAACCTTCATAACGCCTTACGGCCAGGCTGAGCGCGGCATCCATACCAGTATCGCGAATATCTTCCTGCAACTCGGTGATGCTGCCAAAACAGGCAAAACCTGCATTTCGGCTGCTGGCGCCCAAAGCCAGAGGGTCACGGTCTAAAACGACTACCCGGTAATTCGGTTTGCGTTCTTTGATGTTCAACGCTGCACACAAGCCTACTATGCCTGAACCAACAATGGCCACGTCTACATCCTGCCAATAACGGCGCTCCCACCAGGAAATGCCGGCTTGTGCACTCATAAAATCTGAATCACCTGAAATCCTTTCGACTTCAGCCCTGCCACCAAGCCATCGGGACCTGCAAGGTGTGCCGCACCCACGGCAATAAACTGCGATTTGCGCTCCATCAGTCCGGGCAGCATTTCCAGCCACTTGCTGTTGCGTTTCTTCAGCAAACGATTCATGTCCAGGCCATCGGGCGATTCCGCCCCTGTGGCAACGGCCTTCCACAGGGAATCAAGGTTGCCCGAATAGTAAGCCCTGGTCATGGTCTCAAACGCTATGCGCACCGAATCTGACTTCAGAACCATGTCGCTGAGTTCTTTAGCCTGTTCTTCTTCCGACTTGTCCAGAAACAACAGCTGATACTGCTCATCAAATGTTTCCAGGGAAACAACTTCCATCTTCTCGCTGTCAGCCCTATCCTCCAACCACTTATCAAGCGGCTTTCCTTCGTATTTGCCAAGCATGGTATCCCATTGCCTGGCATAGGCAGAAATGAGCATGGTAGCCACCAACATGGGTTTCATTTGATCGAGCTGTTGCAGCCGAACTCCATAAAACTCCTTCAGCGCATCACTGATCAGGCCATACGCATTGGTATCGAGCATGGCCGAAATGCTGTTGTCTTTCATGGTAAGCAATGCTGCCATGTTGTATGGATTTACTGAAGAAAGACGCACTTCATTTACCAGACCTTTACAAGAGGAAAAGGCGGCATTTACTTCCGGAAAAACCTCGAGGTAACGGTTTCCCATCACATGATAGGTACCAAACAGATACGAAGGTTCCTTCAGCGACTTCCCCTGGATCTTGAAAAAGAAGGCTTTTTGTGCCTGCACCGGCTGGAAGGGCCAGAGCATTGCACAGCAAATCACGAAGTATCCAGCCAGTCGTTTCATATTCGGAGATAACGCAAGAATCATTAAAAACGTGTCTGCCTTTAAGCGAGCAGCCGTTCTGCTTCTGACTGCAATCGGGCTGCGTCAATGGGAACTACGCCCGTATATTCACAAACAATGCCACCGGCCAGATTACTCAGTGCTGCAAGCAGTTTGATGTCCGTTTTGAGCGCCAGACAAAGGGCAGCCACACTTACCACAGTATCCCCTGCTCCGGAGACATCGGCAATGGTGCGCAGGTGTGCCGGAATGTGGTGCATTTGTTCTTGGTCGGCAATGACTACACCTTGTTCGGAAAGTGTGACCATGGTGTAGGTATTCCCCAACTGCTGCTGCAAGGTTGAAACAGCTTCCTGGAGATGCGCAAGCTGTTTTAAATCCTCACTGATATTCAGCCCTTCCCTGATTTCTTTCAGGTTTGGCTTGAACAGCGTCACTCCGGTGTATTCAAGGAAGTTCTTCTTTTTAGGATCAACCACCACGGGAACACCGGCTTCCTTGGCCAGCGCAATTATCGCTTTGATGTTTCCCTCATGCAGCACGCCTTTATTGTAATCTTCCATGATCAGCACATCGGCCTCTTCAAGCTCGCGTTTCACCGATTCCAGCAACAGGAAACTGTCCATTTTGTCCAGGTTTTCCGTAAGCTCATGGTCGATGCGCACGATTTGGTGTTTATTCCCAATCACCCTGGTTTTGGTGGTGGTTTTCCTTTTATCGCTTTCAAGGATTCCGCGTTCCGTCAGGCCTTGTGCCTGCAGCAATTCCCGGAGGCCGGCACCTTCTTTATCTGAACCGATTACGGTACATAAAACCGGCTGAGCGCCCAATGCATGAACGTTCAGGGCTACGTTCCCGGCACCACCTAGGCGCGTTTCCTGCTTGTCCACCAAAACCACGGGCACCGGAGCTTCGGGAGAGATGCGATCTACGCTGCCAAAGTAGTAGGCATCTACCATCACATCGCCCACAATCAATACCCTCAGACTGCGGAAGGAGCGAAACAGCGATTCAAAATTTGTATCCATCAGGCGCGGCAAAGTTAATTGAAAGCTTACTGGAGTTGGTCCAACGCGGCCTTCATCCTGGAACAAGCCTTCAACAGGCTGGCTTCATCGGTGGCGTAGGAAAGCCGGATGCAGGAAGGCATGCCAAAAGCATCCCCGGCAACCGTTGCTACCAGCGCCTCATTAAGCAGATAAATGGCCAGTTCATTGGCATCATGAATGGTTTTCCCCTGGAATGATTTACCGATAAACGAAGAGATGTCAGGGAATACATAAAAGGCACCTTCCGGAACATTCAGCTTTAAGCCTTCTATTTTCGCCAGTTCGGCAAGCACCAGGTTGCGCCGTGTGCGGAACACCTCACGCATGTGATGCGTTGGTTCCATGGTTCCGTCGAGGGCGGCTATACCTGCCTTTTGCGCAATACTGTTGGCACCGCTGGTAAATACGCCCTGCAATTTTTCACAGGCCTTTACCAACCATTGCGGACCGGCCATATAACCAACGCGCCAACCGGTCATGGCATAACCTTTCGACAGTCCATTCACCACAGCAGTGCGTTCTTTAAAACCGGGAAGTGAGGCAATGCTCAGGTGGCTTCCTTCAAAAATGATGTGTTCATAGATTTCATCACTGACCACGAGGATGTCTGGAAATTCGCGCAGCACCTCGGCATATTCCCTGAGGTCTTCCGGCTGATAAACCGTTCCGCTGGGATTGCAGGGGCTGCTGAACAGAAACATTTTGGTTTTGGGCGTGATGGCTGCACGCAGCTGTGCGGCGCTGGGTTTAAAATCCTGCGCAACGGTGGTATTGAGAAATACCGGTACACCTCCGGCATAGCGCACCATCGAAGGATAACTCACCCAGTACGGAGCCGGAATGATGACTTCATCACCAGGGTTCAGCACCGACAGCATAATGTTGATGAGCGTATGCTTTGCACCGGTGCTCACAATCACCTCAGAGGGCTGGTACGACAAACCATTTTCGCGTTGCAGCTTGCGGCAAATGGCTTCCCTGAAATCCAGGAACCCCAATACAGGGGTATAGTGTGTGTGACCATCTTTTATGGCCTGAATGGCAGCAGCGCCAATATGTTCGGGCGTAGTAAAGTCGGGTTCTCCTATGCTCAGACTCACAACATCCTTCCCGGCCTCTTTCAACTCCCTGGCCAACTTGGTCATGGCCAACGTTTCGCTTTCGTTGATTTCGTCAATTCTATACGCGGCGTGTAGCATGCACGGCAAACTTAATCCATTTTCACCATAGCCGCATTCCGGCTGTTTCACTCTGCGCACTTGCGTTAACTTTGCCGGCCGGGTGAAGATCCTTTTTGTAGCCAACCGCTTTCCCTATCCCCCGTTCCGTGGAGATAAACTCAAGATCTGGAATCTTGCACGCCGCCTGTCGAAAAACCACGAGCTGCACCTGATTACCTTTCTCGAACAGCCCGACGATGCCCGGCATCTTCCCGAATTGGAACAACACTTTTCCAAGATTACACTGGTGCGCCTGCCGAAACTGCATGCGTTGATGCAGTGTGTTAAGGCAATTCCCGGGAAACAGCCATTCCAGGTTGCCTACTTTAAATCCAAGGCTTTTCAGCAAACCTTAAACCTGCAATTAAACGAGCACGCCTATGATGCCATTCATGTGCAGCACCTGCGCATGTCTCAGTACTTTCCGAATCCTGGGACGCTGCCGGTAGTATTGGATCTGCCCGACGCATTTTCCCTATACTGGCAAAGAAGACGTTTGGTTCCGCGTCCTTGGTGGCAACGATTTTTCGATACCGTAGAGCAAAAACGTATTGCGCGTTACGAACAGGTACTGAACCGTTTTCCGCTGAATCTGGTGTGCAGCGTGGAAGACCTCGAATTTCTGCACAAGGAACATCCCAAAGCCCAATTAGACCTCTTGCCTAACGGTGTGGACAGCGAAGCCTTTCATCCAAAAACACATGAAGAAGATTCGGGCAAGCGACTGCTGTTTACCGGCAACATGGATTATGCGCCGAATGTGGATGCGGTGGTCCATTTCACCCAGAACATCCTGCCACACATTCGCAGAAAACACCCGGATGTACATTTCACCATCGCCGGACAAAGGCCCGTGGCTGCTGTAAAAGCACTGCAAGGCCCAGGCGTTTCCGTTACCGGGTTTGTACCCGATTTGGCCGATGAATATGCACGCGCCACCCTGGTTGTTGCACCCTTGCGGTTTGGCGCGGGAACACAAAACAAAGTGCTGGAAGCATTCAGCATGGCGGTTCCCGTGGTATGCACACCGGTCGGATTTAAAGGATTGGGCATTGAAAGTGGCAACGGCGCTGTGATGTGTGAAACCGACGAGGCCTTTGCTGCTGCTGTGCTTCACTTATTGGAACAACCGGAACTGAGGCATTCCATTGGACGGAAAGGCCGGGAACTGGTGGAAACCCGTTTCGACTGGAACATTATTGCACAAAAACTTGAAGCATTTTTTCACAAAGTGGCCAAACACCGGCGTCCTCCTGCTGGGCCTTAATGCCTGCCTGCTGGCATTGTCTGCCGTATGGTGGCCTTTGAGGATGCTTTACGCCGACAGCGCATTCATGGGATGGCGCTTGTTCCAATACGGCGAACTGGAATTTGGCCACTTGAGGTTCAGTTCACTGCTTACGCAATTGCTGCCTTGGATGGCCGTGAACACCGGTATGGAGCTAAATACAGTATTGTGCCTCTACAGCTTCAGCCTGCAGTTGCCTTTGTTTGTACTGGCCTGGTATGCTTTTAGAAAGAACCTTCACGGAACAGCACTGGCTTGTTTCCTGTTGTGCACAGTTTGGACTTCTACTGCATGGTTCACACCAGCCAGCGAAATGTTCCTCGCGGCAACTTTTACCCTCGCCTGGCTTGCCGTACAGAACCATTCAGAAAAACCGTTTGCAGCAGCCATCTTGTGCTTAGTGGCGGCATTAACGCACAGCGGCATGGTGCCGGCACTGGTATTACTGGCCTTGGTACATGCACTTAAAAACCCAATACGCAGTTGGGCGCCAACAGCCATTGCCCTGCTCTTGGTGGCCGCGTTGAAATTGTGCATTGCCGACACTTATGAACACAGTTTCCTGGCACACCTTTCACATCCGGAATTACTGTGGCGCACTTACCTCCCAGCCTACCTTGGCCGAACCATATTCCAGGGATCGGGCGCTGCCCTGCTCATCATGTGCAGCCTGACATTTCTGATTTTAGTTCAGGAGCCACAACGGCTCTTGCTACACCTGGCCCTATTGTGCAGCCTCCTGTTGTTTTTTGCAGTCGTGTTCTGGGAAGGCGACAACGACCAAGTGATGGAAAAGAACCTTATTCCATTCAGTTTATTCCTCTGTCACCCCTTAATTCAGGCATTCAATGAACCCTTTAAATCGCGCAAGTTAAAGGTTACATTGCCGCTGTTGTTGCTATTTGGCGCATGGCAAACACTACAGGGACAGGAATGGGCACTGAACCGGTTCAAGCAGCTGCAGAAACTGAGTAATTATGCTCAAGCAAGCTGCCCAAGTGGAAAACTCGCGGTTACGGGAAACCCCGAAGCCTTTGATGTGAAACTGCATGCTTGCTGGGCATTG
>JBIKKI010000099.1:0-8149 GCA_044360435.1 Bacteroidia bacterium
CCAACCCAGTACAAAAAGGGTGGCTTTGATGTTCTTTTCATCAAGCACATCCAGGATTTGGTTCAGGTTGTCTTCCACCCTGGATTCCTTGTCGCGCCATTCCGCTACATCAGGGGCGTTGGGCAGGTCCAGGATATGGAACCAGTCTTCTACGTCAATGGAGAAAATGTTTTTCATAGGCATGAACAGATGGGAGGGAAGTGGCCTCAAATTTAATTCAGAATATGTTTTGCCGGGGTGCAAGGTAAAAACCGGGTTGCACCTTGTGATGAAGGCCACTGTCGGGCAGTGGTTCTGAAGTTCCTTTGCCTGTGGGCAGTGGAACCCGCAGTGATTACCTCCAGTCGTTCAGCAACAGAATAGCCTGTTCCATCATGGCATCCCGTTTATAAGGCTTCATCCAGTCGCGGCGTTGGGCTGTTTTGGCTGCATCTTGCTGCACGGCATCCATGTCGGTTTGCAGGGGCAGGATTTCTGCCAGCGATGACTTGTACGCCGTATCACTGTAGCGCTTGTTCTCGGTAATGCGTTTGCTTTCCTGCGCAGCATAGGCCGTAAGGCTCAGCGGGTATTCGGTGACTTTACGGCGCTGATCGAGCACGGTGGAATATTCCTGAACCAGTTTGTAATGCGCGCTGGATGACACCCTGCTTTTCGCGGCACTGATCAGCGTATTGCGGTTGCTGTAGTTAAACGGCTGATATGCAGCGGCTTTGATTTTATCGAACTGCAGCGCGTATTTCTGTTCTTTTTCACCCATTTCCATGAAGTCGTAGGCATCGGGAATCACCACATCGGGTGTAACACCAACCAGTTGCGTGGTTCCTCCGTTGATGCGGTAAAATTTCTGGATGGTCACTTTCACGGAACCCATACCGGCATTCTGCCTGGTATCGAACACATTGCCGGGGCCGAGGTTGAAGAAGGTCTGAACGGTTCCTTTTCCAAAGGAAGACTTGCTGCCGATGATGATTGCACGGCGGTAGTCCTGCATGGCAGCGGCCAGAATTTCGGAAGCAGAAGCACTGAACGCATTGGTGAGGATGACCAAAGGTCCATCCCAAACAACCTGTTCGTCGTAATCGCTCAGCACTTCAACATCGCCTTGTCGGTTGCGCACCTGAACCACGGGGCCGGATTTGAAAAACAGACCGGCCATCTCAACGGCATCGCGCAGGCTGCCGCCGCCGTTGTTCCTCAGGTCGAGCACAACACCCTGCACGCCGGCGTCGCGCAGTTTAAACAGTTCGCGGCGTACATCCTGAGCAGAACTTCTGCCGCCACGTTCGTTGAAATCGGCGTAGAAGCTCGGCAGGTTGATTACGCCAAAGGTTTTACCGCCAAAAACGGTCAATGCACTTTTGGCAAAACCTTCTTCAATAACCACTACATCGCGTACAATCGGAATCACCTTGATGCTGCCATCGGGCTTCTTCACGGTGAGGCGCACTTCGGTGCCTTTCTTGCCGCGGATGAGCTGGATGGCGTCGTCGATATCCATGCCCACTACGTCAACAGGTTCACCGCTGCCCTGCGCCACTTTGATGATCAGGTCGCCGGCCTTCAGGTCGCCCTGACGGTAGCTGGCACTTCCCGGAACGATGCGTTCCACTTTGATGTATCCGTCGCGTTCAACCAGCGTGGCGCCAATGCCTTCCAATTTCCCGCTCATGCCAATATCGAAGTTCTGTTTATCGGCCGGAGGGAAGAAGTTGGTATGTGGATCAAACAACTCGGTAATGGAGTTGATGTAGAAGGAAATCTTATCCTTGCGGTTCATGCGGCGTAAGCGTTTGAACCAGTCGTTGTTGGTTTTGAGCACTTCGGCACGGGCGCGTGCCTCGAGGCTGTCTGCCGGAACTTCTTTTACAGTGGTATCCTTGCGCAACAGCGCTTCTTTTTGTTGTTCCGCTTTGCGGTAGCTGCGCTCCAGGATGTTGAACTTCAGCGCTTTACGCCAGTTTTCTTCGAACTCTTTATCGTCTTTTGCATAAACCGGATGCTCGCTGTCGTAGTTCCAGGTTTCCTGAACATCAAAGCGGAAGGGCGATTTCAGCAGCCTGGTATAAAGGGCTTCAGCCTGGTCCATCCGCTTTTGGAACAAGTTCCAGGCGCTGTCCATAAAGGCATAGCTGCCGCGTTTAATCTGATCATCCAACTGGTTGCGGAAGGGTTCCAGCTGTTTCATGTCCTGCTGGGTGAAAAACCGCCGCTCATTGTCCAGCTTCTCGAGGAAGTTGTCGAAGATTTTCGCCGACAGCTCATCGTTGAGTTTTGCGGGCTGGTAGTGGTGGATGTTGAGCTGTTCAATAACACCTTCCAGCAGTTCCGACTCACCACCTTGTCTTTTGCTGGAGCAGAAAACAAGAAAGCTGAACAGGGCAATAGGGAAAAGGGGTGTGATGAGGTTTCTGGATTTCATGGTTTAGTTACCGGTGCGGTTGTTTCCTTGTTCGAAATAAATATCAACGGGGATGTTGTTTTGTTCTAATCTGTTCAGGTCGTCTTTCAGTGCAGATCCTACAACACCTTTGCTTTGCAATAGATTGTTGGAGGCTGCCTGAGCGCCATCACCCTGTATTTGTAGCAAAAGCCCTGCCAGTTCAAAAACGGCCTGCCTCATTTGCTTCACATGAACTTTATACGTGCCTGAGGCATCGCGGCTGATGCCACCGCGTTCCAGCAGGTGGTTGAAGGTGATCATATTGGCCTTTCCGTGCGCGCTGGATGCGCCAAAGCGCACCGACCGGAAGATGCTCGACACAAAGGTTACGTAATAATCTTCGAGGGTGCCTTCGCTCAGGCTGCCCTGTTCCAGCAATTGGGTCACCATGTACAAACCGAGCACATCGGCTTTGCATTCTTCAATGGCAGAATAGGTAGCGCCCAAAGCTTCACGAACGGTTCTTGTTCCGTCGATGGTGTTTTTCACGCCCAGCCCGTGCGCCACTTCATGAAACATCACGTTGGAAAAGAACGCGTTGAAGGTGACATGGCTGCGTTGTTTTTTGTGGATGAGCACATTGCTGATGGGCAATACCATGCGGTCGAATTTTGCCAGCATCACATTCCGGATTTGGGTGCGGCGGGTACCAAGTTCCTGCTGGATGCGCTCGTCGTTTGGCAGGTTTACCGCTATGGTTTTGCTGCCTGCATTGCAGTCGCCGGCATAGTATAAAGCATCAAAAACCGCCAGCTGGCTGTTGCTGTTTCCTACCTTTTCTTGTTTGTATTTGGCATCAGCGGGCAATTGTTCCTGGAGCCAGGGCAATAGAGCGGTATATTTTTCCAGACGGCGGCTCCATTCCTGGTCACGCACCATAACATAAGCTTCAAAGGCTGTTTTGATGCCTAAAAGCTTGTCTTCATAATTTTCAATGGGCCCAATGATGAGGTCAAATTTATTCTCCTTCATGGTGAGCCAGTAGCGGTCGCTGTTGTCGAAGTTGCCACTCAGCAAATCATTGGCACGGAGGCGCAGGTACACGCTGAATTCAGGATCGCTGCCCTGCAAGGCGTTGGCTGCATGCATCATCTGTTCAGTCATGTAGCGCAATTCCGTCACGTAGGCTTCGGTGTAAGGAATAACCTGAACACGCCCGAAGTCATCGCGCTGCAAGATGGAATACGGACTGTTTTTCAGTGGATTTTCGATCTTGTTGAATTCTTCTTTGTTCAAGGTTGCAGGATATAAACCAGATCCCGGCGGTTTGGCTCCATAACCGGAAACGAAAGGCTGGTCGTCGTTGAGTCGATCCCAGGGGCCATAGTTTAACCGAATATATCCCTGCATGAACGAATCTTTGCACGCTGCGAGCAGGCTGTTGCGGTCGCCAAAGGCTTGTTTCCAGAAGATGTCATCGGCCTGTTTGGCTGCGCCCACGAGCATATTCAGGGCCTCGCGTTCCGCCTCGCTGTAGTTGCTCAGGTCAGCGTGCAGGCTTACCTTGCTGTAGCGGCCCAGTGCTTTGGCGGCATCAAATCCGGGTGATGGGTCGCACTGCGACAAGACATCAAAGGCCGGTAACAAGGTTAAACCGGCGCACAAGGCAAACTTGATGAGGTTTGGAGGATTCATGCAGGGTTAAAACGCCAAAGTTCAGTGAATGTGTTGGTTTATTCCTGTTTTTTTGTGTGCAACGGTGGAAAGTTCGTCAGATATCTGCTGCAATCAAAAACAATCGGAGCCCTTGGGCGGTTGCATTCCCGTTGTTTTGTTGTAAAGCAGTTGCAGTGAATCGGGTAGCAGGCAGCACGAGTGCCGAAGTATCGCACGCTTCAAAGAAGCGGGTGAGCAAGCAAATCCACAGTGCCGGCGCCATTGGTGCTTTATCCCGAGGCAGCCTGGGAGCTTCCATACCTGAATACAGTGTGGTTCCGTTGGATCTTTCCGGGCTGCGCCAATTGCTTCGCGGTCCCTTACGCCTGCTGCTTCCTCCCTTGCTGCGCTGGCAGCCCCGTTTGCTCTACGTGGGCCGGCTGCATTATCCCGATGTGCTGAGCTGCGCGCCGGCAGAAGCTTCAACGCCCTTGCTCAGCCATTTTATGCGTGAAGAAGGATTGCGTTTTGCCCTCGCCCCGGGCCGGGTGCAATTATCAGGCTGGGTTTCGTTTCGTACCGAACCCATCATGCAGCTGAACATTCCAAAGCCATGGCAGCACATGGACGATTACCTGTCCACGCTGAACAGCAAGCATCGCGTGAAGGCCAAGCGAATCATGGCGGTTTCGGCACCTTTAACCATGCGCCTGCTCGATGCTTCTGATTTAAACGAGCACCGTGAAGCGCTCGATGCACTGTTTGCCGGTCTCAAACAGCGTGTACCCTTTATGCTGGGTGCCATCAACACCCGATTCTTCGAAGAACAGAAAGACCATTACGGTGATCGACTGCATTTGCGGCTGTACGAATTGGAGGGGAAGCCTGTCGGGTTCATGACGCTGTTGGAAGAAGCAGGAACCTTGTATGCATTGCACGCCTGCACATTACCCGCCGAAAACAAACGTCTTCATATTTATCAGCGTATGCTGTACGATGCAGTTGCGCTCGCCATCAGCCAAAGGTGCAGCCAGCTGCACATGGGCCGCACCGCAGCGGGAATCAAATCATCCATTGGGGCAGAACCCGTGGAAGGCCATTACAGCGTATATGCCCGCGGTGTGCTGACGCGCTTCATCCTGCGCATCCTGGCCCGCTGGGCAAGGCCCGATGAAGAACCCATCCGCAAGGCATTCCGATAAAAAAGATTCATTTTTGCATCATGACACAACGCCTGATGCTGCTTGCTGTTGCCAGTTTTTTCACTGCATTGCAGGCCCAAGACACGCTCCGAAACAAGGCCGGAAGCCGCTACCTGTTCACCCGCAAAGCCGACCTTCAGGCCACAACGGTGCGCAACCAATGTCAAACCAGCACCTGCTGGAGCTTCAGCACCATCAGCTTCCTGGAAAGTGAATTGTTGCGTCAGGGGAAAGGCGTTCATAACCTCAGCGAAATGTTCGTGGTTCGCCACGCTTATTACGAAAAAGCCATTATGTACCTGCGCATGGACGGCGACCACCGTCTGGATGAAGGCGGCGAAGCCCATGATGTGCCCTTGATCATCAAAAAATACGGCATCGTTCCGGAGGAAGCTTACCGCGGTTTGGCTTACAAGGCGAACGCTTCCGACAGCACCCATAATCATGCAGAATTGCGTGCGGCCATCAAAGCACTGGTGGATGCCTACAAGCCTTTCGCCGCTGCCGGCAAACTTAGTCCCGCTTGGTTGCAGGCCCTGAATGGCTTGCTGGATGCTTACCTCGGCAAGTTGCCGGAAACGTTTGCGTATGGTGGGAAAACCTATACCGCGCGCAGCTTTGCGGATGGCTTGGGTTTGAAGATGGACGATTATGTGTTCCTCACGTCGTTTACCCATCAGCCTTTTTATAAGCCTTTCGTGCTCGAAATTCCAGACAATTGGAGCTTACAAAGTGCCTGGAACCTTCCCCTGAATGAATTTACCGAGCTGGCATTCCGTTCACTGGATATGGGATACAGCTTTGCCTGGGCTGCCGATGTGAGTGAAAAGAGCTTCTCCTTTAAAGATGGAATCGCCATTCTGCCCGTGCATGACAGCTTGGTAAAGACCAAAGGTGAACCTGTAAAGTACCCGCAGGGACAAAGCATCAGCGGATTTGACCAAACTTGTCCGGAACTGAATGTAGATGCCACTTTGCGTCAGCACTACTACGATTATAAATTAACCACCGACGACCACGGGATGCAAATGACAGGCTGGTACACCACACCGGATGGTAAGCGCTGGTTTAAAATGCGCAACAGCTGGGGCACCGGAAATTACCTCAACGGGTACCAGATGGTTTCTGAAGCGTATTTCAAAGGCAAAACCATTTCCATCATGGTTCATAAGGATGTGCTCGGCAAGAAGTTGGCCGAGAAGCTGGACCTCGATTGAGCAATTACTGCGCGTCAATAAACGTTATCCTGAACATGATTAAACGCTATTTTATTCCGACTTTACTGCTTACCATGTGCTTATTACTGCTTCAGTCTTGTGGGTCCAGGAAAAGCTGCAACACCCGGGGGAAAAAAAGAACCGAAATGGGATGGATGTAACGCGCGTCCTTTTTGTATGCCTTGGAAATATTTGTCGCTCGCCGCTGGCGGAAGCACATTTTCTGGTACATACCCAAAGCTTGGGCACAGCGCACCTGTTCCACTGCGACAGCGCCGGAACCAGCAACAACCACAGTGGCGAGAAGCCCGACCGGCGCACCTTGAAGAACGCCGCGCAACACGGGCTGGAAATAAACCACCGCGCCCGTCAGGTGAGCCTGGACGACTTCTACAACTTTGACCTTTTGGTGGCGATGGATCAGCACAACCTCAGGCATCTGGAACAGATGAAACCTTCAGATGCCACTGTCCGGCTCATGTTGCTGCGCGACTTCGATGAACACGCTCCAGGTGCAGACATTCCCGATCCATGGTACGGCGATGAAGCACTTTTTGAAGAAGTATTTCACCTGCTGCATCGTTGCACCGAGCGGTTACATCAACATTTACACCTGAGAATAACACAAGATTCATGAAACACTTCATCCAATTGCTGGAAGCACTGCGCGAGGATCAGGTTCCTTTATGGGGCACGCTGGGTGCACAGGCCATGGTGGAACACCTCACACTTGGCATTAAAATAGGGAATGGGACGCTGCGTCCGCGCAATCCAGTTCCATGGGAAGCATACGATGAGGAACGCAAAGCAAGGGTAGCAGAATTTACGAATTCTGATGCACCTTTCGCCAGAAACATCATGAATCCGATGATGAAGGACAAACCCTTTGAAACCAGGAAAGCAAACCTGCAGGAAGCCAAAGATTGGTTTGCGCTGGAAATAGGCACGTTCATTCAATATTGGGAAGACCAGCCTGACGCTGTGCTGATGCATCCTACTTTAGGGCCTATGAATTACAGGCAGTGGCAGCTGTTTCAACAGCGCCACATCACGCATCACTTCACGCAGTTTGGGCTGATGCCCGATCAGGGTTCCTGAAAAATCGTAAGACGGGCTGAAGTAACGAAACCCGGCTGCGACATTTCCAGATGATACACCCCACCTGAAAGGCCATGCGCCTGAAGGTTCAATTGTCTGTTCGAACCGGTTCCCATGGCCCGCAAACGGCCATTGCTTTCGAAGATTCGGTATTGGAATGGCTGCGTATCCGGAAGTTCCACATGCAGCAGATCGACTATCCGCGCCGGGTTGGGATACACCGCGATGTTCTTAGGCACCGTGTGCCATACTGAAGAAGGTACCCAAATGGGTTTATCCGTAGCCAGATTGTCCAGCCACAACACGCTGCCCGGCTGCCGGGGTTTCTTCCCATCCAGAAAAGCTTTGCTGCTGGTACAAACAATTTGAACCGAATCGGGCAAACCGGGAAGCAGCCAATACACGGGAAGTTCCAGGCGTGTCCAGTTGCTGATGGTTCTCCCTTCTACATGAAAAGCCACACCCACCTGTTCTTTTACGCCGATACTTTTGTTTCGGGTGAACAGGAGGACGATGGCCGCTGAATCGCCGGGTGTAGGTTGGTATTTCAGGTAGAAACTGAATTTGCTGGGTTTTTGATTCGCAGGTAAACC
>JBIKKI010000100.1:0-8024 GCA_044360435.1 Bacteroidia bacterium
CAGCAGAAATAATGCTGCGAGGAAGCTGAAGGCCGTGTCCAACCGTGCCGAGCGGAACAACACCATCATGCCTGCAGCACCGATGAAATACACCAACATGGCGTTGCTGCCCCATTGTCCGGGTGAAACCCAGGCCTTTTGCAGCAGCAAAACAAACACCGCCAAAGCCAGATTTGCGGGATTGAACACGTGCTTGCCGCGGTAACGAATGAGGAACTTCGATGCTATAGCCACGACTCCGGCGGCGGCATAAACCCATAGGTCACCGGAACGCAAGAGCAGCGTTAGGCCGAGCGCGGTAATCATGGCGCTCTTCAGCGCGTCCAGACTTTTTTGCTTCCACAGGCAAAACAGGTATTGGGTACCCAGGCAGGAAGCCCAGAGCACTGCTGTTTGCAGCACATCGCGGTGCCAACCCAGAAATGCCATGCCATAGCTCAGGAACAGCCCGAGGTACAGCAGCTGGAAGTTGCGCGGATCTTGTTTTTGTAAGCCGGTAATTGCGAGCGCCATGTTCCTTGATACAGGGAACAGACCCGAGGTAAATGGCTGTGAAAGGATTTTTTACAGCAGCCGAAACAGTGGGCAGACCAATTACAATAACCCGAGGATCAGGTCGTCGGCGCTGAGGCCTTCGGCTTCTGCGCGGTAGTTGCGCACGATGCGGTGACGCAGCACGTTGAGGGCCACGGCGCGCACATCTTCTTCATCGGGTGCGTATTTCCCGTTGGCCAGCGCATGACATTTGGCTCCGAGCACCAGGAATTGTCCGGCACGCGGACCGGCACCGAAACTCACGAATTCACGGATGCGTGCGCTGCTGTGCACGGAATCAGGACGGGTAGCGCTCACCAGCTTCACGGCGTATTCCAGCACATGATCGGTGATGGGCACCCGGCGCACCAACTGCTGATAGGCAATGATGTCGCGGTCGTTCAGCACGGGCTGCACCTGTTGTTGCATGTCGCCGGTGGTATTGCGGATTACGCGTACTTCATCTTCAAAGCTGGGGTATCCGAGGCTGATGTTGAACATGAAGCGGTCGAGCTGCGCTTCAGGCAGCGGATAAGTTCCTTCTTGCTCAATGGGATTCTGGGTAGCCAGCACGAAGAAGGGATCCGGCAATCTGTGGATTTTCCCGGAAACCGTAACATTGTGTTCCTGCATGGCTTCCAACAGGGCGGCCTGTGTTTTGGGAGAAGTCCGGTTGATTTCGTCGGCCAGCACGATGTTGGCGAACACGGGGCCGCGTTCAAAACGAAACTGACGGGATTCGTCCAGGATTTCATGGCCGGTGATGTCGCCCGGCATCAGGTCGGGGGTGAACTGAATGCGGCTGAAGCTGAGGTCGAGCGACTGTGCCACGGTTTTCACCAGCAGGGTTTTCGCCAGACCCGGAACACCAACCAGCAGCACATGGCCATTGCAGAAGATGGCGCTGAGCACGCCTTCCACTACTGCTTCCTGGCCGATGATTACTTTACCTGTTTCTGCCTTCAGGCGTTGGAAGGTTTCACGGAAACGTTCCGCCAATTGCACATCGTCGTTCATTGTTCGCTGCTGTTGTTGGTCCATTCAGACACTTCAGGGCATTGTTCAAAATCCCTGCTGATGCTGATATAGGTTTTAAGGCGTGTTTTCCGAACCCAGGCGTCCAGCGCATCATCCTTTTTCTGTTGCAGGGCAGCCTGCTGAATTTTGGGATAATCCTGAATCATATTGGCTGTATGGGGTTTGGTTTCCGACTTCAGGTACACCAGGCGATAGGCGCGGGCACCATCGGGAAAGACCGTGAGTTGTGGTTCGCCATAGGTTCCTGCCGGCATGTCCTGGATCATCTTCACCAGATCCTTTTCCAACGCATCAACGGCAACCTTTTGGATTCCGGTACTTTCATCAGAATAAAAACCACATTCTCCTTTGCGACCTGACTCCTGGTCACCGAAGCGTTTTACGGCATCGCACCAGCTGATGCTGTCGGTCATGAGCATGGTATAGGCGCTGTCCACGCGGCGTTTGGCTTGTAGCAGGTCTTCTGTGGTAATTTGTGCACGCACCAATATATGGCGGCAGATCAAACGTTCTCCGCGGCGGCTCACCATTTTGATGACGTGGTACCCGTAAGGACTTTCAATCACCTTGCTTACACTGTCCTGCTTGAGGCGGAACGCCGCACGTTCAAACTCGGGAACCATATCGCCGCGGCCAAACTCTGGAAGGAGTCCGCCCTGCAGCGCCGATCCGGGATCTTCGCTGTAGGCTGAAGCCAGTTTTTCGAAAGAGGCGCCACGCAGGATGCGGCTGCGCAAATCTTCAGCCTTTTCTTTTGCATAGGCTTTGGCATCCGCCGAAACCTTTGGAACCACAATGAGTTCAGCCACTTCCACCTCGGCGCCAATGAGCGGGAGGCTGTCGCGGGGAATGGAGGTATAATACTCCTGCACTTCCTTCGGGCTAATTTTCACGTTCTCAAGCACCTTGTTTTCCATGTCGCGGGAGAGCATTTGTTCCTGCACCCGCGGACGGATGTCTCTTTTGTATTCTGACAAGGATTTGCCGAGGAACTCTTCCAGCTTGCGCTCGCTGCCCAGCTGACGGGCGTAATAACGCAGCTTGTTTTCTATTTCCGCATCAATACGATTCTGATCCACAGGCAAGCTGTCCAGCTCTGCCTGATTCATCAGCAGCTTCCGGATGAGAAGCTGTTCAAAAACAAAACATTCTCCTTCCCTGCCCGGGCCGGTTTGCTTGCTTACCTGATCGTATTCGGTAAGGTAATCACTGTAGGTGATGATCTTTTCGCCCACCACAGCCAGGATGCCATCTACATATCGTTCCTTTTGAGCCTGTAAGGAGCTGCTTCCCAACAAGACCAGGAGCAAAGGCAAAATCGCTTTCATGGGCATATAACGCACGGATCTGAGCGGTGGTTACCGCGTGAGGCGCTCCTTCAGCTGCCTGTATGCCTGTTCGTTCACCTTCAGTGGATAACGCGCGGCTACTTCATTCACCCAGGCATCTTCCAAAACCACCTGATAATCAGAAATTACCGGGCCGCGGGTCTCATCGAGTGCCTTGGCACCGGCAGGCAAAAACTGATGGATGCGCATCACAATCCACTGATCGGTTCCACGCTGGCCCATCACCCAGGTATAATTCTTCTTGCTGCGGTATTTGGTGCCGGCGGCGAACAGCTCGTTCACAAAGGCATTGCTGTCTTTCGATTCGAACTTACCTTCCTGAATGCTCAGGTTCAACAAACTTTCCTTGGTGTGGAAGCGGTAGATGGAATCATCGCTCATGCGCTTTTTCAGCATTTTGGCCACCGACTTCATGATGGACTCGGTGCGGGCATTGTAGATGGTTACCTGAAAACGGTCATTCCATGAATAGCGGGATGCGTTCTCCTTGAAGAACGATTCCAGACCAGCGGTATCACGGATGGCTTTATTCCAAACCTTATCCTGAGCAAGGTTAAACAGCAGAATACCTTCGCGGTATTCCTGATACAGCGCGGCAAATTCAGGATACTTCTTGTTCAGGTTTCGATCCAGGTAATCGATGCAGCTGGCATCAACCCAGTTGTTGTAGTAGGTGTTCACCACATTGTTGACCTGCTTGAGTTTTGAAGGGCGCTGCATGGCAACGAGGTAACCGGCGAAACGGTCGGCGGTAAAGGTTTCATCACCCAGCTGAAACAGCGGCAACTGATACGCCGGGCCGGAACCTTTCATCCACATGGCCTTTAACAGGCTGGAATCGAGGGTTGCGGTAAAGGTTTTCAGGTTTCCGGGAACCTCTTTGAAGCCGTATTCCTGTTTGATTTTGGCGATCATCGCCTGTGTGCTTTTGTAGGAGCGGCTGTCGCTGGAGATGTTTTGCTTCAGCACCGGCTTCATTTCTTCGTAGGAAGGAAGCGGTTTCAGGTCGAGGCGCTTCAGGATGTGGAATCCGTAAGGCGTGCGGAAGGGCGCGCACACGTCACCATCGTTTTTCAGGGAGAAGGCCGCTTCGGTAAACTCTGCGGTGAGTTCGCCATTCAGGTGGGCCGTGGCATAGAAATAATCCAGTTCACCGTTCATGGATTTCGAAGAGTAATCTTCGCTCCAGCGGGCCACCATTTCTTCGAAGGGTACACCTTTGCGGATCTCCGCATAGATTTCATCGGCCTTCGCCTTTTTCTGTTGCAGCTCATCGCCATTCGCATTGGGAGAAAGGCGGAGCATGAGGTGTGCCACCTTCATTTCACCGGCATTGGGACGGCGGTCGAGCACCTTCAGGATGTGGTATCCGTAACTGGTTCTGAACACCTTGCTGATTTGACCGGCAGGCGTGTTGAACGCTACGGTTTCATAGGGATATACGAACTGGAATGCGGTAAAATAACCCAGAGTGCCGCGGTTGTCCTTGGCGCTGGGATCTTCACTTTTTTCGAAGGCAATGTCGCTGAACTTTTCAGGATTATTGGCCAGCTCGGCAGCAATAGCCTGAATTTTATTCCAAGCCTTCAGGGTATCTTCAGGCAAATCATCCTGGCGGGAAAGGATGAGGATGTGGGCGGTACTCACTTCCCATTTCATCCGTTCATAACCTTCCTTCATGAGCTGGTCGGTGACTTCGCGGTCGCTCAGGTAGGGCTTGGCCAATTGGCGGCGGTAGCCATTCAGTTCCTGCATGAACTGCGGAACGGTATCCATTTTCAGGTCATAGGCATCCTGCACCTTCAGCTTGAAACGCTGATACAGCCGCAGGTAATCATCAATTTCGGCAGCATCTGGCTTTTGGTTGCTGAGGTCTTTGTTTTTAAGGAAGCCACGTTCAAACTCTTCCACGCTCACGGCATGGGGTCCGAAGGTGAATAAGGTGTCGGTCGGATTCTGGGCCTGAACAGCCTGCATGCCGAGCAGCACCAGGGTGAACACAGAGATATATCCTTTCATATTACAGTAGGCAAAGATAAGTAAAAGCGATACCGGGCTGCTGTTTAGGGAAGCAAACGCCCGTACATGCGTCCGAAGGGAATGGATTCACGCACGTGCTTCAGCTTGCACACCCAGGTAACCAGGCGTTCCAGGCCGAGGCCAAATCCGCTGTGCGGCACACTGCCAAAGCGCCTCAGGTCGAGGTACCATTCAAAGGCTTCCATGGGCAGCTGGTGTTCGATGATTTTCTCCTGAAGCAGCTTCAGGTCTGTTTCGCGCTCGCCGCCGCCTACAATTTCGCCGTAACCTTCGGGGGCCAGCACATCTACACCGCGAGCCTTGGAAGGATCGGCGCCGCTGCGCTTCAGGTAAAACGCCTTCACCTCGTGCGGCCAGTCGTACACCATCACGGGCACATCGAACAGGCGGGTAAGCACGGTTTCATCGCTGCCGCCGAAATCGTTTCCATAGCGGAAATTCATGGCGCTTTCGATCCACTGCGGCATGTTGCGCAGGTCTTCCTCCAGGTCTCGCAGTTCGGTACGCAATTCCTGGATTTTATTCTGGTGGAAGCCAATCTCGCCCTTCTTCATGCCGGGCGTGGCAATTTTGGCTTCGCGTTCTTCAATTTCCTTGAGCACGGCATCGTGGCGTTCCTGGGTTTCTTTCAGGGCTTCGCGCAGCGAAACAATGCTGTTCACGCCGTTCACATCCTGTGCTCCTTTGATGATGCGCACCGCTTCATCGTAGGTGATGCGTGGAAATGGCTTCAGGCTGCTTTCCAGGATGGCGGTATCGCGTCCGATGAGTTCCAATTCCGCTTTATTGGTGTTGAGCACTTCACGGATGACGGTATGCAGCATGCCTTCAATCACATCCATATTCTGGAAGATGTCGTAGAACGCCATTTCCGGCTCTATCATCCAGAACTCGCTCAGGTGGCGACGGGTTTTGCTTTTCTCGGCACGGAAGGTCGGGCCGAAGGTGTAAATGCGGCCAAACGCCATGGCGAGCGCTTCGCCGTACAGCTGTCCGCTTTGGCTCAGATAGGCCGGATCGCCGTAGAAATCGGTTTCAAACAGGTTGCTGGTTCCTTCGCAGGCGTTGCCGGTGAAGATGGGCGCATCCATTTGCAGAAAGCCTTGTTCCTGAAAGAATTTATGGATGCTGAAGATGATCGTATTCCGGATGCGCATGATGGCCCACTGCCGGCTGCTGCGCAACCACAGGTGGCGGTGATCCATGAGGAAATCCACCCCGTGTTCTTTTTTGGAAATGGGATATTCTTCGGCAATCTGAAAAACGTCCACTTCATTCACCTGAAGTTCTACGCCGCCGATTTGTTTTTCATCACGGACTACCAAGCCGCTCAGTGCCACACTGCTTTCCATGCTGAGGCTGCGGGCGCGTTCAAACACCTGTTCGCCACATTGGTCCAGTGCCACCACGCACTGACAAAAACCCGTTCCGTCGCGCAACACCAGGAATACAATTCCTTTACTCTCGCGTTTATTGGTCACCCAGCCTTTGATGGTGGTGGTTTGTTCCGCTGCTGCTGCTAAATCTTTTATGTACATTTGCCTGTAATCGGTCTATTCAAAAAACCGTGCACAAATTTAGGGTGAGGAATAACATTTAGGTTGAGGAAGGGCACATGAGTTCAATGAAACAACACCTGAGTCAGAAGATGCTGCAGCGACTAAGTCCGCAGCAGATTCAGTTTATCAAGCTCCTGCAGCTCAACACGCTGGATTTTGAAGAGAAGGTGGATCAGGAGTTGCTCGACAATCCCGCGCTGGAAACCGGCAAAAACGAAGAAGAAGATACCTTTTCCAATACCGAGGAAGAGCTGGTTGCCGAAGAAGAAACCTTTTCCCGCGATGTGGACATCGACGAACTGCTGCGCTACAACGATGACGACGGTGGCTTCCGCCTGAATGAAGACTACGGCGATGAGGAGCAGCGCGAGATGCCTATTGCCAATTCCTACAGCTTTCAGGATTACCTGCTGGAACAGGCCAGGGCCACTTTCCCCAAAGAGGAAGACTTGATCCTGGCTGTACACCTGATCAACAGCATCGAAGAAGACGGCTATTTGCGCAGAGAGCTGCGTGCCATTGTGAACGATCTGGCCTTTTCGGAGAACATCATGACCACCGAAGAGCACCTGGAACGCATCCTCATCAAAATTCAGAATTTCGACCCGGCCGGCATTGGCGCCCGCGACCTGCAGGAATGTCTGTTGTTGCAATTGTATAAGAAGGATTACGGGAATAACCCCGCCCTTTCCCTGGCAGAGCGCATCATCGCCGATTACATGGAAGCCTTTGGTAAGAAGCATTACGAGAAGATCAAGCGCTCCCTGAAGATTGACGATGATCAGCTGCGCGATGCCATCAAGGAAATCACCAAGCTCACGCCCAAGCCGGGAATGACGCAGGGTGGTGCTTCCAAAACGATGTACATCGTACCCGATTTTATTGTGCGCAACGACGAAGGGCGACTGGAAGTTTTGCTGAACTCTCGGAACGCACCCGAGCTGAGGCTGAGCCCGGCCTATGCCGAAACCCTGCGCGCATACGAAGCGGCCCCGGAGAAAGACCGCAGCATGAAAGATGCGGTGCAGTACATCAAGCAAAAGCTGGAAGGAGCGCGTTGGTTCATCGATTCGGTGAAGCAGCGGCAGCATACTTTGCTCAGCACCATGCAGGCGATTGTTGCCCGACAACACGAGTATTTTCAAGACGGCGACGAGGCCAAGCTGAAACCGATGATCCTGAAGGATATTGCCGAGAAGGTGAACCTGGACATCAGCACCATCAGCCGTGTGGCCAACAGCAAATACGTGGAAACGGATTTCGGCATCATCCCGTTGAAGTTCTTCTTCAGCGAAGGGATTGCCACCGAAGACGGAGATGAGGTTTCCAACCGCGAAATCAAGAAGATCCTGAAAGATGCCATTGAGGCGGAAGACAAAACCAAGCCGCTCACCGACGAGGCACTGATGGAACTGCTCAAGCAACGAGGGTACCATATTGCCCGCCGCACCGTAGCGAAATACCGGGAGCAGTTGAATATACCCGTAGCCAGGTTGCGGAAGGA
>JBIKKI010000124.1:0-6782 GCA_044360435.1 Bacteroidia bacterium
GCCGGAATTACCGACGAATTCATGGAGCCGCTGGTGGTGCCCGGCGGCGAAGGCAGGCTGGAACCCGGCGATGCCGTGGTGTTCTTCAATTTCAGAACGGATCGCGGCAGGCAATTGACCCAGGTGCTCACGCAAACAGATATGCCGGAACACGGCATGCACACCATGCCGCTGGATTATACCACCTTTACCACCTATGATGCTTCATACAAAGGCGTGAAGGTGTTGTTCGAAGACCAGAATCTGAACAATACGCTGGGCGAAGTAGTAAGCAAAGCCGGCCTGAAACAGCTTCGCGCTGCAGAAACCGAGAAATATCCTCATGTTACTTTTTTCTTCAGCGGCGGACGGGAAGCAGTGTTTCCCGGTGAAGAACGCATCATGGTGGCATCACCCAAGGTGCCGACCTACGACTTGCAGCCGGAGATGAGCGCTCCCGAGCTGCGCGACCGACTGCTGGAGCAAATCCGCGCAGAGGCGGCCGATTTCATGTGCATCAACTTTGCCAATCCCGATATGGTGGGGCATACAGGTGTTTTTCCGGCCATTGTGAAAGCGGTGGAAACCGTGGATCAATGCGCCCGGGCACTTGTTGAAGCGGGTCTGCAGCACGGGTATGATTGCCTGATCATTGCCGACCACGGCAACGCCGATTTTGCCGTAAACGCCGATGGAACCCCCAATACAGCCCACAGCATGAATCCTGTTCCCTGCTGGCTGGTAAGCAAGGAACTCAAGCCCGTGCTTCACGAAGGCAAGCTGGCCGATGTGGCGCCGACGATTCTGAAAATGATGCATGTACCCCAACCCGCCGATATGAGCGGTGTAAGTCTGTTTTGATGAAGAAAATAACCCTGATTTGTTCCTTACTCGCGTTACACGCCTGTGCCCAAAAGGAAGTAAGCACCAACGGTCCCTGGTTTCAGGTGCCGGCCTACATGAAAGCGGAAATTGCCGCGCTCAAGAAAGCCAATCCTGCCATCAGTAAAACCCTGGTCTGGGGCGATGAACTTCGAAGTGCGCAGGAAGATTCGGTGGATTGGGATCGCGAGTTGGGACTATGGGAACGCATGGATTTGAATAAACCTTCCTGGGCAGCTTCTTTCGATTTAACGGTGAAGCAAACCGCTGATGGCGGTCGTTTTGCACTGTATGAAACCAGAGATCAGGAGCCCGATCTTCGGTCTGTGAGTCTGCTTTATGATGCAAAGGAAACGCTGTTGGTGATCGAAGCCGACTGGACAGAACACAATTTTTGGATGCACCGCAGCTATCGACTCAGTTATCTTCCCGGTAAAGGATACACCATTAAAGGCTGGCAACAGGCATTATGGGAAGAGCGCAAAGAGTTTGAAATCTTTGCCGATATCCACAACGATGCCTTCCTGAATCACTGAGCAGCAAGCTCAGGAATGTCCCTCAGGAAATGTGGTTCCTGCGTGGGTCTTTGCCTTCTTCGTTTCGTGCCCTTGAGGTTTCCCGACCCGCTGCATAACCCGGCTGACTGAATGCGGCCAAAGTAAACACCTTCAATCCGGTAAGCATGAACACCACACTGGCGGCAATTTCAAATTGCTGCAAAAGCAGTTGCGGCTCTACAAAGGAGCGAATCATAAGCAAAAGGGCAATCAGGAACAGGATGTAGGCTGAAGCCGATTTCAATGCATGTGCAATCTGTGTCATCATGTGGAGTGGTTTTTTATGTGTGGAAATGGTTGTTTCCAACACTGTCACAAAAATGATGGCCACTACGCATAAAACTAAATTTAACTTCCAAATGTTAAGTATAACCTTTAGTTATGAATTTCACGCTGAGTCAGTTGCAGGTGTTTCTCAAAGTGGTAGAAACACAAAGTGTTACCAAAGCATCAGAAGCCTTACACCTCACGCAACCGGCGGTGTCAATACAGCTGCGCAAATTTCAGGAGCAGTTCGATATCCCGCTCACAGAAGTGGTGGGCCGGAAGCTGTATATCACCGATTTCGGGAAAGAGATTGCCGACGCTGCAGAACAAATTTTGCAACAGGTAAACGCCATCAACTACAAAACACATGCACACAAAGGACAATTGTTTGGCCATTTGCGGGTTTCGGTAGTTTCCACCGGGAAATACGTAATGCCGTATTTTCTGTCGGACTTCGTTAATGGCAATCCGGGCGTGGAACTGCAAATGGATGTGACCAACAAATTGAAGGTGCTTGAAAGTTTGCAGCATAATGAAATTGATTTCGCCCTGGTTTCCAGTTTGCCTGAACACCTGAATATTGAGCATCTGGATTTACTCCAGAATAAATTATACCTGGTTGGGAATGCAAGCCATGAATTGCCGGAACAACCGCTCAATGCTCAGGATTTGGGATGCATGCCGCTCATTTTCCGTGAACAAGGTTCGGGAACCAGGCAAACCATGGAACGGTTTATTGATGTGAATCGCATTGATGTTTCCAAGAAGCTGGAACTTACTTCCAATGAGGCCGTAAAGCAATCCATCCTGGCGGGTTTGGGGTATTCGGTGATGCCGCTAATTGGCATCCGAAATGAAATCCTTAAAGGCGAACTGAAAATTATTCCCATGCGCGGTTTGCCGTTCCGTTCCAGTTGGAGTTTGGTATGGCTGAAAGGCAAGCGTCATGGTCCGGTGGCACAGGCATTCCTGGAGCATATTCGCACCAAAAAAGAGGAAATAGTAGCCAAACATTTCAGCTGGTCGGAACAGTTTTAGAGTTATCCTTCCGCAGCGTTTCATAAACGCACTTTATGCATTTCATACCCCTGAAGCATGCTTGGGGTTCACCTGAATGCTGCACTTTTGCGCTCCGAATCTGAATCCTAAAATGGGACAGGATCAATTGATATGGAGTTTCAAATCGTACTGAGTAACCTTACCAACCCAACACTTTTGTTTTTCTGTCTGGGTATTCTGGCCGCACGGTTGAAGAGCGACCTCGAGATTCCTGAATCCACCAGTAAATTCATTTCGCTTTACCTGCTGTTTGCCATTGGCTTCAAGGGCGGACAGGAATTGGCGCACGGAGCGTTTACCTCAGAAATTCTTCATTCCCTGTTCTTCGGTTTGGGCCTTGCCGCGGTAATCCCGTTCTACGTGTTCTTTTTGATGAAGGGAAGAATGGGTGTGTATAATGCCGCGGCAGTTGCTGCTTCTTACGGATCTGTAAGTGCCGTGACATTTGTGGCTGCTGTAGCTTTTCTGGAAATGAGCGGACTTTCCGCAGGTGGTCATATGGTTGCCGTGATGGCGCTGATGGAAGCCCCGGCCATTATTGTAGGCATGGTGCTTATGCGGAGGTTTGAAGAGGTTCAGCCCGGAACAAAACAGTTGAAACTCGGTTCTGTAATCCGACATTCATTTAACAACGGCAGTGTGCTGATGGTGCTGGGCAGCCTCTTTATTGGTTTGATAGCCGATTCGAAACAGGCCGAGGGTATCAAGCCATTTACCAATGATATTTTCAAAGGATTTCTCGCCATCTTTCTGCTGGAAATGGGTATGGTTACAGCCCGTCGCCTGGCCTCTTTTGCTCATTATGGCTGGTTTGCAGGTTTGACCGCGGTGTTGCTGCCGGCGGTGAACGGCACCATCGCAGCACTGCTGAGTGCCATGGTTACCGATGATGTTGCCAATCGCTTCATGTGTGCAGTACTTGCCGCGAGTGCCTCATACATTGCAGTTCCTGCCGCCATGAGGCTTGCCGCACCTAAAGCCGATCCGGGACTTTATATACCCATGGCACTGGGCATTACCTTTCCCTTCAACATTACCCTGGGCATGCCTTTGTATCTGGCTGTGATTCGGATGACCATGTAGAATTTCCTTTGATTCTCATCCGTGCTTGTTCATGGTTCATCCGGCTTCCTTTACTTTGAACCTGAATCATGGAATCCATCCTGAATTACATTAACGGGGAATTGCGCCCAGCCATTTCCGGAGCCTGGCTCGACAACGAAGATCCTTCCTGCGGAGCAGTGTACAGCCGCATTGCAGCTTCAGATGCTGCTGATGTTGACGCTGCCGTTGCCGCCGCTGAACAGGCGTTTTCTGCCTGGTCCGCATTGAAAGCCGAACAAAGGGCAGCCTTCCTGTTCCGCATGGCCGATCTGATGGAAGCCGATTTGGATGCGCTGGCTGCGGATGAAAGCCGTGATTCCGGTAAACCGCTGGCGCTGGCGCGCCGCATGGATATTCCCCGTGCCGTAGATAATTTCAGATTTTTTGCATCGGCAGCAACCCAATTTGCTTCCGAAAGCCATCAAACTTCACCCGAGCTGTTCAATTATACCCTGAGGCAAGCCCTCGGCGTGGTGGGCTGCATCAGCCCCTGGAACCTTCCGCTCTACCTGTTCACCTGGAAAATTGCCCCGGCCCTGGCCGCAGGTTGTTGCGTGGTGGCCAAGCCTTCCGAAGTGACGCCCATGACGGCGTTCCGATTGGCACAAATTGCGCAGAAGGCCGGACTTCCCGCGGGTGTTCTGAACATCCTGCATGGAACCGGTCCGGAGGCCGGCAGTGCCATGGTTGCACATCCGCGCATCAAGGCCATCAGCTTTACCGGCGGCACCAAAACCGGAGCGGCGATTGCCGCCACGGCTGCGCCTATGTTTAAGAAGCTATCACTTGAACTCGGTGGCAAGAATCCAACCATCGTGTTCTCCGATGCTGATTTTGAACTGGCGCTGAATACCGCCGTACGTGCCTCGTTTACCAATCAGGGGCAAATTTGCCTGTGTGGCTCGCGCATTCTGGTTCAGGATGCCATTTATGCACAGTTTCGCGATGCCTTCGTGGCAAAGGTGCAGCAGCTGAAGGTGGGAAATCCTGCCCACGCGGATACCGATATTGGAGCTCTGGTGGGGAAAGCGCATTTTGAAAAGGTGAAACAATACATCGAGCTGGCCAAACAGGAAGGCGGAACCCTTCTTTGCGGCGGTGAACCGCAGCAGCCCGTTCCCGGTGGTTATTACCTGAGCCCAACAGTTATTGAAGGCCTGCCGCAACAGTGCCGAACCAACATGGAAGAGATTTTCGGTCCCGTGGTAACCCTGCAATCCTTCCATGATGAAGCCGAAGCACTGGCGCTGGCCAACGCTACCGAATACGGATTGGCGGCCGGGCTGTGGACTTCAGACCTGAACCGCGCACATCGCGTGGCCCACAAACTGCAGATGGGCATTGTTTGGGTGAACTGCTGGCTGGAACGCGACCTCAGAACGCCTTTTGGCGGCGTGAAAAGCAGCGGCGTAGGGCGGGAAGGCGGTTGGGAGGCCATGCGCTTCTTCACCGAACCCAAGAATATTGGGGTGAAACTGGTACTGAATTCAGAGGGGTGACGCGAAGGTATTACAGGAACGAGCAGTGCCTTAAGCGGCAAAAAAACTGATGATGCCTGTCAATATCAGCACCGTTCCGGTAATCCGCTTTTCGTGATGTTCCATGAAGTGCAGGTTGAGGCGGTGCAATCCGCTCAGGGTGAACCCTACAAGCGCGAGCATGCCAATGATGGTTACCAGCGTGTAAATCACAGCCACAGAAATAATGGCTGAATTGCCATAAGCTCCGGCTGAAAGGAAATAACTTTCTATTTCCAGACAAGGCGAAAAGAACATGGCAGCTGCCATGGTCAGCAATACCGTAGCGGGTTTCAACTTCTTCAGCGATTTTTCGGAAGGAAGGTGTTCGTGGTGGCTGTGGCCGCTGTTCAGACTGAAATACACCAATCCAAGCAGGATGAGCAGCAAAGGTGCCAGCAGGTGTCCGAAAAATTCCAGTTCCGTGGCCAGGCGTTTACCAATCAGGCCGAGTACAATGCCCAGGCCGACAGTGCTCAGCACATGCGCCAGTCCAAGCATCAGCGTGAAGCGCAGCGTTTGCATTCTGGTCCATTTTTCGGAACGTGCCAAAGCCACCAAAGGCAACCAGTGGCTGGGCAACAACACGTGAATGAGACTCAATAAAAAACTGCCGAAGAGAATCTGAACCATGCCTCCGCAAAGGTATCCCTCTTGGTTATATTTGCCCTACTTATGGGAACCGGAATGTTACACACCCACAAGCTCAGCGTGATGCTGTTTCTTGTGCTCTACCTGTTTAAACTTATTTTCCTGCTCACCAATAATGCCAAAGCCATGGCTGCCATGCAGAAAAAAGGATGGCGCATTTTTGACATGGGCATCAGCACCCTGTTTCTTGCAACAGGCTTGTATTTGCTGTTCACCGCCGCAGAAGTGAAAATGCTGCAATGGGTGAAAATCGGTATGGTGTTTCTCAGCATTCCCCTTGCTGTGATCGGATTCAAAAAGGCCAATAAGCCACTGGCAACACTCAGCGTATTGCTCATTTTTGGTGCGTATGGCATGGCCGAAGCTGCGAAGAAAAACCGCGTACAACCCGTTGCTGCCGGCGCTACGCCTCAGGAAACGGCAAAAGCGATGTATGTGTCGAATTGCGTTGTATGTCACGGTGAAGATGGTGCCGCACAGGTTGGAGGCGCTGCCAACCTGCAAACCAGTACGCTCAGCGAGGCTGAAATCATCAACATTTTGCGCAACGGTAAAAACCGTATGGGGAAATTTTCAGGTTGGAATGAGGCAGAGCTGAAGCTGGTTGCTGAATTTACCAAGTCGCTCCGTAAATGATGTACCGAT
Organism: Bacteroidia bacterium; assembly: GCA_044360435.1. Lineage (GTDB taxonomy): Bacteria > Bacteroidota > Bacteroidia > NS11-12g > UBA955 > REEB481. Next base: position 6,662 of record JBIKKI010000124.1, read on the forward strand.
TCCTGCTGTTGCTTTTGCTCTGCGGATTGTCAGAACTGGCCGCGCAGGGTTCGTTTCGCGTAGCGCGGAACCTCCAATCCCCGCGTGCGCATGTTTTTGAACCATTAAAGCATGAAGAGCC
>JBIKKI010000101.1:0-8010 GCA_044360435.1 Bacteroidia bacterium
ACAATCTGCCAGTCAGAGGCCTTTTTCGTTGACTTCGACCCTGAATGATTGTGACGGTACAATCGGTCCTCCAGGTTTACGGTCTCGCCAACGTAATAAGAATCAATTGAAGCAGCATACAAAATGTACAAGTAAAACATAATACACCCTTTTAAGTAAGTCATAAAAAAAACCCGACGCCTTGTAGCGTCGGGTTAGTGGAGAATATCGGAGTCGAACCGATGACCTCTTGCATGCCATGCAAACGCTCTAGCCAGCTGAGCTAATTCCCCATTTTTATAGCACAGAAAGACAAATGAACCACATATCACTCGAGTATTTCAAGTGCGTCCTTGTTATTCTGTTGGTCATTCCATTCAATGAATGATGGTTTAGAACGGGATGCAAAGATAAGACGCTAAACACATGTTCTACAAGTAGATTTTCAAGAGTTTTCTTTAAACCAATTTCAAAATTTCTGACGCGGCCCTTTGTGCTGCACCTGGATTACCCATCTTCATCCGAAGTGCCTCATAATCGGCTTTTAACTGCAGCGCGTGATCGGGTTCCAGCAAGCGCCTGAGGTCTTGTTCCAGAATTTCCGGATTCATTTCGTTCTGAATTCGCTCGCGCACCACTAACCTGTTCATAATCAGATTCACCAGACTGATGTATTTGATCTTGAGCAAACGTTTGGCCGCATGATAAGTAAGTGCACTTGTGCGATAACAAACCACCTGCGGACAATTCAGCAGCGCAGCCTCGAGGGTAGCGGTACCGCTGGCTACAAGGGCGGCCTGGGCATGCGACAGCAGTTGATACGTTTCTCCGCTCAGCAGTCGAATGGATGGATGCGGGGCAATAAAACGCTGGTAGAACTCGGGTGGAAAATCAGGAGCACAGGCAATGGCAACCTCACAATCCTCCAATCGAAGCGCGGCTTCGATCATGGTTGGCAAGATGCGCACAATTTCCTGCCTTCTGCTGCCCGGCAACAAGGCTATCACCGGTTTTTCAAGGGCGTTTCGCTGTAGAAAGGCCGGATCTGCCTGAAAGGCCGAAATCTGATCCCAAAGAGGATTGCCGATGTATCGCACAGGCGCTTGATACGGAGCAAAGAATGCCGGTTCGAAAGGAAGAATCGACAAAACCAGATCGGTGACTTTTGCCAGCGTGAATGCCCGTTTTTTCTTCCAGGCCCAGGCTTTAGGTGCGATAAAGTAGGCTACCTTGAATCCATGATTCTTTGTGAAGGCTGCAATACGCATGTTAAAACCGGGATGATCGATGGGAATGACAATATCCGGATTCCAGTTCAGTATATCGGCTTTACAGAGTTTTAAGTGTTTGCGGATACTTCCAAGATGTCGAATAACTTCCCATAAACCCATAAAAGCACGCTCTTTCTGATGTACCACGGGAGTTGTGCCGGCAGCAGCAGCCATCAGGTCGCCGCCCCAGAACCGAAATGATGCATTCGGATCCTCTTGCTTCAGTGCCTCTATCAATGCAGCACCCTGCAAATCGCCTGATGCTTCACCGGCAATCAGGTAATACTTCATGCCTTAGGATTTGAAAACCATCGCAACCACATATACCCCGTAAATCATGGTGGCAATGAGAATTCCGCGACAAACCATATCCCTGTTCCGCCGCAAAAACAGCCAGAACATAACACCGTTCCCAATCAGGCCCATCCTGATAAACGGACTCATCAAAACGGCATTACCCAGAAGATCAATAAAATCTGCCTGGCTTCCTTCTTCGCGAAAAACCGTAAAGATGAGCAACGCGATGACAAATGGAAGGGAAATACCTCCAATGATGCCGAGCAACAAATCCTTCTTTTGCAGTTTATTCATGAATATCCCAGGTGTTTAAGGAGCTGATACGGCTGTGATCGGTCAAATCAAACTGGGTGGGCACTACCGACACGTAACCATGAGCTAGTGCCCACTCATCGGTATCTTCCCCTTTATCCATGTTCACAAAACGCCCGGTCATCCAATAATATTTCCTGTTGAAGGGATCCAGACGCTCATCAAAATCCTCTTTCCATTTTGCCACAGCCTGTCTGCATACTTTCACGCCTTTGATCCCCCCTTCGGGAACAGGCAAATTCACATTCAGCAAGGTGCCGTAAGGCAGGCCATTGCGCAGGTATTCCAAAGCAATGCGTCGTACATAAGGTTTCACTACCTCAAAATCTGCATCCCAGCGGTAATCGCACAGTGAAAATCCAATGGCCGGCATTCCGTCGATGGCGGCTTCAACCGCGGCACTCATGGTTCCGGAGTAGATGACATTAATCGATGCATTCGAGCCATGATTGATACCGGAAACCATTAAATCGGGTTTGCGGGTAAGCAGTTTGTCGATGGCCAGTTTAACACAATCCACGGGCGTGCCGCTGCATTGATACGAAACTACACCCGGAAACTGATCCACCTTCGTAAGCCGCAGCGGCTGATTGATGGTAATGGCATGCCCCATGGCGCTTTGAGGCTTATCGGGCGCAACAACAATCACCTCTCCTATTTCCTGCATCACCTCTACCAGGGCTTTGATTCCCGGAGCTGTAATTCCATCATCATTGCTGATAAGGATCAGCGGTTTTTCTTCTGAATGAGTCATTATTTTCTAATTAATCGAAGACAGGTTCCCAGAGGAAGACACTTTCCAAATCGGTCTTTCACAAACAATTCACCTGAATTAAAGTCATTTCCGGGAAACTGCGCCTGCACAAGGGTTTCCGTAATCATAGGGGAAAAGCCCATGGAATAAAGATTAACCAGCAAGAAACTATTTTTAGGCTCCAATATGGAGGATGTCATAGACAGCAGTTCGTTGATTTGCTTTTCCAATTGCCATTTCTCCCCATCCGGACCACGACCATAAGCGGGTGGATCCATCAAAATGGCATGGTAGGTTTTTCCGCGGCGCTGCTCCCGTTCCACAAAACGAAATGCATCTTCTACAATCCAACGGATGTCTTTTAATCCGCTCAGTTCCATGTTCTCCCTCGACCAGGTGATGACCTGCTTAACTGAATCCACGTGGTACACTTCTGCTCCCGCAGACCTTGCTGCCAAAGAGGCGCCTCCGGTATAGGCAAAAAGATTCAGAACCCTTGGCTGCTGCACGCTTATATCGTGGAGCGAGTCGTAAATAAAATTCCAGTTGTCCGCCTGTTCAGGGAACACCCCAACATGTTTAAAAGAAGTTAGCCCCAGGCGAAACTTCAGATGCATTCCTTTGTAGCGATAGGTGATTTGCCAACGCTCGGGAACTCCTTTTTTCAGTTCCCAGTTTCCCTGATCGCCATCGGCGGCAGTGCCTTTTTTTCTAAAGAAAGAAGCATGCGCTTTTGCCGTCCATTCCTGTTCACTCAGGCTTTTGGACCAGATGGCCTGCGGTTCAGGTCTGCGCAATACATGGGTTCCAAAACGTTCCAATTTTTCAAAGCCTCCACAATCTAGAAGCTCATAATCTGGAAAATCCGGAATACCGATGCGGCTGAACACGGGTCAAATATAGCAAACAGCCCGAGACGCAGGGCGTTCGGGCTGTGAGAAAGTACGGTTAGTGGTGTTTAGAACGTATTGATTTTAATCCGCTTTTCAATTTCATCTACATCGTAGCGGAACTTTTTATCGGTATCCATCAGGTCGTTTACCGTTTGACATGCATGAATCACTGTGGAATGGTCGCGACCACCAAAATGCATTCCTATATTCTTCAGTGATGCCTTGGTCAGGTCTTTAGCGAAGTACATGGCTATTTGCCGGGCCTGCACAATTTCACGTTTCCTGGTTTTGGACTTCACAGCTTCTACAGGCAAGCCGTAGAAATCACATACCAGCTTCTGGATGTAATCGATGGAGATTTCGCGGCTGGCATTCTTCACGAAATTCTTCATCATCTGCTTGGCCAAAGGCAGGTCTATTTGCTTTCTGGTTAGGGAAGACTGAGCCAAAACGGAAATCAAGGCACCTTCCAATTCCCTGATGTTGGTGTCGATATTGTGGGCCAGATATTCAACTACCTCCCGATCAATGGTAATTCCATCCTGATACATCTTGTTCTCAAGAATGGCCAAACGGGTTTCATAATCGGGCATGGAAAGATCACAACTCAGACCCCATTTAAAACGTGAAAGCAAACGTTCATCCACATCTTTCAGATCCTTTGGCGGCCTGTCGCAGGTGAGGATGATTTGTTTTCCGTTCTGATGCAGGTGGTTGAAAATCTGGAAGAAAATCTCTTGAGTCCGTTCTTTTTTGGCAAAGAACTGAACATCATCCATGATCAATACGTCGATATACTGATAGAAATTCACAAAATCAGCGGTGCTGTTGTTTCTGGAAGAATCAATAAACTGATTCATGAATTTCTCGGAACTTACAAAAAGTACAACCTTGGCTCTATGGATTTGTTTCACCATATTGCCAATGGCATGAGCGAGGTGTGTTTTACCCAAACCACATCCACCGAAAATCATCAGCGGATTGAAGGCGGTACCACCCGGCTTCTGGGCTACGGCAAGTCCTGCACTCCGTGCAAGTTTATTGCATTCGCCCTCAACAAAATTCTCAAAAGTGTATTTCGCATTCAATTGAGAATCGATGTTCATCTTTTTCAAACCGGGAATGATGAACGGATTCTTAATTGACGTGCCCAACTGAATAGGCATACCCAACTCGTTGGACACCGGCCTGGATGTATTTCCTGAAGGCTGATTCACGGTGTAAGGAGAGTTGCCTTGTTGGCCGTTTTCCACAATAACGTTATACTCCAGCTTTGCGGATGGACCAATTACTTTCTTTAAGGTCTTTTGCAACAGACCTACATAGTGTTCCTCCAGCCATTCATAAAAAAACTGACTGGGTACTTGAATGGTTAGGATCTTTCCTTCTAATTTAACTGGCTTGATGGGTTCAAACCAAGTTTTAAAACTTTGCGGTGTCACATTATCCTTGATCACTTTGAGGCATTCACTCCACGCCTGGTCTTGTGGTCTCGGTTGTTCGTTCATAGGCTTCTAATAGTCTGTTAATCAATGGGTTAGATAAAATTTTAAAACCGATTTCATGCTGGGTAGGTCTCGTTCAAACCGGGGTGCTAAAAAAGGAAAGAAATCCACACTGAAAAAATTTATTTTGGTTGCATATAAAGAATTTTTAACATAAATCAGGAAGCGATTTTTCAACGGTTTTCACCCATCGAATCACCATGCATCCTCATTCATCGTTACTATCCGTTGTACTCGCCAAAAACAGCGCGCATTGAATCAGAAATTTCACCCAGCGTGGCATGGTGGATAACTGCTTCCAAAATGGGTGGCATCAGGTTTGAACCATCGGCAGCTGCACGCCTTACATCTTCCAGCTTGGCCAAGGTGAGGGCCTCATTCCGTTCACTTTTCAATGCTGCCAAACGCGCCATTTGTGATTGCCTGATGCTGTCGTCCACCCGAAATACCGGGGTATCCTGCAGTTCTTGTGTTTGGAAGCGATTTACACCTACGATGGTTTTGGTTCCGTTTTCCACGCTGCGCTGATATCGGTAAGCGGCATCTGCAATCTGCTGTTGCATCCATCCGCTTTCAATGGCTTTCACAGAGCCACCCATCTCACGAATCAATGCGATGGTTGCCTGCGCTTCCGCCTCCAGTTGATCGGTGAGTTGTTCCAAATACCAGGAACCGGCCAGTGGATCGCTGACATCGGCCACTGCACTTTCGTAAGCAATGATTTGCTGGGTTCTCAGGGCCAGGCCTGCTGCCTTTTCCGTTGGAAGACTCAAGGCTTCGTCATATCCATTGGTATGCAGGCTTTGTGTTCCTCCCAAAACGGCCGCCATGGCCTGAAGCGTTACACGAACAATGTTGTTTTCCGGCTGTTGCGCTGTAAGGGTAGAACCTCCTGTTTGCGTGTGAAAACGAAGCATCATGGCCTGTGGATCTGTTGCTCCGGCTTCCTTCATGTAATGCGCCCAAATCCGGCGCGCGGCGCGAAACTTGGCAATTTCTTCAAAAAAGTTGTTGTGGGCATTGAAGAAGAAACTGAGCCTCTTGCCAAACACGTTGATATCCAGTCCCTTGGCCACAGCAGCTTCTACATAGGCCATGCCATTGGACAAGGTAAAGGCAAGCTCCTGAGCAGCGGTACTTCCCGCTTCGCGGATGTGGTAGCCTGAAATAGATATGGTATTCCATTTTGGCAATGAAGTTCCGCACCACTCGAAAATGTCGGTAATGAGCCTCATGCTCGGACGCACCGGATATATATAGGTACCGCGTGCGGCGTATTCCTTGAGGATGTCGTTTTGAATGGTACCGGAAATCTTAGACAAATCAGCGCCCTGCTGCCTGGCCAAGGCAACATACATAGCCAGCAAAATCGACGCAGAAGCATTGATGGTCATGGATGTGGTTATGTCTTCCAGCTTGATTCCCCGGAACAACACCTCCATGTCTTTCAGGGAACAGATGGAAACACCCACCTTCCCTACTTCGCCTTCCGCAAATGGATGATCGCTGTCGTAACCAATTTGTGTAGGAAGGTCAAACGCCACCGACAACCCTGTGGTGCCCTGGTTCAGCAGGTAATGGTAACGCTTGTTGGATTCCTCGGCTGTGGAAAATCCTGCGTACTGCCGCATGGTCCATAAACGGCCGCGATACATATCCCTGCGGATGCCTCTGGTATATGGAAAAGCCCCCGGCGCTGCATGGCTTCCTTTCCATTCAGAATAATAAGGTTCCAGGCGAATGCCTGAATCGGTGTATCGTTCATTGTTTTCTGGAGTACTCATCCGAAGTATAGGTTCAATTCAGCTTTGAGAAAGTCGATGGCCTTTTGGGTAGGTTGCGCATCGCCCTTCATGAGTGTTTCAATGATGGCCCGGCTTAAATCGGGCGCCATAGCATGCTCCGGCATCAAATCGTAATGCGTATTGATCATTTGCACCACCTGCTCTTTCACCACTTTGATTACATTCCAAGCCTGGGCGCTGATGTACACCTGCTGTGAAATGTTATAAGCGAACTCCTGGTTGATGGTTGCCAGCATATCCGCCCGAAGGGCATGTGCCGACATGTTTGGCTGATTGAGGTTGATGATCAACTGGTTGGGACTGATGCGCTCCAGAAACAAAACCATGCGCTCATAGGCCTGCAAACGAATGGGCGTTACCAGGTTTTGATTCTGCTTTCTTGTTTCCATGGCCAACTTTTGAAGGGTTTCCTTACTTTGATTCCTGATGATGTAATAAGCGGTCAGAAAAACCACTACGGCAGGAAGCATAAACTTCAGGATTTCCAGCAGCACATTCAGTATTTCCATGATTTGCGTAAGTGGCGCAAAGGTAACCCAAATCCTCTGTTTGGAAGGGATGGATTTGCCAGATACACGCCGGTTTCCTCTTCCTTTTTACTCCATCATCACCTGAATCAGGACTGTGGAAACCAAAAACCTTCGGAATGGTTAATTTTGAAACTCTGATTGAACATTTATGGCATTAGAAACAAGCATTGGCAACCCACCTCCGGTTCAATTCACGGAAGGCGCATTGGTAGAACTGCATAAACTGCGCGCCAACTTGAATGTAGGCGATGATCAGTACCTCAGGATTGGTGTCAAGGGCGGTGGCTGCTCCGGAATGAGCTACTTGCTGGCCTTCGACAAAAAAGAAGACAAGGACCAGGAATTCATGATTGATGACATCCCGGTGGTAATGAATAAAGCCCATTCCATGTACGTCGCCGGTATGGTCATTGACTGGGAAGAAGGACTAAGCAACAGAGGCTTTACCTTTTCCAACCCCAACGCAAAGGAAACCTGCGGCTGCGGACAATCATTTTCTGCCTGATTAAATCGGCATCAACCGGCATCATGGCCCAAAGATTTTGTATCACTAATCAACTGCGCCATTGACGCTGCGTGAAAACATCAAACAAGGTTTGGATGCGGTGCGTTCGAACCTGCTGCGCACCATCATTACCTGCCTCATCATTGCTATTGGTATTGG
>JBIKKI010000102.1:0-7999 GCA_044360435.1 Bacteroidia bacterium
CATGTAATGGTTGCTGAGGATGTTCGGATCGGTCTTGATGTTGGCTGGCATCAGCCCTTCCTGATAAAACAAAGGGTCGATGGTATAGTAGGAAAGGCGGCCATGATGGTCCAGCCAGCGCATCTTGTTGTCGTTGCCCACCTCCGGAAACAAGTCGTTTTGCTTCTGCGGAATACTGGCCATGGTCCAGTTGGTGAACATCTTCAGGTCGTTGGTGATTTCTGCATTTTCAAAATCATCCATGTTGGAAACGCCTCTTTGCCGGCCCTGTGAACGGAAGTTGTGCGGAATGATTTTCGCGAATTCTCCGTTCATCGTGATGGATGAAATTTCCTTGGTTTCCAGGAAGGGCAAGCGGTCGATCATCCGCGTGAGCCAGCGGCTCTTTGAATTATAGGTTGCGTCCAGTCCGAAGATGGTATTCAGCAACGGCTCTTCATTGATGTTGGTTTTGTTCACCAATGGCCGTTCATACATGTGCATCACGGTACCGCCAAGCAGCAGTTTGTCGTTCACCTTGTAATCCAGGCGACTGCCTACCAGCGTCTTTTGCTGGATGTTGAACAGGGCCTGACTTTCCGTACTCACCTTAATGACGGCACCACTTTGCAGCAGTCCCTGGTTGATGATGGAAACCATCCCCAAGCCGTAGTCAACGGTATAATCTGTTCCTTCCGACAATTGCCGCCCATTGGCATAAACCTTCACGCTTCCGGGCTTCAGGTTAAATCCACCTACGGGAATTTGGGAACTGGAGTTCCCTTTAAAGCTTCCCTGCAGGAAGAATTTATTGTGTTTTACGTCCTGTTGCGCGAGCCATTTCGTGCTGTCGTACAGTGCATCAAAAGTGTAGTAATCCGCAAGGTCGGTATTGCTTCCAAATTGCTGACGGAGGTAGTCGCCAAAAGGCTCCAGCACCGGAAAGATGATGCGGGCATATTGTGCCTGCAGGGTTACATCTTCCAAAGCATCAAACACCCCATCGGGTTTGGCCTCCATCTGTCGGTTGATCCGATCCAGTCCAAATACGCGCAGCAGGGGATTTCCATTGGCGAAGGCAGGGATGTTCTGCACCGGCAGGAAGTTGCAGTCGGCACCGCTGGTATCGTCGGCATAAATCACGTTCAGCTTGAAATCATTGGTGCTGAGGTTGTACGTGTTGAGCGAATAGATGTTTTTCATCATCAGATTCCAGATGGGAACCCGGGTTCTGATGATGGGACTTTTCAGCATTTTCAAGAACAACAGGTCGGTATTGTTCGGCGGCAAATCCCTGGAGAATTCCCCAACCTGAAATACCTGTCCATTGTAGGAATATTCAAAAGCCACCGCCAGTATTTCATCGTTGTTCAAGGGTGTATTCAGGGAGATATAGCCCAGACGGCGGTTAATGGTAAATTCTGTTTCGTTCAGCTGACGGGCGTAGTTCAGGATGTCGTAATCCAATCCCTGCTCCAGCCGCCCGGCATATTTTGAAGAAATGCGGTCAATGGCAGTTGCCTTGCTGCGCACCGAAGGATCATTGCTGATGTCGGTGTACAACAGGTTTTGTTCATTATCGGCCGGCCTTTTACCGGGAACACCGCTGTTGAGTATTGGATTCCAGGGTTCGCTTTCGCCCAAATCCATAAACGCCATCACATCGCGGGGGGTGGCAATGTCGGCATTGCGGTTGGTAACCCACACTTCCACCCTGTTGATGACCACGCTGGAATTCACCAGTGGCAAAGAAGCCAGTGCCTGCTCGTATTGTTCACGAAAGAAATGGCTGAGGAAATAGTGTTTGTTCTGGTCGTAGTTGTCGGCCTGGATTTTAAACTCTGTGAGCTGCGCACCTCCGGTCACTTCTGTTTCAGTCGTTTGCCCTTTTTGCTGGGTAAAGATGGTGGCCACGCTGAGGCGTCCAAACTGCATGCGGGTTTTCACGCCAAACAGGGTTTGCCCGGCATTGATCAGGCTGCTGTTCAAGGGCAGGCTCACATTGCCCAATGCTACTTCCTTCAGGATGTCGTCTTCCTTCCCCTGCCAGCCGAGGTTCGTCTGGTTGTCGAATTCGAACGTGGCATCGGTATCGTAGCGAATGCCCAGCTTCACCTTATTGCCTACGTTTCCGGTTACGTTGAGCTGAATTTTTTGGTCGAAGATGAAGTTGCCGTTGCGCTGTTGCCTTTTGCTGAACTGCGGATTTCGGATGGTGTTGAAGTTACCGCCGAGGGTGATGGTGGCGGAGCCTGAAGGCTGAATGTCCACACCGCCGTCGCCAAATATTTTATTGAGTTCGGGATTGGAAATGTTCAATCGAGGCTTCCAGCCGTCGGTTCCGGAAGATCCGGCTGCATAAGATTGTTGTGAGCGCTGCCGGAAATAATCCTTGTTGCGCAGCTTTTGTTCCTGTTTTAGAAAATCCTCGTAGCTCTTCGATTCACCGGTGGGGAACCATAAATCCCCAATGCGTTTGTAGGTTTCGTACCTGCCCGAGTTGGGATTGTAGCGGATTTCCCTTTGAATTGGATCGGCCAAATCCAGGTTGTTCCCGTAGGAAGATGTCTCATTGGGTTTTTTATCCCTGATGGGATAGCGCAGACTTCCGGAGTCGCCGGGGCTGCCCGACTGCGCAGATGCCTCAGCGCCCAAAAGGGCGAGCGCAAGGAACATCCAGACCCGGATGTTGGAAAAAAGACTCACAGCTACACAGTGTAGGCGCATCACGTTAAACAAGGCTCGCAGAACTATTTTTTTTGTGTAGAACTGTTTCTATAGGCTTGATGTTGAGGTTCGAATTACGAATTAAAGAATTTTCAATGAATGTTTGATGAAATCTTCCACCTTTAGTGCTGAACCATGTTCTCGTGTAACGCGCGTGAGCGCCTTATCTACATTGGCACGCTGAAACCCGAGTGCGAGCAGTGCTTCTGCTGCTTCCTCCGCTGCGCTGAGTTCGGGGGCCACAAAACCGGCAGGCATCCGCCCGGTTTTAACACCCATCCGGTCGCGCAATTCGAGGATGATGCGTTGCGCCGTTTTTTCACCAATTCCTTTCACCGCCTTCAATAACGCAACATTCCCATTGAGAATTGCCCCCTGAAGCTCATCCGGTTGCAAACTGCTCAGCATCAGCATGGCGGTATTGTTTCCCACGCCGCTTACAGAAATGAGCAGGCGAAACATTTCGCGTTCCTGTGGCTGGGCAAAGCCATACAGCACCATGCCCACAGGCGCCTGATTTTCGATGCGAAAGCCAAGGTGCACGAAAACCCGTGCTTGCTTGTGCGCCCGCAATTGTTCATAGGTGTACAGGGAAATATGAATATGGTAACCCATACCACCGGCACTCAGTACCAATTGTGTGGGTGTAAGTTGTTCCAGATTCCCTTCAATGAACTCGTACATGACGCAAATGTACAATGTTCCCTAACTGCTTAGGGTGTATAAAAAAGGCCGTCAGGAAACCTGACGGCCTGTATATCACTTATTACCGATGTTACATCTGCTGCAACACTTCATTCATGGAGCGCACGGCAGCAGCGCTTTTTTCGAATAGTGCCTGTTCGTTGGCATCGAGGGAAACATCCACAATTTGTTCCCATCCGTTTTTACCAATGATTACCGGAACGCCCAGACAAATGTCGTTTTGTCCATATTCACCTTCCAGCTTCACGCAGCAGGGGAACATTTTTTTCTGGTCGCATATAATGCTTTGTACCAATACAGCTACAGAAGCGCCCGGAGCATACCACGCGCTGGTACCCAGCATGCCTGTAAGGGTGGCACCGCCAACCATGGTGTCGGCAGCAACCTTGGCAAGTGCGTCGGCTGCGATGAATTGTGACACGGGAACTCCGTTGTAGGAAGCCAGACGTGTCAGAGGGATCATGGTGGTATCACCGTGACCGCCTATCACCATGCCGTTCACATCACTCGCGGGTGCCTGCAGCGCTGTGCTCAAATAGTGCTTGAAGCGACTGCTGTCCAGGATGCCACCCATGCCAATGATGCGGTTTTTGGGCAAACCGGTTGCCTTCAGTGCCAGGTAAGTCATGGTATCCATCGGATTGCTCACCACGATGATGATGGCTTCCGGAGAATGAGTCAGCACCTGCTCGGCCACCTGCTTTACGATGCCTGCATTGATGCCGATCAGTTCTTCGCGGGTCATGCCGGGCTTCCGCGGAATACCGCTGGTAATCACCACCACGTCGCTGCCGGCAGTCTTGCTGTAGTCGTTCGTGCTGCCGGTAATTCTGGTATTGAAACCGTTCAGCGTTGCTGTTTGCATCAAGTCCAGCGCTTTGCCTTCTGCAAAGTTTTCCTTAATGTCAAGCAATACAACTTCTGAAGCGAAGTCCTTCATGGCAATATATTCAGCGCAACTTGCGCCAACATTGCCTGCCCCGATGATACTGATTTTGGCCATTGATGTAATCTGTTACAGGCCGCGAATTTAGGCAAGCGGAAGGGATAGAACAGGCAATAGCAAATGACTTTTTGTGGTTTCGGTCTGATACTTGTTCGCGGTTCTTGGTTTGTTGATTTGCCAAGTTATTAACGGTTCGATTTCGGGGGGACTTATAAAAGGACCAGCCTGTAAAGATGGGAAGCTACAAGCGCAGCAAGAGTGCAGTTAAACAGACAACTCAAATCCAAGTGTATTGCTATGAAATAGCGCGCCTGCTCCGTAAGCTTGCGATGCGGGGAGGAGATCACCTGCAGCCCTTCGGCAAGCTCCACCGAGGCTATGCTCGGTACTTTCAGCCCGGGACTCCTCCCTACGGTCGCAGGATGACAGACAAGAAGCTCGGGACTCCCTACGGTCGCAGGATGACAGAGGCGTTGGGGGCTGGCGGGATATAATATACATGTACTCTTTCAAAATCCATAGCAAAAGGAACGGCCTATAAGGCTGGAAGGTTGGGAGCGCTGCAAGCAGGCGCAAAATGCAAAGGAAGCTCCGAGCCTGAGAGGAGATCACCTGCAGCATTCGCCTGATTGCAAGCGCAAGGCCTTCCAGACTTATCAGCCTTGATTTTTTGCTTACTTTTTCATCAAGGAAAAAGTAAGTAGCAATAAGGTAATTGTTGCATGAGCGTGCTGTAGATAAAATTCATTTACAGCACGAAAAGCCAGCGAACTGGATAAGTTGGAGCGGGTGTAATGGTGGAGTTCGCGGTTCGGCAGGCTCCCCCGATGCTGCCCCGCATCGCTATGCTTGCGAGGCAAGTTGCTCGGGACTTGCAGCCCGGGTCTCCTCCCTACGGTCGCAGGATGACAGAGGCGTTGGGGGCAGGCAGGATATCCATGTACTCTTTCAAAAGCAATAGCAAAAGGACCGGCCTATAAGGCTGGAAGCTTGGGAGCGCCGCAAGAAGGCGCAAAATGCAAAGGAAGCTCCGAGCCTGAGAGGAGATCACCTGCAGCATTCGCCTGATTGCAAGCGCAAGGCCTACCAGACTTATCAGCCTTGATTTTTTTCTTACTTTTTCATCAAGGAAAAAGTAAGAAAACAAGATATGATTGTAGGTTGATTTTGTGATTTGCATGAACATCCAATACAACTTTGGTTCAGTAGTCTCAAACAGGGTTACGTATGGTTATTGTTGCTGTAATGTTGGGCTTCCCCGGGACTTACTGCGTTTCCCGGGACTCGCGTGACTCGCCCGGGACTTTCAGCGCCCGGGACAGGCAAGCGCCTCAGCCACCGGCCTACGCATGACCTAAACCCATAACTCCCAAATGCATCTTGGGCATAATTGGTTCAGAAAATCAGTCACAAAAGCGTCCAATAGAACATACAATACCTTATTATTGCTCCTATGGCAAACATCCTGGTCATTGACGACGAAAAGGCAATTCGGGAAACCCTGAAGGAAATTCTGGAATACGAACACTACAGTGTACAGCTGGCCGAAGACGGCAAAAAAGGTCTGGAATTACTGAGCAAAGGTGATTTTGATGCCGTTTTATGCGATGTAAAAATGCCCGGAATTGACGGAATGGAATTGCTGGAACGCGCCGTGGTGGTTGCTCCGGATGTACCCATGATCATGATTACAGGCCACGGGTCGGTGGAAATGGCCGTTGAAGCTACGCGCAAAGGCGCCTATGACTTCATCACCAAGCCACCGGATCTGAACAGGCTTCTGATTGTACTGCGCAATGCGGTTGACAAGAATGCACTCGTTACGGAAACCCGTGTTCTGAAAAGAAAGGTTTCAAAAACCTTTGACATCGTTGGAGATACGCCGGCCATCACCAAAATCAAGGAAACCATTGAGAAGGTAGCGCCCACCGAAGCCCGTGTGCTCATTACCGGCGAAAATGGCGTAGGGAAAGAACTGGTGGCCCGCTGGATTCACGAACTCAGCCACCGGAGCAGCGGCCCTATGGTAGAAGTAAACTGCGCCAGCATTCCTACCGAATTGATAGAAAGTGAATTGTTTGGCCATGAAAAAGGCTCATTCACCAGCGCCATCAAACAACGCATCGGCAAATTTGAACAGGCGCACGGCGGAACCCTGTTTCTGGATGAAATTGGCGACATGAGTCTGGCTGCACAGGCCAAAGTGCTCAGGGCCATTCAGGAAGGACGCATCAGCAGGGTTGGCGGCGATAAAGAAGTGAAGGTGGATGTGCGCATCGTTGCTGCAACCAACAAGGATTTGTTGGCCGAAATTGACAAAGGGAATTTCCGGATGGATTTATACCACCGATTAAGCGTCATCCTCATCCATGTGCCAACATTGAACGAGCGTGCCGACGATATTCCAGTCATTGCCGAAAAATTCCTGGGCGAAATCTGCGCAGAAAATGAAATTCCGGTGAAGAAATTCTCGCCCGCCGGATTGGAAGCGCTGAAAGAAGTAAACTGGACCGGCAACATCCGCGAACTGCGCAATGTGGTGGAACGATTGGTCATCCTTTGCGGGGATGTGATTTCTGATGACGATGTGTTCACGTACAGCAACCCTGCGCAAAGGGCGGCAGATCCCTTTGGCGTAGTCGATCAGTTTCAGCAGTTTCAGGAGTTCAAGGATTTTGCAGAAAAGATTTTTATCGAACGAAAACTGTCTCAAAACAACTGGAATGTGGCCAAAACAGCCACGGAGATTGACATTCAACGCAGCCATCTGTACAACAAAATAGAAAAATACAACCTGAAGCGGCGTTGAGTGCTCCTGCGATTATAGGAACAGATTTAAACCTTGCTGCGGCATTGCTGGAGGCCGGGAAGCTTGTGGCCATTCCCACGGAAACCGTGTATGGTCTTGCCGGAAATGCGCTGGACACAGCGGCGCTGGCACAAATCTTTCTGGTGAAAGGAAGGCCACATTTTGATCCGCTGATTGTGCACATCCCGGATGTTCACTCCGTGGAGCTTTATGCCAGTGCTTTCCCGGTAGAGGCGCGTGCGCTGGCGGCAAAGTTCTGGCCCGGACCGCTAACACTGGTACTTCCCCGACGGAACATCATTCCCGATTTGGTTTGCGCCGGTGGCCCAACCGTTGCCCTGCGGGTTCCAAATCACCCGCTTACCCTGGAACTCCTCCGCAAATCCGGGTTGCCGCTCGCCGCACCCAGCGCCAATCCGTTCGGCTACATCAGCCCTACAAGACCCGAACATGTGGCAGCACAACTGGGAAACCGCATTTCCTATATTCTGGATGGTGGGCCCTGCGACATCGGTCTGGAAAGCACCGTAGTATCGTTTGCCGGACCCAGACCGGAAATACTGCGTCTGGGCGGTTTGGCACCTGAGCGCATCCGGGAAGTCATTCCGGATATTTCCATGAGCCTGCGTCAAAGTTCGAACCCCATCGCACCGGGACAGTTGGACAAGCACTATGCACCCAAAACCAAACTGGTGCTCACGGGCAACATCCGTCAATACATTTCACAACACGAGCTTCCGCCACAAACTGCTCTCCTTTTGTTTCATCACGGAGTTCCTGAATGGCCGGCACATGCACAAATGATTCTCAGTCCGCAGGGAACAAAAGGAGAG
>JBIKKI010000103.1:0-7898 GCA_044360435.1 Bacteroidia bacterium
ATGATGATCTTCAGGAAACCTTACACCGCTGTGAAGCGTTAGTTGATGGTTTTCTGTCGGAACCATGAAGCAGGTAGGCTTATTCTTCGGGTCGTTTAACCCCATCCATAACGGGCACTTAATTGTGGCTCAGTTCATGCTTGAAGAAGGCAGGCTGGACGAAGTTTGGTTTGTTTTATCGCCACAAAACCCCTTTAAGGAGCCGCAACAACTCTGGGATGAACAGTTTCGCCTCAAACTGGCTGGAACGGCCTTGGCCGGAAATCCCGGGTTTCACCTCTGCACACTGGAGTTTGAACTGCCAAGGCCAAGTTATACTGCAGACACCCTGCGTGCCTTGCACGGCCTGCATCCGGAACATCATTTCAGCCTGATTATGGGATCTGACAGCCTGATGAGCCTGCCGCGCTGGAAGGATTCCGGTTATTTGCAGGAATTTGATTTGTTGGTGTACCGAAGGGCCGGCTACGACCGTCATGCCGTTGCAGGAATCAATGAAGACAGACTGCGCTGGTTTGATGCGCCCTATCTGGACATCTCGGCAACGTATGTACGCGAGCGACTCGAGCAGGGATGCAGCGTGCGTTATCTGGTTCCGGACTCGGTTTTTCGCCTGCTCTGAAACATGGCCTTGTTGATGCGCCCCAAAAGCCAGGCAACGGCAAAGGTGATGAAGAAGGAACTGATGGCGTAAACCAGGGCCGGTTTTTCCATTTCGTGATTCTGTAAAATATTACCTGCGATAAGCAGCGCCAAAGCTGTATTGTGCAGGCCCACTTCCACAGAAATAGTTATTTTATCCTTGAAAGGAAGACCGAATAAGGTTCCTGCAAAAAAGCCGGCAAACATACTCAGGAAGTTCAGCAGCATGACATAAGGAATCAGTTGCACCACGTCATTCCACATCAGGCCGGCGCCGCCGGAATCTTCTTTGCTGAAGATCTTCAATATAAAAACCAGCGCAAGCAGTGCCGTGCTGCTCAGGTTCATGGGCTTTTCCATTTTTGCCGCCAGTCCCGGCAGGCGTGCACGCAGTAAAAATCCCAGGCTGGCAGGCAATACCGTTACCACCGTGATTTCATACATCACTTCCCAGAATGGCAATTGAAACACTTTACCATCCTGCATGAAATGCACCAGAAAAAAATTCACCAGAATCGGAATGGAAACAAGCGTAAGCACGGCATTGGCCACCGTGAGGCTGATGGCCAGGGCTACATTCCCCTTTAGGAAATAGCTGATCAGGTTACTGGTGATTCCGCCAGGGCAAACAGATAATATCATGATGCCCACCTTTAAACCCGGACTAAGATCTCCGGCCTGAACCAGCACGTAGGCAATCAGCGGTAACAGGAGCAACTGCGCTGCCAGTCCAACACTCAACGCGCGCGGACGTGCATACAGGTTTTTAAAATCTTCACGGGTTAAGCTCAGCCCCAAACCGCCCATGATGAGCGCCAGAACTATATTGAGCAGCCTGTTGATGTGTTCACCCTGGAGCAGTTCTACCAACACCATCTGTTACAGTATTCCGGTTAATCTTAAGAAGTGATAGAAGAAATACATGCCTATACAGGTGAGGATGACACCAAAATACCGGTTGATCAGAAAAGTGACACGGTGATTCAGGTTTCTTCCGATGTGGTGCGAAAGATACACCTTCAACACATCCATTCCCAACAATCCTGCAAGGATGCTCAGGATGTTGATGAATACAAACCAATGTCCGTGTTCCTGTGAGGCATTGTACTGCAAACTCACGGCACCGATTACGCTCACCCACAGCACAATCACAAACGGATTGACAAGGGTGAGCAGATAACCCCTGAGTATGTTGGTTCCTGCTTTGCGGGGTGTATTCATGGCACGCAGAAAACTGTTGTATTTATGCAATATGGCACGTATGCCCATCAGCAGGAGTGCAGCTGCCGCCAATGCAGAGAAACTGATTTGAAAAACCGGATGCAGAAAAACATCCTTAAATCCGAAAAACAAAACGATGGCTACGGTGGCTTCACTCAATAAATTGCCCACCGCAACCTGCAATCCATGCTTTTTTCCGTCACGGATGCCGGTATGTATGAGTGAGAAGAACGAAGGACCAAAACTCAACAGGTTAATCACCACCCCTTGCAGCAAACCCTCCCAAATTGGATGAACCCATGTCATTCGGGCGGAAAATTACGACGCTGCTTGTATTGTGGCAACCGCAATGTGATAAATCAGGGCAAGAGACCGCCTGAGATCAGCGGCTGTAATTTGGTGCTTCACGTGTAATGGCGATGTCGTGAGGATGGCTTTCCCTTATTCCTGAACTGGTGATGCGCACGAAATTCGCGGTCTGCAACTCGGCGATATTGGTGGCTCCGCAATAACCCATTCCGGCACGCAGTCCGCCAACCAGCTGATACAATACTTCTGCCAGTGTTCCTTTATACGCAACGCTGCCTACAATTCCTTCCGGAACCAACTTTGCAATTTCATCTTCCGCATCCTGGAAATAACGGTCTTTGCTGCCTTCCTTCATGGCCTCAATACTTCCCATTCCGCGATAGCTTTTCACCCTTCTGCCTTCGAAAAAGGTGGTTTCGCCCGGACTTTCTTCCGTGCCTGCAAAAAGGCTTCCGGCCATTACCGTGGAGGCTCCGGCCACCAAGGCTTTCACAATATCACCGCTGTACCGGATTCCGCCGTCGGCAATCACGGGAACGCCTGTGCCCTCCAAAGCTTTGGCGGCCAGCATCACGGCGCTGAGTTGCGGCATTCCGATACCGGCAATTACGCGTGTGGTGCAAATGCTGCCCGGACCTACACCTACCTTCACTGCATCGGCACCGGCTTTAGCCAGGGCTAATGCTGCTTCGCCGGTAGCCACATTTCCCGCGATGATTTGCAGTTCGGGAAACGCTGCCTTGATGCGGCTCACTTCATCCATCACCCCGCGGGAATGTCCGTGGGCGGTGTCAATGGCTACCACATCCACGCCAGCCTGAACCAGCGCAGTTACGCGCTCAAGAGTATCGGCAGTTACACCAACAGCAGCACCTACCAGCAAACGGCCGCGGCTGTCTTTGCAGGCCTTGGGATAGTTGCGCAGCTTCTCAATATCCTTGAATGTAATCAGACCTTTCAGAATACCCTGGGCATCTACGATGGGCAGCTTCTCAATTTTAAATTCCTGCATGATGTCCTTGGCGCGGCTCAAATCGGTTTTCTCTGGAGCCGTGACCAAACGGTCGCGGGTCATTACATCGGCCACCAAACGGTTTACGTCTTTCTCAAAACGCAGGTCGCGGTTGGTGATGATTCCCACCAGCTTACCCTGCTCATCAACAATCGGGATGCCGCCAATGCGGTGTTCGCGCATCAGGCCCAAGGCATCGCCCAGGGATGCTGCGGCGTGGAGGGTAACAGGATCCTGGATCATGCCGCTTTCGCTGCGCTTCACCTTATGCACTTCCTCAGCCTGACGGGTAATGCTCATGTTTTTGTGGATGATTCCAATGCCACCTTCCCGCGCAATGGCTATTGCCATTCTGCTTTCGGTAACCGTATCCATGGCCGCGGAAACCAGAGGAACATTGATGCTGAGTTTGCGGGTGAGCTGGGTGGTGGTCACCGCTTCGCGGGGAAGCACTTCCGAATACCTTGGAACCACCAGTACATCATCGAAAGTCAAACCTTCGAAAAGTAGTTTATCAGAGCTTGAAGTCATGGCAAATACCTTACGGTTATTTGCAGTGCAAAGTTAGGACTTTTGGCCCTTCGCCGAACGCCTGGAATTAGAATTCCAGGATAAATCCAAATGTGGGCAATACCACCGCGTCATTGTTCTGCAGAATCACAGGAATGGCATTGGAACCATCCGCAGCTACAGGCTTGCCGTTGTTGGTGGCAAAGCCGCTGTTGTCTGCAGTGCGCTGGAAGGTGTATTGCGGATACGCCGGATTCGGTGCGATGTACCAGTTACTCACGTCCAGAAACAAGTCAAAGGTGGTTCCCTTGAAGTTCCATTTCTTGTCGATGCGTACATCGCTGGCATGAAACGCGTTCAGTCGCTGCTGATTCAGCTGGGTGAAATCAAGGATACCTTCTCCCACACTCAGGTAATTCAAACGGCTGGCCTGCAGGTCAAAAGGCGTGTAAGGCGCACCGCCCTGATAACGGAACTTCAGTCCCAGTTCCCAGTTGCGCTTGAACTTATAACCCCAGGTGATGCTGAGCAGGTGCCGGCTGTCCCATGCGCTGGAAACGAATTTGCCGTCGGCTCCGGAATACTCACTGTGGAACCAGGTATAGCTCAGGATTCCGAAGAAGCGTTTGGTGAGTTTTTGCTGGGCAAAGAATTCCACACCCCAGGTGCGGCCTTTTCCATTACTGATGATGTCTTCGTTGCCAAGCACATTGAAATCTCCACCTTTATTGCTCAGGCTGATGCCATCGCGGATGCTAACCGGAACATTGTTGTATTGTTTGTTGAATACTTCAAGCGTAAACCGACGGTTTTCTGAAGGAAGATATTCCAGACCCGCCACGTAGTGATCGCTGCGGATGTAGCGGGCATCTTTGTTCAGATACGTTCCTGCACCATTGGCAAAGCCTAGAATGGTATAAGGCGGAATTTTATAGTACCGACCGACGCTGGCATTCAGGTTCAGTTTCGGTGCCAGCACCAGACTCGCGCCTAAACGCGGACTCAGTTGATTCCAGAGCTTCATCCCGCCTTCGGTAAAGGTGTTACCATCGGCACGCAGGCCCAAATTCACACCCAGTCGACGGGAAAAGAAACGGCGACCGGCCTGCACAAAGGCCCCGGTTCTGTAAAACCTTACCGCACTGTTCAGCGGCACCCTGATTTCGGGTTGCACCAGATTACCTGCTGTATCTCGGATTCCAGCACGGATACGGGCGAAGCCGCTGTTGCTGAAACGCACCAGCTGCAACACGCCGCCATAGCTGAATTTCCACAGTCCAATGGTCTTGTTCATGTCGAAGCGCAGCTTATTCTCTGCTTCCTGGCTTTCCAGCTTCAGAGAACGGTTGGCTTCTGATTTGTTGAGGTTGTCTTCCCAGCGCTCCAATTTGTTGTCGAGCATATTTCTGCTCAGTGCCAGGTTCCAGTATCCGTTTTTCACCGAACGACGCAACACAGCACCCTGGGTATAATTCCATTGATTGATGAGCGGATTGCTGTTCAGCACATACACCTTCTCGGGAGAAGATTCGGCAGGTGCGGCAAAGCTGAATTCATCAATCGCACCAATGCCCAGCACAGTTAGTGTCATTTTGGAAGAAAAACGGTGCGTTAATTTATACTGAAAATCCCAGTAATTCGGGCGAATGGGAAGATCGATGGCCTGAAACAGAAACTGCAGATAGCTGCGGCGTACGCTGGCCAAAAAGGTGGTGTTTTTTGAATTTCCCAAGGGACCTTCCAGCGTGGTAGCCAATTCCGTGGCACTGAGACGGGCATTGCCCTGCAGGCGGTTGGTATTTCCTTTTTTCTGACGGAAATCTAGCACACTGCTCAGGGCATTGTCGAAACGCGCATCAAAAGCGGAACTGCTCAGCTTCACATCTTCAATGAAACTCACGTTCAGAATGCCGCTGGGACCTCCGGCACTGCCTTGCGTGGCGAAGTGGTTGATTACCGGCACTTCTATACCATCCAGATAAAATACATTTTCGTTGGGAGCGCCACCGCGGATGATGATGTCGTTGCGGTAACCGCCCACGCTTCCTGCCGTTCCGCCTACACCCGGCAGCGACTGAATCACCCGGCTGATGTCAAAGTTCCCTCCCGGATTGCTTTTGATTTCTTCCGTGGTAAGTCTTTGTACGCTGAGCGGCGTTTCCAGGGTGGCGGCTTTGGCGCTGCGTCTGGTTCCGCGAATGGTTACGGTTTGAACTTCAACCACTTCGGGTTCCAGTTCCGCGTTCACCACATTTTCGTTGCCCGAGGTGATGACGATGTTGTAGCGAATCAGTTCCTGATACCCCTTGAACACGAAACGCACATTGTAACTGCCCGGCATGATACCGCTGATGCGGTAGTTTCCACCGTTCTCGGTTTTGGTACTGAAGGATGTTCCTTCCAAAGTTACCGTGACCTGATCGAGCAGAAGTTGTGTGTTCTTATCGCTGGCCTGCCCGGAAATGGATCCGGTGTTTTGTGCTGCAACAGTTCCTGCAGCCATAAAAATCCCCAGTGAAAAGAGCAGGGAACGGAAACGAAGATTCATCCCTTGAAAACAAGCCTGAGCCTGAAAGGTTCTCCGGTTTCAGAAGTTTGGCTGTAACGTGAATTTGCTGTAAAAATCCAAAACCACTTCTACGGCTTCTTCGGGCGTATCTACCAAACGGAACAGGAACAGGTCTTCGGGACTGATGTAAGCATGCTCTTCCAGTAAAACTTTGTTGATCCACTGCATCAATGGTTCCCAAAAAGCCTTGTCCACAAGCACAATCGGGAATTTGGCTTTTTTATCGGTTTGTACCAGAGTAAGTGCTTCAAAAAATTCGTCGAGGGTACCAAATCCACCCGGAAGTACTACAAATCCCTGCGCGTATTTCATGAACATCACCTTCCGCACAAAGAAGTAGTCGAACATCAGGGTTTTATCGCGATCCTGATATGGATTGGGTGTTTGTTCAAAGGGAAGATTGATGTTCAGCCCAACCGATTTTCCACCAGCCTCTTTGGCTCCTTTGTTCGCTGCCTCCATGATGCCTGGACCGCCACCGGTAATAATGCCCAATCCTGCCTGACTGAGTTGGAAGGCAATATTTCTGGCAACTTCATAATGCGGATGGTCGGGTTTGGTTCGTGCCGAACCGAAAATGGAAACACAAGGACCAATGCGGGCCAGCGACTGATAGCCGTCCACAAACTCAGCCATGATTTTAAAAATGCTCCAGCTCATCGTACTGGCAACTTCCGGCCAGCGCTTATTCACAAATGCCTTTTTGATGCGGCGTTCGTCCTGAGGTGTTAATTTGTTTTCATTCATAAGAAAAAGGTTTAAAAGTTATGGATGCAACAATACGCAAAAAGGAATTGTTTGTTTCCCGGCTGACCATCCGGAATCTGCGGGTTGAACCTTATTTCCGACTTCACTTGCAACCTTTTACGCATATTGCGTCCATAATACGATTCTACCTTGACAGGGGATGAAGACATCATACAGGGTTGTATCAACGGCAACCGCAGCGCACAGCAGGAACTGTTCCGTAAACATGCCTCACGCATGTTCGGAGTTTGCCTGCGGTACTGTTCCAGCCGTGAAGATGCGGAAGACTTGTTGCATGATGGATTTGTAAAGTTGTTTTCTGTCATCGGCAGTTTCAAAAAAGAAAGTTCTCTGGAAACCTGGATGACGCGTGTATTCGTCAATGAGGCCATCAGCCGTATCCGCCGCAGGAAAACCCGCGGGGAATGGCTGAGTCTTAATGAGGATACCGACATTGCAGAGGAAGACTCTTCACCCGAAGAAGCTCCGGATTTTACGGTAGATGACGTGTTGGCAGCCATACAGCTGCTGCCCGATAAATATCGCATCATTCTGAACCTTTATGCGATTGAAAAACGCTCCCACAAAGAAATCAGTGAACTCACAGGGATGACCGAAGGAGCCTCAAAAAGTCAGTTAAGTCGGGCCAGGGTGATGCTTCGGAACCTGATGAACAACAATAAGAATACGCATTGAGCCTGCATGGCCCACATATCGACCCACAGCTTGAACGCCACTTTAAGGGCTTCAATCCGGAACCTCCTCAGGGAGCATGGGATCGTATTGCCGCAAGTCTTGACCATCAGAAACGGCGTCGCAGATGGCTGTGGTGGAGCAGCAGCGCCGCAGCACTGCTTGTTGTGGGAAGTCTGCTGTTTGTAATCTACG
>JBIKKI010000019.1:0-24879 GCA_044360435.1 Bacteroidia bacterium
CATCATGAAAGACCAACAGGTGAGCGGGATTCAAAATCTGGGATCTTCCATCAATTCATCCTTAAACGAGTATTGGCCGGGAATGACCATAGACGGCCGCATGTTTGTATTCACGCGCAGGGTGAACATGCAGGAGGATTTTTTCATGGCTGAACGTTTACTCGATACGGGCTGGAAAAAAGCACGTCCAATGACGGGATCCATCAATACGGAAGACAATGAGGGAACAGTGTCTATTCCTGCTGATGGTTCCAGGGTATTTCATACGTATTGCGGACCGGGAACGATTGGCAGTTGTGACCTTGTGGTCAGCGAACTGAACGGTGGTTCATGGTCGCCCAGGGAAAATCTCGGACCCGGAATTAATACGCCTTTTTGGGAATCAGGACCTGCTGTTTCCGCAGATGGAAGAACCTTGGTATTCTCAAGTGCGCGCCCGGGTGGATACGGAGGAAAAGATTTGTGGATGAGCAGTTGGACCGGGACCGAATGGACTCCGGCGTTGAATTTGGGATCAAAAATAAACACTTCAAAGGATGAGGAAGCACCGTTTCTGCACTACGACGGTGTGACCCTGTACTTTGCATCCACAGGGCACCCCGGGCTTGGAAATCATGATTTGTTCATGAGTAAGCTGAATGATGAGGGAAATTGGACCACTCCGGTAAATCTTGGTGCGCCGGTAAATACGCAGGAAGATGAAATGGGCCTTTATGTGGACCGTCTCGGAAATCTTGGATATTTTGCTTCGGATCGGCCCAAAGGATTCGGCGGCCTGGATATTTACTCGTTTCAGATTCCCGGAAAGTTGAAGCCGGTGCAAACCAATTATGTGAAGGGAAAATTGCTGGATGATGCCAATGGCAGTTCTATTCAGGGTTCTGTGGAAATCACCGACCTGAACACGGCTAAAGTGGCTTATGCCGCGCTGTGTTCTGACTTCATCATTCCCTTGAAGCTGGGCGGAAATTATGCCCTTTCCGTGCGCAGCAAAGGCTACGTTTACTATTCACAGAATTTCCAACCCGATTCAGGGAGTATTGACAAACCTTACGAAATCACAGCCCGACTGAAGCGTTACAAAGCCGGTGAGGTGATGGTGCTTCGGAACACATTCTTTGATTCGGATAAAACCGAACTGAATCCCGAATCGCGCACAGAATTGGATAAAGTTGCGGAAATGCTGAACGAACAGGTCACCATGCGCATTGAAATCAGCGGGCATACCGATAATACTGGTAAATCCGATTACAACCTGCGCCTGTCTCAGGGAAGGGCAGAATCTGTGAAGGCGTATTTATTGTCTAAAGGAATAAGCGCCGGACGTGTGGAAACCCGCGGCTATGGCGACACCAAACCAGTGGCAGGCAACGATACTCCTGAAGGTAAAGCCCTGAACAGGCGCACCGAAATGAAAATCATCGGGCTGTAAACACGATCATGTCTGGATGACTCCGGGATTGAATGGCTTCACCGGAGCGTGGTTGGCAGCGGTAATTCCCATACTGATGACATTTCTGGTTTCAACAGGATCGATAATTCCATCTACCCACAGTCTTGCTGCCGCATAATACGGACTCATTTGCTCTTGATATCTTTTGGTGATGTCGTCCAGCAGCGCCTGTTCTGCTGCCGGATCAGAAGCCGCACCCTGGCTTGTGAGGCGCGCTTTCTCAATTTGCAGCAGTGTTTTTGCGGCTTGTTCGCCACCCATTACAGCAATTCGGGCAGTAGGCCAGGCGTAGATTAAACGCGGGTCGTAGGCTTTTCCGCACATGGCATAGTTCCCGGCACCATAGGAATTCCCGGTGATGATGGTGAATTTTGGTACCGTGCTGTTGGCCACAGCATTGACCATTTTGGCACCGTCTTTAATGATGCCTCCATGTTCACTTCTGCTTCCAACCATAAATCCTGTTACATCCTGAAGGAATACCAGAGGTATTTTCTTCTGGTTGCAATTCATGATGAACCGTGCAGCCTTGTCGGCAGAGTCGGAATAAATAACGCCGCCCAGCTGCATTTCTCCTTTTTTACTGCGCACCACCTGACGGTTATTCGCTACGATACCAACAGCCCAGCCGTCTATTCGGGCATATCCGCAAAGAATCGTTTTGCCATAACCTTCTTTGTACTGTTCAAATTCGCTGTTGTCCACCAGGCATTTAATGATTTCAAGCGTGTCGTAAGGTTTGCTGCGGTCTGCCGGTAAGATCTGATACATGCGTTCAGCAGGTTCTGAAGGAAGGGCAGGGGTGATTCGGTCAAAACCGGCTTGTTCAAAGTGGCCGAGTTTATCCATGATGTAACGAATTCTGTTGAGGCAGGACGCGTCATCGGGGAATTTGTCATCAATCACACCACTTATTTCGGATTGGGCGGTGGCACCACCCAGTGTTTCATTATCTACATCTTCACCGATGGCTGCTTTAACAAGATAACTGCCTGCAAGGAAAATGGATCCGGTTCCTTCAACAATCAGTGCTTCATCACTCATAATGGGCAGATAAGCCCCGCCAGCAACACAACTGCCCATCACCGCTGCAATTTGAGTAATGCCCATACTGCTCATTACGGCATTGTTTCTGAACATCCTTCCAAAATGTTCTTTATCCGGGAATATCTCATCCTGCATAGGCAGGTAAACGCCGGCACTGTCCACCAGATATATAATAGGCAGCCGGTTTTCCATAGCAATTTCCTGTGCGCGCAGGTTCTTTTTTCCTGTGATGGGAAACCAGGCTCCGGCCTTCACCGTTGCATCATTGGCAACAATAACACAGGCCCTTCCACTTACATAGCCAATGCCTGCAACCACACCACCGGCCGGACAGCCGCCCTGTTCATGATACATCTGGTAACCGGCAAACGCGCCTATTTCCAGCCAAGAACTTCCTGGATCTCTGAGGAAATCAATGCGCTCGCGTGCGAGCATCTTTCCTTTTTCTTTCTGCTTGCTTGCAGCTTTAGCACCTCCTCCTTCACTGATTTTAGCAAGTTTCCTGCGCACCTCATCAACCATTTGCTTCATGAGGTCCTCATTGCGGTTTGCTTCAATGTCCATTTTGGCCATGACGCAAAAATAGGGATGGCAATAAGGGGAATCTATCCTCTGAGCCTAAGACGCAATGAAATTAATTATGGAGATAAAAAAAGGGCCGGTATCGCACCGCTACAACCTTCTACCCTTGCTTCCTTCCGGATCTGGGGGAGTTCAAAGGGAGCTGGTCGTACCGACCCGGTGCAAAGGTAGGGAAAAACCGTTCCGGCCAAAAAAAAAGCCACCGGCAGGTGGCTTTTTTTCTAAGATGCTTTTTGAATTATTTGGTAACCAGAAGTTTTCCGGTTTTCTGCTCTCCGGAACATTCCAGAACAGTCAGGTAATGACCAGCCTGGAACTGGCTCACATCCAGAGAAAGTTTCTGAGAACCTGCGTTGAGCTGGAGGTCTTTGCGATATACCACCTGGCCATTCAGGTTGTACACAATAAGGGTTCCTTTTCCTGCGCGCAGTGTTTCAAATGACAACTGTGTCATGTGCTGAGCAGGGTTAGGAAATACAGTCATCGCAGCTGTACGGATTAGCTGTGCCGGACTGCTGCTGCCGGTCAGCAGCGAACGACTGCGGTAGAATCCGCGGCCATGCGTACCCAGGTAAATTTCGCTGCCCATCCAGGAGTTCCATTCGTAACCCCTGATTTCAAATACAGGAACTCTGGCCATGCCGCTGTTTTGTTCTTCCCAGGTAGTTCCACCGGTTTCTGAAGCGAAAACACCAAGGTCAGTGCCGAGTACAATGTAATTCGGATTCTTGAAGTCAATGAATGCATCGTACACGGGAATTGCAGGCAAATTACCTGTGATATTGGTGTAAGAAGGAGTTGCAGCAAGAGCGTTGGTGCTCAGGTAAACAAAGTTGGAGTTCCCGTAGTTGCCTAAAGTAACTACGGCGCGGTTGCTGTTGTTCGGATCTACATTGATGGAAGTAACGGAACGTCCACCTGGAAGGTTGCCGAAAACATTGCTGGAGGTAATACCGGCAGGTATGTCGCGAACACCGGGATTGGCAGCTACAGTAAATTTAGCGTTATTCAGGCCATCTACGCGGAACATTCTTCCGTCTTTGGTAATGAATAATGAGTTTCCATCGGGGGTATGTTCCAAGTCAATAATGCGGTCGTTGCCCAGTCCGCTGGCAATCAGGAACCAGGTTGGTGCCTGCGAGAAGTTGGTAGGATTCACGCACATCCAAACTTCACCGTCTTTAGCTAGGAACAAACGGCTGCTGTCGGCAATGCTGGGGTGTTCCCAAAGGGTAAATATGGTGAAAAAGTTCGTTTGTGCGATGGCAGACCCTGTTGGTCCTCCGATACGTGTGTCCCAGAAGGTTGAACGGCTTTGGCCTCCATTAGCAGAGCGATAAACCGTTCCGAAGTAGATGCTCGAGAATACGATTTTGGGATTGTAACGGCTGAATTCAACGTCAAATCCATCACCACCACCAATAGAGACAGCACCTTTAGAGGTTTCGCCGTTGGCATTGGTGTTTCCGGTGAAGTTAATCAACTGCGTACCATTATCCTGTGAACCGCCGGTTACCCATCCCAGGTAGTTTGCGGCTACATTATAAAGTTGATAACTGGTGAAACCGTGGTTGCGCTCGGTCCAGTTAATCAGGTCACGGCTGTGGAACAGGCCACCGTCGGTGCCAACGATGATTTCCGGAGGATTGCTGTTTGGAATCCATTCGATCACATGTTTGTCGGCATGCACGTAAGCATCGTTCCATCCGGCGCCAAACAGGCTGGCCATGAAGCGGGCGCCGTTCACCGGATCCCATTGAGCGAGTTCCACACCACCCATGATGATATGGTCTTTGTTGCGTGGGTTTACACTAATTACGTTGTCATACCAACCCTGATTGGTTCCAAAGATGTTGAAATAGGCACTCTGGCTTGCAATTTTGGTCCAGGTTTCTCCTTTATTGGTACTTCTGAATACACCGTCCAGTGCACCGTTTGATGCTGCGGACATGCAATACACATAGTTCGGATCCTGGGGGCTGATGGCAATCGCTACACGGCTTGAGCCAGATCCAATAGCCATGTCTGTATAAGTGGTTCCGCCATCGGTAGAGCGAACCAGCTTGTTGCCGAGGTTGGCAAACAGGGTTCCGTCGCTGGCAATTTTCAGTTCGCGGCAGGAGCCTGTGCGGATTCTGTTAAAGGTTGTTCCTCCGTCGGTGGTAACCCAAATCCCCGTGCTGGTACCCACATACAGTTTATTTTCTGTGGGGTGAGAAACCATGGAGTTTACCTGGAAGAAATTGCTGTTGTTGGTATTGCTCAGGCGTTTGAATACACGACCGCCCGCATCCTGGTTTTTGAAAATACCTCCACCAACAAAAGCAGGTGAACCATTTCTGGTTCCGCTGAGGTTGGTAAATGAACCTTCACCGGTACCATAGAAGATGTCACCGTTCAGGGTTTGGCCTATGCAGTTTACGCTCAGGTTTTCCTGCATGTCATTCACTGGAGTCCAGGAAGAGCCGCGGCTGCTGCTTCTGAACAAACCACCACTCACTGAACCCACAAACCAGATATTCTGGCTGTCTTTGTGGATCAGGAAGGCGCGTGTTCTTCCGCCCACATTGTCCGGCCCCATGTTCTCCCAAATCAGATTTTTGTTCAGTCGGAGTCGTGGCATGCGGTCGGCTTGCGCCACCGCGTCGGCCATCCATTGCGGATCCAGATCTCCGGTAACCTGGTTATTCCTTAGTGAATACTTGTACTCAATCGCTTCACGGATGCTTTGCGCGCCACCTCCAAAATCGGCTTTGGAAGCAATCTTGTTCAGCTGAGGCATACCGGGTCGCAACGGTCTGTTCACATCGAAGGAAATTACCGCAGCAGTCAGGACAATTCCCGCCGAAATCAGTATAGAAATTTTCTTCATATCTGGATTTTTCTCAATCAAAGCGCAATTTACATCACAATAGTCAAATCTTACCTTATGGATGTAATAAACTAAGGAACGGGCGGTATCAGCAAACCAACGGGCTGATACACCATGTAAGTTTAGAGGATGTGTTTTTCCGCATGGTACGAAGAGCGTACCATAGGGCCACTTTCCACATGCCGGAAACCAAGCTTCAATCCTTCTTCTTTCCACTGTGCAAACTGATCCGGGTGCACGAAAGACTTCACTTCCAGGTGCATTTTGGTTGGTTGCAGGTATTGCCCGAGTGTTAGTACATCGCAACCGTGTGCTCTGAGGTCGTGCATGATTTGTCGGATTTCATCGTCAGTTTCTCCCAAGCCCAGCATGACACCGGATTTGGTGCGCACACCCATTTCTTTGGTTCGTTTAATTTGCTCCAGACTGCGGGCATATTTCGCCTGCGGACGTACAATCCGGTAGAGGCGCTCAACGGTTTCCATGTTGTGGCTTACCACTTCAGGTTGTTCGCGAACCACCATTTCCAGTAAATCCCAGTGGGCCTTGAAGTCGGGAATCAGCGTTTCCATGGTTGTGTCCGGATTCAGGGCTTTTACCGCTTTGATGGTAGCCGCCCAAACGCCGGCACCTTTATCTTTCAGTTCATCGCGATTCACGGAAGTGATGACCGCGTGTTTTACACCCATGAGCCGAATGGCCTCAGCTACGCGTTGGGGTTCATCCAGGTCGTATTCGTTTGGTCTTCCGGTAGCAACGGCGCAAAATGAACAACTGCGCGTGCAAATATTCCCCAGAATCATA
The DNA here is from genome assembly GCA_044360435.1 of Bacteroidia bacterium. Lineage (GTDB taxonomy): Bacteria > Bacteroidota > Bacteroidia > NS11-12g > UBA955 > REEB481. Next base: position 6,759 of record JBIKKI010000019.1, read on the forward strand.
AAGGTAGCAGTGCCTGCGCCCCAGCATTCACCCATATTCGGACAGCGACCGTCTTCGCAGATGGTATGCAGCTTGTGCTCGCGGACAATTTTTTTGACACGCGTATATTCAGCTCCGGTGGGAAGTTCAATTTTCAGCCAAGAGGGTTTAACAATGCCTCTTTGCTTCTGATCGGGTTGAATTGGTAATTCTATCACGGTTTACTGGGCGTATCCGAGTGCAAAACTAAGGTAAAAGGAAGAATAAACACTTTTGGAAGCTTGCCCGTACATGATGGGTAAACTCTTGCTGAAAGCGTCAATCATGATGCCGCAACCCAGTTGTTTGTAGTCGTTTCTGAAATTGCCCCAGCGCGCTTCCAATCCCATCCGCATGTGTATTCCCGGAATTACCGTGCCTTCTCCAAGTCCGTAGTTGAAAGCCGAACGACCGCCAATCAGAAACTGTGGATTTAACTCGGGATTGTATCTTGTTGGACGATAATAGGCTGTGTTGTTGTCGATGTACAGTAAATCAACATATACCGGCGCCATATAAGCCATATTCAGACCGCCTGAAAAATGTCCATGCAGGCCGATGGATTTGCGATCGCTGCGCGCAGCAATTTGCTTGCGCCAACCGATGAACCCACGCAGTACATAGGCCCGATTGATTTTCCCAAATACGTATGGAGAACTGTTGGGGATGGAGGTGTTTACCACGTCAATTTCCCTGGGGTGGCGAAGATTCCCCAGTTCCAGACTCCGAATCAGCGAATGCCCTTCACGAACCTGACGTGCGCTTCCCATGAAAAAACCAACGCCCTTTCCGCTCGCAGCAATACCTAAGCTGATGTCTTTTGCAGATTGACTCCATGCCGGAACCACTGCACAGATTCCCATGATAAATGCCAGAATACGTGTCAAGGTGAACAAATTTACAGAAATTTGCCTTCATGAAAACTGCTAAAGTGGTGTACAAAGGTGATCTTATTGCGGTGAGCACCCACCTGGCTTCCGGACAGGAACTGATTACCGATGCACCGGTGGACAATAAAGGCAAAGGATCGGCATTCTCTCCAACCGATTTATGCGCAACAAGTCTGGCATCTTGTATGATTACCACTTTGGGTATTTATTCAGAAAGCCACGGTTTCACCCTTGGAAGCATGGAAGCCAGCGTGCAAAAAAATATGGCATCAGATCCAAGGCGTATTGCAGGGATTGACGTAGACCTCACTATCGGTTTGAGCCCGGAACAAATGAATGATGAAACCCTGAAAACTAAAATCATCAGGGTTGCGCATACATGTCCTGTAGCTCGGTCCCTGCATCCTGACCTGATCCAGCAAATCAATATTTATTTTCAGGAAGAAACTGCCTGAAGGCAGCCAACAAAGGGAAAAACGGATAAATAAAGCATACCCGTTTCCCCGTGACGCAAAAGCTACAGTGCAGCAAACCTTCGAACATTACAAATCCAAAGGAATTGCAAAACCGTTTCAACGGCTTTTTTGCGCGCTCTTCACGTATTTAGATCCGCTTACGCTTGGACAGCCGCGGCCTTTTTTACGGGTGGAGCAAGAAGCAGTTACAAGAACCACAAGGGCAGTTGCGATCAGAAGCAGCGATTTGTTTTTCATGTGGATGTTTTTGTTTTATGGGCAAAATTAGGAATATCCTGGCCTCCGAAGAACAAGTTCAAAAATTATACCAACACCTGGTAGCGGGAATGCCTGTATCCGTTTTGAGCCCGGATGCCAGAGCGTTCGCTTTGTTGCAGGCAGATTTACGGGCGAAAGCGCACCACAAGTTGCCTGCGTGGCGTGAAGCCGGCTGTCTGTTTACCAGGCAATCGCTGGAACAGTGCAGCTCTGAAATGCTGGCTCATTATAAATCAACCCTCGGGCAAGGCCGTCTTTGTTTGGATTTAAGCGGAGGCTTGGGCGTTGACGCAGTTGCATTTTCCAGGGTTTTTGAAGCGGTTATATCGGCAGACCCCGATGAAGATCTTCATGAGTTGTTTCTGTGGAATGCCGCTCGATTGGGCGTGAAGCGCGTGCGGCGTGTATGCGCAGATGCGCTGCATGTGCTGGAACAGTTGCACGATGTTGCCGATTTAATCTATCTGGATCCCGATCGAAGAAATGCGCAAGGCCGCCGCCTGGTAGGATTTAACAACTACAGTCCGGAGCCATTGGAATTGTTCAGGAAATACGGACCGATGGGCCGCATATGGATGGTCAAACTGTCGCCATTGGATGACCTGCACGCCATTCTGAATGCCTGTGCAGAAGTGAAATCTATCCGCGTGGTGAGCAAGGATGGCGAGGTTAAAGAACTGTTATTGGAATTAATTCCCGGTTACCACGGTTCGGTAACGGTGATGGCGGTGTTTGCTGAAAGCGGTCAAATCTGGACACATACCTGGAATCCTGATATTCCTGTGTTGCCCCTGGCAGGGGAGGTACAGGAATGGCTTTTTGAACCGGCTTCAGCCCTGATAAAATCCGGATACATGAAACAGGAATCGCACGGTTTGGCACCCTTGAATGCTGCCGGCACATTATGGACGGGACAATGCAGGGAAACATTGCCGGGAAGATGGATTCATGTGCAGCAGGTTTCCAAAGTGCGTTCCCTGCGCAAATGCAGCCGGATGTTGCAAGAATGGGGGATAGTATCAGCCTTGGTTAAAACAAGGTCATACCACCTCGGTTCTGAAGAAGTGCGGAATATTTTAGGATTGGCAGAAGGCCATGAATACGCCGTTTATTTCACCAGTCAGGGAAATACGAGCATGATGATTGTTGGCAGGATTGTTTGACGAAGAAAGCGGAATCAGCCGTTCACGCGCTTGATGTAGTGTTCAAGAGCGGTAACCATACTGGGTGCCTCTGCTGTGGGCGCGGGAATATCAAGAATCAATTGATGTTCCAGGATGGCCTTCTGGGTAGAATCTCCGAAGCCTGCGATACGCGTTTGGTTCTGCATGAAATCGGGGAAGTTGTCGTACAGCGATTTAATATCCGCAGGACTGAAAAACGCCAAGATGTCGTAAAACACCTCTTTGAGGTCGGAAAGGTCTGAGCTTACCGTTCTGTAAATGGTGAATTCAGTAAGGTTCAGTTTATTGGCCTTGAAGAAATCGGGAATGCTTGGCTTTCTGATGTCGGAGCAGGGGAAAAGGAACTTCTCCGTAGGATGCGCCTTGCACAGGTTCAGAAAACCAGCCTCACCGCCGGTTTTACCGCAAAACATTTTCCTTTTCCTGAGCACGATGTATTTCTGCACATAGTTGGAAATGTTCTCACTCAGGCTGAAATACTTCATTTCTGGCGGCATTTCAATCTTCAGTGACTCGCAAACCTTGAAGAAATTATCTACTGCGTTTTTGGAGTTGAAGATGATGGCCGTATGGTCCAGAATGTTCACCCTTTGCTGCCTCAGTTCCCTTGCTGTCAAAGGTTCTATGTGGATGAACGAACGGAAATCAATTTTCAGCTTGAATTTTTTGGCGATTTCTTCATAAACATTCTTGCCAGCCTCCGGTGGGGGTTGTGTGATGAGGATGCTTTTGACTTTAAGCTCTCTGGTCATTTAAGTAAGCGTCTGGCGGATAAATGTGAATAACAGGAGATGGGGAAGGATTTCGAGGGCGCAAAAATACAATATGCCGAAGAAATTAAAGAACCCGTAGCGAATTTGCATGAACATACTGATGATTACCCTTATTACGAGCAGCAACAACAGCAGATACAGGATCAGATTTCCGGCTTCAGGATGCATCAGTGGTTCTACATTGAAGTACAGAATCAGGCTTAAGGGCAACAGCCATAATGCGGTGAACAGCTCAAAGTTGGTTTTGAACAGGGTGATGATTCTGTGCATGGCCGTCAGGTCAAGCAGGTAGCAGTGCAGGCTTTGATTCAGAAATAAAACCAGTCGCCACAGCAAGAGCAGCGCCAGAAGTACAATGAAAAACAGGGGATTGTTGGCCAGCTGGATGTACCCTGAATACACGCACCACACCACAATCAGCTGTGCATAGGCCGCCTGGCCGATGAGCACAGACAAGATGCTGCTCGGGCCAATATTTGTTTTCATGTCCTCCAACAGGTCATTGAACTGTGAACGGCTGAACAGCGCGCGGAAACGTGCGTAAAACAGCGATGGGAAAAAGCTTCTGTTGGCAATCAGCATCAATAGAACCAATACGGTGCTGTAAAAAAACCAGTTTCTGGAAATGCTTTGTCGTTTGTACACCAGGTTCAGAAAGGGCGAAAGTGGATCTTCCTGGCGGGGAAGGGGTGTTTTGTTGAACTGAGGTGTGAAATGCGCCCGTAACATTTTCCTGGTGCTGTCGGTTCGCATACTGTCTGCAAAGGGATGCACTTTCCACACGCGTTTGAAGCTGGTGAAGCTATCGCCGGAGGACGCGACCGCAGCTGCTTCCTGCGCTGAAAGTACGGAAACGTTCAGGATGAAAAGCAGAATCAGGATGGCGCGGTGCATGGTTAAAAATTGCTGACTAATCCTGCGTGAATTTTTGATTCCCGCCAATTGAGCGGATTCCCGGATTCTTGTCCCAATGCCCAAATGATTTGCAATATGCCCGGTTTGGTTTCAAAGCCAACACTGCATCCAAATCCCTGGAACTTCCGCTGCTGATTGCTGATGGCAGCAGTGCTGAGCCAGGTTTGTGCTCCATTCCAGAACAGGCCGGCATGCGTTTTTTCGGTAAGTAGGTAACGGAGTTCAAGGGTACTCATCAGCCAGCTGCTGGCAAAAATACGTTGTTCGTTGAAACCACGGAGGTTTGAAAATCCACCCAATCTTGTGGCTTGTGCTACCGAACTGAGTTCATCGCGCAGCCATTGCCCCTGAACACCTGCCACCAGACTGAATGCGCCTCGTAATTTGATGACACCCTGAAGGTTTCCATCAATCTTCCACGGATTGCTGTTCAGCTTTCCGGCTTGGTCCAGAGAATCATAAATGTTCAAGGGTAATTGTTCAATAGCCGGGTTCCTTTTGATGCTTTTTGTTCCCGTGGCCACATTCAATTCCAATGCCCAGCCTTTCCCCGGGTTGATCGGGTGATCCAGATTGCGATACTGCAAACCAAGCCGATAGAGTTGAACCCTGCAGCCTAGATTGTCGGGCAGCGCTCTGTTCTTCACAATAAACTGGCTGTCGACGTTTTGCTGAATGTGGTTCTGTTGTTCGGCACCTGCGCGCAGTTCCAGATTGCGCCACATCCAGGCGGCGGTTATGGCGGGATTTACCGTGGCGAAACTGCTGTCCATGCGCGCGGCGCGAAACGACATGCTTGCAGTAAACGGAAGCCCGGCAGGGAAAGGTGCCCGCAACTCAAGGTGCATGTCCTGCGACAAACCGTTGAAGTTGCGCCATGCCGCATGAACCATCCAGGCTCTGGAAAACAAATGCTCCAGGTGCAGGCGGGCTTCTCCGGTAATGATGGGTTTATTGCTTCCTGCACGATTGCCAATGCCGGCCAGCAAAAGCAGTTGATTCGCGTCAATCTGCTCCGCAGGAAGATAAATGCCTGCTTTGTTTCCGGCATACATCAGCATTGGAGGTCCTTTCCAGCGGTAAGGAGCTGTCATGTCCATCCGCGCCTTGATGGTTTCCGCGGAAACGGGTTCCCATACCGAGCCTACAGCGAGTCCCAGGGCACGCATCGTCCATTTGGCATCGGGCGCCGGCGTGCCTGCAAAAATCAGGCTGTCCCAGTAAAACTGTTCGCCTGCGCGAAATACGACTTCGAGGTGGTAACGGCCCGATTGTGGTTCCTTTATGGTGCGTGTAACCTGAGCAAATGGATATCCTAAACTGTTGGCGTCCTGAACGGCTTTACGACACAGCAGATCGATGTCCGGAAGCGACATGCCCGGCTCGAACTGCGCAGGATAGGTTTGCCAGCAGGCCAGTTCCAACGCGCCATCAACAAAGATGCTGTCCGGAACATAACCGATTCCGCGGGTGCAGCGATGCTGCCAGATTCCGCGTATGCGCACGGAATCATTGCATGCGGCTTCCAGAAATCCTTGCTGATGCTGATGCTCCAACCAATGGCTTTTCTTGTCTGCCTGGAGGTGAAACACCTTGCTGCTGTTTCCCGGCCTCTTGCATGACAAGCCCAGCAGGGAAAAAAACAGGAGCAGTCGCCACATGCGTACAAATGTCAAACAGGCGCTGCAATTTTGAAAGCGCAATGGCAGGCCTGTACATCCATATTCCATTTTGCAGGAAAGCCTGTTTTTATTGCAACTTCCATTTCAGCGTCAATACAGGTGCCTGGCAGGAAATGCTTCAGGCCATCCTTCGCGAAGCCCAAACAGAAGGGCCACATTGGTCGGATGTTCGGTTTGATTCTATCTATTTTGGCGGAGGAACACCTTCGCTCCTCCCTGCAGAAGCTCTTGCTGACTTCATTCGCGTGCTCAAATCGCAGTTTCTTCTGTCTGATAACCTGGAGTTCACCCTGGAAGCCAATCCCGACGATGTGGACATTCAACGCATTAACCTTTGGCAGGATGCCGGCGTGAACAGGGTCAGTCTGGGCTTGCAAAGTTTCTCGGATGCTGAACTCACCTGGATGAACCGCGCACATCATGCCGCGCAGTCTGAAGCGGCGCTGAACCTCTTGCTGCAGGCAGGCATCAAATCAGTGAACGTGGATTTGATTTATGGCAGCCCCTTGTTGTCGGACGATGACTGGATTTCAGCACTGCACAAGGTGTTCAGCAGTGGCGCCGACCACCTGAGTGCCTATGCCTTAACCCTGGAAGCAGATACGCCTTACAAAAAATTGGTGCAACAGGGGAAATATGCTCCGCCCGACGAGGATCGACAGGCCCGGCAATTTGATTTGCTGATGGAAGCAGCAGCTACCGCCGGCTGGGAACATTATGAAATCAGCAACTTGTGCAAACCGGGCAGTCGTGCCAAACACAACAGTGCGTATTGGTTCAATAAACCCTATCTGGGCCTCGGGCCCTCTGCGCACAGCTACAGAAATCGCCGCCGGATGTGGAATGTTTCCGACAACAAGAGTTATATGGCCCAGGCCGATGCCGGCAACTGGCAGCGCTCGGAAGAGTTCTTGAACCAAACAACCATGCTCAACGAGTTGGTGATGACCCGTATCAGGCTTTCAGAGGGCTTGTCGTTGAAAGAAGCGGAACAACTAGTCCCTGGATTTTCCGAACAGAACCATGAAGCGATGCGCGGTTTTGTGGACCGGGGCTGGGCTGCTCTGGAAGGGGGCGTGTTCACACTGCTGGCTCCGGGCCGTCATTATGCCGATGCCATTGCCGCGTCGTTGATGGAGGTTGAGGGCGATTAGGCTTTGGAGCCTGCAGACTCCATAAAGGCCACCAATTCATCCCGGCCAATGCCATCCTCTGCGGAAGTAATGAACTGCATGGGCAATTCCTCCCAATCCTGATGCAGCGCCTCGCGAATGACCTGAAGTTTGGCATCCAGTTCTTTCATGCGCTTTTTATCGGCTTTGGTGTAAATGATGGCCAGTGGTATTCCATTCGTACCCAGCCAGCGAATGAATTCAAGATCTATGGCCTGCGGCTGAATGCGACTGTCCACCAGCACAAAGGCGCAATACAGATTTTTCCGCTCCAGAAAATAGCGTCGGATCATTTGTTCAAAGGCGCCGCGCTTTTCCTTGGACACACGTGCATATCCGTAGCCCGGTAAATCAGCGATGTTCCAGCTGGAGTTGATGTCAAACAGGTTAATGGTTTGCGTTTTTCCAGGGTTCGCCGAAGTGTGTGCAAGGTTTTTTCGTCCGCAAAGCATGTTAATCAGCGAAGATTTTCCCACATTGCTTCTGCCGATGAAGGCAAATTCAGGCATTTTCCCTTCCGGCATTTTGCCTACTTCAGGCCAGGATCCAATGAAACGTGCGTGCAGGGTAGTTCCGGACATGCCGCAAAGTTCCGACAGCGGCAGGAATTATTTACAGGTGCAGGGCTACTTATATTTGCGGCTCATTTTGCGCACCGTTAAACCCAATCCCCAGGAAGAAGCTTCAAAAAAGGAGCAGGTAGAACATATGTTCGATGCCATTTCCGGTCGTTACGACCTGCTGAACCGAATGTTGTCGTTCGGGATTGACATCAGCTGGCGGAAAAAGGTGAAGAAAGCCATTGCCGATGCCGGTGCCCGCACCGTGCTTGATGTGGCTACCGGAACCGCGGATATGGCCATCGAGCTGGCTGCCCTGCCTCAGGTAAGCCACATCACCGGCGTAGATATTTCAGCCGGTATGTTGTCCTTTGGCCAACATAAAATAGACCGGAAAACCCTCAACCAAAAAATCAAACTGCAACAGGCCGATTCCGAGCAGTTGCCCTTCCCGGATGCCAGTTTCGATGCCTGTACCGTTTGTTTTGGGGTGCGCAATTTTGAACACCTTTCGCGTGGCATTGCAGAAATGGGTCGCGTGCTTCGCCCTGGCGGAACCTTGCTGGTGCTTGAGTTTTCCAGACCCAGGAATCCGGTGTTCAAAGCCCTCTACTGGTTTTATTTCGGGAAAATATTGCCAGCCCTGGGCCGGCTTATTTCCGGCAGCAATAATGCCTATCGCTATCTTCCTGAATCGGTGAAGGTGTTTCCTGATGGGAAGGATTTTCTCCGCATCATGGAAGAGGCAGGCATACGGAATGCCAAGGCCAGACCGTTAACATTTGGAATTTGTACCCTTTACAGCGGAACACGTTGAGGTTCATCACCACCACCATCGCCCTGATTTTTGGCTTTGCTGCGCAGGCGCAGGAAGTTGACCCCACTCGGGAATATAAACCCATGCACTTCGGGATTTCCATCGCCATGTGCCAGGCCAAGATGAAAACCACCTTTTCACCTTCTTTTTACCAAACCACCGATTCCCTGTATTCCATTACCAATCAGGGGTTCCCAGGCGTTGGATTTGGAGGTGTGCTGGCCTTTCGCCTCAGCGAACATCTGGAATTTCGTACGCTTGCCATGTTGCACCTGCTGCAGCGAAACATGCAGTTCCAGTTCAACGACCGCAAGGACGACATCAAGCTGGAAACAGTGAGTTTCGACATTCCGGTAGGGTTCAAGTACAAAAGCGACCGCCACAAGAATACGCGCTTTTACGTGCTGGGCGGCGCGCGCTGGACCCATGATTTTCAATCGAATGAAGACGCCGACCTGAATCCGGTGAAACCCATCGTGGCCAGCAAGAAAAACGTGTATTACTACGAGTTTGGTTCAGGCGTGGAGTTTCACCTGGAATATGTGATGTTCGGGCTGGAACTAAAGATGAGCAATTCGCTGAACAATGCGCTGGTAAAAGTTCCGGGCAGCATTTATTCAGGGTCGCTCAACGCCATGAACCCCAGAATTTTTCAACTTTCCCTGCTGTTTGAATACTGAAGCACACGGATTTGCATTTCACCTTACAACATAAAGACCCTTGGACGCATGCCCGTGCAGGCGTTATTCATACTTCACGCGGAGCCATTCCCACACCAATCTTCATGCCGGTGGGAACCGCCGGCACTGTAAAAGGCCTGCATCGGCAGTTTTTGACCGACGACCTGAATGCGCCGATCATATTGGCCAACACGTATCATTTGTATCTGCGCCCCGGCACAGAGGTGCTGAAACAAGCTGGCGGCCTCCACAAATTCATGAACTGGAACAGGCCCGTGCTTACCGACAGTGGCGGCTATCAGGTGTATTCTCTGGGTGCCATGCGCAAGCTCACGGAAGAAGGCGTTCGGTTCCGCAGCCATATCGACGGCTCAACACATTGGTTTACGCCTGAAGGTGTGGTGGACATCCAACGCGCCATTGGCGCGGATTTCATCATGGCTTTTGATGAATGCACGCCTTATCCCTGCGATTATCGCTATGCGAAAAATTCCATGGAGCTGACCCACCGCTGGCTGGCCCGCTGCATGCAGCGCATGCAGGAAACGGAGCCGCTTTACGGTGTGGAGCAGGCCCTGATTCCAATCGTTCAGGGCAGCACATACCACGATTTGCGCAAGGAAAGTGCAGCCAGGGTGCAGGAATTTGAAGCGCCGCTTTATGCCATTGGCGGGCTGAGCGTGGGCGAACCGGCAGAAGAAATGTATGCCATGACCGAAGAAGTTTGTGCCATCCTGCCTTACGATAAACCACGTTACCTCATGGGCGTTGGCACGCCGGCCAACCTGCTTGAAGGCATTGCCCGCGGCATCGACATGTTCGATTGTGTGATGCCCACACGCAATGGCCGTAACGGGATGGTGTTCACCAGCAACGGCATCATCAACATCAGAAATAAAAAATGGGAGCATGATTTCAGTCCGCTGGATTCCTGGCTCAGTCCAGAATACTCTAAAGCCTACGTGCGGCACTTGTTTGTTTCCGGAGAAATGCTCGGTCCCATCATCGCCAGCATGCAAAACCTGAGGCTGTACCTTTGGCTGATGCGACAGGCCCGCAGTCAGATTATGGCCGGAACCTTCCATACGTGGAAGAATCAAATGGTGCAACACCTGATGCAAAAGCTATGAAGCCACGGCTGCTGAAAAAGCTCGACATCTACATCATCCGCAAGTTTCTTTCCACCTTCCTGGTTACGCTTTTCCTGTTTGTGGTCATCATCATGTTGTTCGACATCGGGGAAAAACTGGATGATTTTCTGGAGAAAAATGCCCCCGTGCGCGCCATCGTGTTCGATTATTATCTGAACTACATTCCGTATTTCCTGAACACCTTTTCGCCGGTATTCATCTTTGTGGCGGTGATTTATTTCACCAGCAGGCTGGCCATGCGCAGTGAGTTCATCTCCATGCTGGCCGCGGGTATCAGCTTTCGAAGGATATTGCTTCCCTACATGCTGGCAGCAGCCCTGCTCGCCTACATGAGCTATTACCTGAACGCATGGGTAATTCCGCGTGCCGACAAGCAGCGGGTTGCCTTTGAAAACCGCTATACACGTGGTTATTGGAGCAATTTTAAAGGAACCATTTACCGTCAGCTCAAGCCCGGCTTGTTGCTGTATATGGAATATTTCAACAACAACGACAGCACCGGAGGTGGTGTTTCGCTGGAACAATTTCAGGGTGTGCAACTGAAAAGCATCACCTTCGCACAAAACATCCGCTTCAACAAGCTGAAAGGGAAGTGGACGCTGGAACGGGTCAAAGTCCGGGAGTTTCATCCTGACGGCAGCCAGGAGGTGCGTATTCTGCCCACCTTGGACACGGCGCTGGTGTTCAACCCGAAAGATTTTTTCTTCCGACCTGAAGATGTGCAATCCCTGAATATGCGTGAATTGCGTGATTTCATCACCGCAGAACGCACCCGCGGCGCTGAAGGCATCGCCTTTTTTGAAACAGAATTGTACCGGCGCTATGCCACACCTTTTTCAACGTTTATCCTGGCATTCATCGGTGTTTGTGTGGCGGGAAGAAGGGTGCGCGGCGGCTTAGGGCTGCATTTGGCCATTGGCATTTTTGTGCTGATATTTTACCTCTTCCTCAGCAAATACTTCATTTCCATGGGCGCCACCAACCTCATGCATCCACTGTTGGCTGTGTGGATGCCCAACCTGGTGTTTTCACTGATCGGGTTGGTATTCTACCGTTTTGCCCAGAAGTGATTTATGAAACTTAATAGATGTTGAACACCCGGGTGATGTTGAATCCCGGACGAATATCACCGCGAAACAAATTGCCGCTGGTTTCGGTGAGGAAACTTTTGTCGGTCATGCCCGCGCTGTTGGTCACATGAATTTGAAATACATGGCCGCCGGTTTCTATATCCAGGCCAATGGACAGCGGATTGCTGTTGCCCGGTGGAAGTTGTGCGGATGGGAAATACACGTACTCCGCGTTCACACTGGTTCTTGGCGTTAATTTTTGTCTGAAGCCAAATCCAATTCCGGTAAGGGTTGTGGCGCCACCTTCAAAACTGCGCCCGTGCTGTACCCAGGTGGGCATGATCTGAAGGCTGAAGGCATCAGAGAACTTGCGTCCTACAATGATCTGGCCCACATAAGAAATACGCTCTTCCGGAAGCACGGTCAAGCCTGGAAACTGGTCTCCGCGTCGCGCAGCCGAAACAAAAACCAATGCGCTGATTGGCTTTTTATCGTCGGTGGTTTGTTTCATGAACTTCCACTTGGCGTAAGCGTCGATGGTTTTGCCGACAGAGCTGCGCCCGAATCCAATCATGGTGCCATAGCCGGTTCCTATTTCTGCGCCAATGCGTATGGTTGCTGCGTCTAGTCCCCAGAAGTTATACGCGCCCGAATTGAACGTACCGAAACGGTGCTGGATTTTGATGTCCATGGTTCCGGCATCCGTGATTTCCAGACTTTGGTTGTTGATGATTCTGGATGATTTGAAACTCGCCGTAACAGGGACTCCGCTTGCTTCCGATGTCGAATCCAGAAGGCTGAGCAGGTCATCCTGGGCGCTTAAGGAAAGCGCACCAAAGAAAAAGGCAAGTGCTGCTGCACCTGCCTTTTTTATGAATACCTGTTTGTTGATCATGGTTTGGGATTCAGTGTGCAATCTACTGAAACCTTGATGGATTTGGCAATCTTGTCTTTTACGGCATCCGGGATCTTAATCTGGTAATCCTCGGGGTTTACTGTGAAATTACTCCTTACCAACAGTTGGGTTCCTTTTACCTCAATGGTTCCTTCCGTGGCCAGGTCTTTGGTAACTCCGTGTATGGTCATTTTGCCATTCACCTTCGTTTTGTAGGTGCCGGCAGTTCCAAATTTAACATCAGCCAGATTGCTGATGGTGCCTTTATACGTTGCCTTGGGGAACTTGGTGCTTTCCATGTAATTTTCGTTGAAGTGTTCCTGTAATTTGGCTTTGTCAAACTGGAATGCATTGATCAGGATGCTGAATTCAATGGCTCCGCTGCTTACATCCAAAATAGAAACAACCTGATTGTTGTCGCCTTTGATGTCTTCCAACGGAGTGCTGCTCAGGAAGCCAACATGGCCATTTCGGGTGAAATATAAGTTGCCGGATGGTGCCAAGGCCATCAACAACGCTGCACCGATGTTCAGTGCTGCTGCCTTGAATAAGAAATTTTTCATACACTACATGAAATACAAAAAGTTTGCCGATTGTTCATTTCAACAAGTCGCAACGTGAAAGGTTAACATCCAGATTGAAACCGGTGCACTGTCCTTTGAGTTTAATGCTGTCGTTGGCTTTAAGATTTTTTATTTTCTCAGAAACTTCCTTGTCAAATCTGCAGTTCACGCCGGCCATAGGATTGTCGGTCCCCAATAAAATATTTGTTCCCAGACTATCTGGACTGATGGATTCAATGGTTCCGGTAACTTCAATAATTTGATTGAGGTATTTCTTGTTGGCACTGTCTTCGTTTTGTTCAAAAGCCGAGAGCAGTTGCGAGGTGGTCATGATGTATGCAGCTTGCCCGCTCATCACGCGTTCAGCCTTCTTAAAATAAAGATAAGCACCATATCCGGCAGCCGCCAGCAGCAATACGCCGAGGCCAATTATTACTTTTCGGTTCATAAGTTCTGTTTTCAGACTGCTAAATTCTGAAATTTGTCCGGATTATGAAGGGATTGGCTTTAAGAACCGGTTCTGTTTTGCGCTTTCCGGGGCGCCTCCTGCTTCTTGCCGCGGTGATGTTCATCACTAAATCGATGCCGGCACAGGGCGTTCTGTATAAAGTGAACGGCGTGTACGGCGGTGGAAATGCACTGTTGGTTCAGGCCGATACCATCGCTTTTGTGGGAAGCTTTGCCCAGGGCAAGAAGCTGTTTCCAAATGCCCGCGTTGAGCAGCGGAAAAACACCTGGATTTATCCCGGGTTTATGGATGCGCATGCGCATTTTTATTACTACGGACTTGGACTTACCGAATGCGACCTGCGGGGAACGGCAAGTTTCCGGGAAGTTTGCGACCGCGTGGCCTTTTATGCCAGATTGAACCCTGATGGCTGGATTATTGGCCGTGGCTGGGATCAAAACGACTGGTTGAATAAGGAATTCCCCGACAGGGCCATGCTCGATTCGATGTTCCCGAACCGGCCGGTGGTGCTGAAACGTGTAGATGGTCATGCGCTGCTGATTAATGATGCCGCCCGACGCGCAGCAGATTTTGATCCGGATGTTCCAATCGAAGGAGGAGAGGTCTTGAAGCACAAGGGACGCTATACCGGTGTATTGATTGATCAGGCCTGTGCGGTTGTTTCAGAAGCTGTTCCGGCACCTTCCCGACAGCGGCAAATTCTGGCACTGGAACTCGCCGCAGGTATGGTGCTTGAGCAGGGTGTTACGGCTTTATCGGATGCGGGTTTGCCCTATGATGTGATTTTTTTGATCGATTCCTTGCAGCGTGCCGGTCGCCTGCCCATCCGTATTGATGCCATGATGGCACCCGAGGAAGCTAATTTCAGGCACTTTCAGCAAGGCGGCTTTTCAAGCCCATGGCTGGCCAGCGGATCTGTGAAGTACTACCTGGATGGGGCATTGGGCTCTCGTGGCGCCTGTATGAAGGACGATTATTGCGACCGCCGCGGTCATCGTGGCTTGTTGTTGGTTCGGCCTGATTCGTTTGCCTTGGCGTGTCAAAGGGCCGCGTCCATGGGGCTGCGTATTTGTGTGCACGCCATCGGTGACTCCGCCAACAAACTGGCGCTGCATACCATGGCGAAACACATGCCTGCAGGCGCGCGCTGGCGTGTGGAACATGCTCAGGTTGTGGACCCGCACGACTTACATCTGTTTCAGCATACCGGCATCATACCGTCGGTGCAGCCAACGCATGCTACCAGCGATGCGCCATGGGCTGAAGACCGTTTGTGCACCCACCGCATGCACGGCGCCTATGCCTACCGCACCTTGCTTCAAACAGCTGGAACCATCGCATTGGGCACTGATTTTCCCGTTGAACAGGTCAATCCGCTCGCGACTTATCTGGCGGCGGTTTTCAGAAACAGCGCCGACGGAAGTGTGCAGCATTTTCGCAGGGAAGAAGCATTGAGCCCGGATGCGTGTATCAAAGGCATGACCCAATGGGCCTGGCAAGCTTCGGATTTAAAGGTGCGTGGCGGAAAGATTGCGCCCGGATATCAGGCCGACCTGGTGTTCCTGGACCGCAATCTGGTTCAGCTGAAAGAACATGAAGTATTACAAACCAAAGTGCTGGATGCCATGACTGCAGGTGTCATCCGTACAATACACCTGGAAGAGGTTAAAGCTCCATCAAAGAAGTTCCGCTGATCCCAATTACGCGTTCCCGTTCATCTTGTTTTAGGCAGGGATGTAAACCGGTGAGCGCTCCAAAGGCTGGTAGGATCAGCAAGTTCTGCCGAAGGTAAAAGCAGGGAAGTACCATCCTGTCGCGCGCTTTACTGCGCAAG
This sequence comes from Bacteroidia bacterium, assembly GCA_044360435.1. Classification (GTDB taxonomy): domain Bacteria; phylum Bacteroidota; class Bacteroidia; order NS11-12g; family UBA955; genus REEB481. The sequence continues at coordinate 22,166 of JBIKKI010000019.1, forward strand.
GCATAACCCGGATGCAGGTGTCCACAGATGCCGGGAATATGCGCAGTTTCTTCTGGCAATGGCGGATGGTGAAATAAGCTCAGGCCATCCATGTTCGTTCCCTCTGCAATACAAGTCAAGCCGGCGTCGAGGTAATGCTGTTTATCCAGGACGTCGTGGTTGCCAGGCACCAGAAGCCAATGCACTTGGGGGAAAGATTGAAAAAACAATGCAGCCTCCTTCCAGGATTGGTTGTATGTACTGTGAAACAGGTCACCCAAAAACACCACCTGTAGCGGTTCAAAATGTGCAAGTAGCTGCTGCAGGTTGTGGTAATCGCGTTTATGTGCCATTTGCGGCAAAGGCAAGGCATGTTTTCGGAAATGAGCAGCTTTACCCAGATGCAGGTCGGCAAGGAACAAAGTTCTTGTGGCAGGACGGAATACGCATTTCATACCCGACAGCAGCAATTGCTGCCCGCCAAGTACCAACTCCATGACACCGCCCAACATCGGCACAAATTTGCAGCAGCTTGCCTGTAAATTCGCATCATGGGTGCAACACAGTTTCATATTCCGCAACGTGCCATTGAAATTGGCGTATTGCTGGCTACACTGCTGTTGATTTTACTGGCGCGCAGGGCGGTACTGCATCTGTACTACCGCCGAAAGGGGAACAAGAACCGCGATAATTTCGTGGTTACCATCAATCAACTCAGCCTGATCATTGGCGGACTGCTGTTGTTTTTCGGCATCCTGAAACTCATGCATATCAGCATCAGGGAGTTTTTTACATCGCTTACCATTTTTGCCGCGGCCCTGGCCCTTATTTTCAAAGATTATGTAAGCAATGCGCTGAATGGGATGATTCTGATGTTCAGTGACACCTACAGTATTGGTGATTGGGTGCGCATCGGCCAGCATAAAGGCAAAATTCAGAACATCAACCTGCTTAATGTTCAGCTTTTGGACGATGATGATGATTTGGTCATCATTCCCAACAACCTGGTATTGCAGGTAAGCACAGTGAATTACAGCAAAAATCCGGGACGCTTTGTGAGTTTGGAATTCGAGCTGGACAGCGGACAAATCATGCCACTCGACCAATTGGAGGCCCGCCTGCTGCATGCCATCAGCGGTGAGCCACTGATTAAAGAAGGAACCACACAACTGCGTGCCGAGGAGTTTGCCAAAGGACATATGCTGCTGCGTTTCAGGTTTGAGATGTTGCGTTACGACAAAGTTGCCGAGCGCAGAATCAAGCAACTTTTGTGGCTTCGAATCAGCGAATGCACTGCCCGGAAGGAAATCTAAAAAAACACTTGACAACCCAAGGGTGAAGGCAATAATTTTGACAGCATAAATAGGCAAGGCACTGCATGTCGAAACAGGAGAAGAAAAGAATGGTGATTGACTACAAGAATCTCACAGACGAGATGCTTGCGCTGCTGGATGAACAATATCCAACAGGGTTCAACGGCCATTACACAAAGTTCCCGAATTCAAAAGGTGAAATCATCTCTGCCGTGCGTCTGGAAACCGATGACACCATCTATCTGGTGAAAATCAGTGCGCAGATGAAACAAATCCTGACGGAGGCGGAAATGGATGAGATGATTAAACCGAATGAAAAGGACTTAGAGGAAGAAGAGGGTGGATCTGACGAAGAGGAGGAATCAGATACCGGTTCGCGCAATGCCGATGCCGAGGAAGAGTAAATTCTGAAAACCCTTATGGTTTGAGTTTGTTATTTGAGGGTGAATTTCGCCCTCACCAGGGACATATCGGTTGCCGTTCGGGTCATTTACCGTGAATTGGAGAGTACTCCGTTTGCAGATCAATACATCTGGGCCTACGAAGTAACCATAGAAAACCGCAGTTCCGATACGGTACAATTGCTCAGCCGCAAGTGGGAAATCCGTGAATGGAACGGCCATACCCGAATCGTCATTGGGGATGGCGTGGTTGGCAAGCAACCTGTGCTGCTTCCGGGATCTTCATATCAATATGTTTCAGGATGCAAACTGGCATCTGCCTATGGCATCATGGGCGGTTTTTACATCTTTGAAAACAAGGAACTCGCCACCAGTTTCGAGGTGAAAATCCCTGAGTTTCGGTTGGAAGTGCCGTTCTTACTGAACTGAATCTTAAGAACCACCTCCCGGTGTTTTACCGTTGATGGCTACCACGTCCGAGTTTGAAATGGTATATCTGTACTCGTAGCAATAATATACCTGCTTGTCTGCAACGATACTTTCAATACGGGTATGGTATGCAAAATCGAATCCATTGGCCTGCAACTCGCCGCGTTCAATGGAAGTCTGCCCATCCCGATACAGTCGATCCAGAATTCTTCGGTTGCGCCGCAGGATGTTGTTTACATTCCTGACGTAGTTATTGGCATCGCAGTTTTGCCGGTTGTGAAACTGATTGCGGCAGCCATCATCACAAAACAATTTATCCGAACGGCCATGAAAAGCGCGGCCACACTCCTTACAAAGACGTTTATAAATAGATTCCATAACAAGTAAACCATAAAAAGCTAAAAAAACAATGAACTATGTACAATAATAACAAAGCCCTCCAGATTTCCAAAGGGCTTTGTTTGCGTGTGTATCGGTATGATGCTTAACCGCCGATGCCGTTCATAGTCGGGCGTGTCGGCGCCTGACGCTGTTCTGCCGGAGCGGGATTCCCGGGTTGCCCGGGCCTTGAGTTTTCGGAGCCGCCTGCCGG
>JBIKKI010000104.1:0-7784 GCA_044360435.1 Bacteroidia bacterium
CCGCAAGGAAGGACTTGCAAGGTTTTATACTCAAAACACGATGAAAGATGGTTCAGCGGTTGTCTTTTGGGAAGGGAATTACGAAAACGATAAGAAAGAAGGACTCTGGACTTATTACGATATCAATCATTATGGGCTGGCGGAAAAGACCACGCGCATCAGGTTTCACGAGGATTTGCCCAATGGCCCGGTGGAAGTATTTGACCCAATGGGAAATCTGCGCGAACGCGGAGTATATGAGGCAGGAAAGCGCAGCGGTGTGTATGAGTACTTCTCGGCTCAGGGTGTAAGAAGGCAATACTATACTTATAAAGACAATGAATTGCATGGCTGGGCCTGGGATACCACCTTTCAGAGCAAGCACGACGTGGCTGCATCCAACAAGGTTTGGTGGGAATATGGCCGCAAAACGCCTATCCAGGTTTCTGTTCGTGGAAAACAGAGAGAAGAGACCCAGTTTCTGGATTCGGTAATAGAGGGTTATCAGGATTCCGGGTATTGGTATTTCAACGCGCGCAGTTGGGCTAGGCTGGATTGGTTCATCTTTGCCGATGGATGTCGCCTGAGCATTAATGGCAGTGCGCGTGAGCTCCATGATCGTTATGTAAGCCGGGAATGGTACAACAATGAACTTCAACATTCCGGGATGTTTCTTGGTGAACACCGCAGGATTGAAAGCTGTACCAAACGCCCAACCGAAATCCCGGGTCGCAACGGAAGTAAACCCCGGCAGGCGCTGGTCACCAATCGTCACCTGTATTTAGATACCAATATCGGCAACCTCTTTCACCTGCTGGTGGAAGAACAAGGGCAGGTGGTGACGGAAGCGTATTATGCCATCCGGGATTTCGGGATGACCACGCTGTACAGCAAAACCACAGAAACGCGTGCAAGCCCCAAGGGAGCTGTAGAGTTTGAAGAAGACCGCAGCGCAGATTATTACCGCTACATCCTGAAGCAGGAAGTGCCGGTGGTGGTGAACCTTGACTCCACGGTTACGCGCGACAAAAACGGGAAGGTGTATTTTGAATACCTGAAGCGGGAAGTGTACGCGGCAGATACCACGTATATCCTTTTTGACCGCCGGGGTTCAGGTGGCAACCCCAAAAGCTCTAGGCCTGTATGGAAAAGCAGTATTTCCTGCAGCGCCAGCGGTGATTTGCTGCTCACCCAAACTTCCAACCTGCACGAGATGCCGATGAGCTTTGTGGTTCAGGCCACCATGCGCCCGGCAGCACCGGAACAGCGGGGCAACGAAGATGCCGCTACGTATGACCTGACAGATTATTTCTTGTATGAGCAGTTAAACGATGGTTTCCCGGATAAAGTCGAGAGTAAACTGTACCTGAATGGTCAGCCCTTCAACGGAAACTGGAGCCTCCGTTTACGCAAAAGGCGTTTCCCCTATGGCAACAGTGCCAAAATTGATGGATTCCATAAATTCAATCTGGAACGTATCAAAAGGCCGTGGATGAATGTCTATGACACGGTCATCCGCACGAGGGCAAGAGGCGGCGTGGATTTTCTGACCGCATATCATCTGCAGGAAAACCGCAGGTGGCGCTTCCGCGGAAAGCGCATACGTGATTTCATCAGCATCAGCACAAATTGGCAGGCCGGTATATTGCAGGGCAATGCCTCGATGGAACTGAAACGCTTGCAGCGCAGCATCAATACCATTTATTCAACGGGTATGAAGCACGGCAGCGAGAACTTCCAATGGCAATACGGGAAGAAGGCGGAGTCGATTGAATTCAGTAATAACTACGAGCAAGGATTAAGGACAGGATTATATCAGGATCCATTAAAACCGATAGGCAAGGAACAGTTGAACTACGTGCTTGGCCGGCCGGATGGTGTCCAAAACCTGAACTTGGATTTTCGTTCAATAAACAAGCTCCATTTTATCATGCGGGCGGGTAGGCCTGACGTACATTTACTCGTCACCGACATCAGCAACGGATTGATCCTTGACTCTTTGCCCTTGAAGGAAGGTCGGGTGCACGGAACATACCGATCATACAACCACGTTCAGGAGTCCTCCGATGTTGTAAACGAAGCGGAAATTTCCATGACCATGATGATGCCGGTAACCCGCAAAGCCCCTGCCTCCGAGGTTCAGTTTAAGGATGGCTTTGCAAACGGCGTCGCACGTTTTTGGTTTGATGAAGGCGGGGTGAAGGCGGAAGTCAGCTTCAAGGCTGAAGATTCTGTGCAACTGCTGGAAATCGAACCAGAGGATCACGGTGGATTTCAACTTTCCACACAAAAAGAACTGACTTCAGAATACCTTGGTTCAGGGCGGTATATGGACCACCACACAGTTTATGAATCCGAGGTTCTTTCTTTTGAAGATGGAGCGATTACCTGGCGTGGCAGGGAACACCTCCTCAGTTTGAAACCTTTTTGGACCGCGACCTACACGTATTATTACCAAAACGGACAAAAAAGCCAGCAGGGACAGGTGCGCGGGCAACAAAAAACCGGCTGGTGGACCTATTGGAACGAAGCAGGGCAGAAGATGAAGGAAGTGGAATACACACCCGGTGTGATTGTGCATCCAGCGGGTTTAAGCGATAGTCTTCGGTTCAAAGGGCGCATCCGCGGCTATCGCCCCGGAAGTGGAATCCTGATGTATGAAGGTTATGTGCTGGACGAAACCTTCAGCTACTCCTGTGCTACAGAAACGGATCTCGCTTTTGAAGATATTTTCTACACTGCATTTTACGACAGCAGCGGAACACAAACCCTGCGTAATTACAGCGGAGCAGTTTATGATTTCCATACCACCGGAGCGAAGCAGTTCACCGGATTCATGAACAAGGGCCTGCGCGACAGCGTTTGGTTCTTCTTCACCCCCGGAAAAACTTTAACGGAGGCAGGCAAATACCAACTAGGACTGAAGCACGGTCGATGGCTGAGCGGCGATCTGGAAGGCGTAAATTACCTGGATAACCAGTGTTTCGATGCGGCTGAAAGCTGGCGCATGAATGACCTTGCCAATGAGTTGGACTTCACCGAAGCAGTGTATAATCAAGGGATGCTGTTGCGCAAAGAACAGCACAACATCAGGCTGGACGGCAGGTCTGAGGATATCACTCGCTTCCGGAATTTCCCGAAGGCAGGGAAGAAATTGTCCAGGAAAAAACTGCAGGAGCTGGCGGAGCAGCAATTCAACCAGAAAAAAAGCTACAGTCGCAACAGGACTAGGGATTACGTTGAGTTTTAACCACAGGAGCAAGGCGGAATTCCGATTCCCATCTGATTCCGCCACCTGAGAAATCAGTCTCAGTCAGTGTTTTGATTTCCTGAATCACAGCACCTGTTGGATCTAAAACCGGTCCGCCTTCGCCGAATTGGCGGGTAGGAACCACATCGGCATGCAGGAAATTACCCTTTGCATCGGTGTAGATCCGGAACAAGGGTGCCATCCCATTCACGCCTTTCAGGTTGAAACGGCTGTAGGTGCAGAAGTTGCCCATGCTGTAGCTGATGAAGCGGTTTTTGTACACTTCCACGCCACGGGTAACATGCGGACCATGTCCCAGAATCAAGTCTGCACCGGCATCTACCATTTTATGCGCAAACCCGTACACATCGCCGCGGTTTTCGCCCAGAAACATTTCTTTTTGTTTGGGAACATGCCTGTGGTTGCTGCCTTCTGCGCCTCCGTGGAATGAAACCACCAGAATATCCACGCTGTCGCGGTAGCGTTTCACCAGATTTTCAGCGTTAGTCCAATCGTTGATGTTCAGACAACCGGAATTAGGTGCAAAGGCCAGCAAGCCAATGCGTTTTCCTTTGCGGGTGATGCTGCAGAGAGGTTTAATCAGCAGGCCAGATGCCGCTATACCTTGATTTTCGATGTTTCGCAGGGTAGCCCGGCGGCCTTCATCGCCAAAATCGCCCATGTGGTTGTTGGCCATGCTGAGCAGGTCGAAGCCGGCTGTTTTAAAGTGCCTGGCATAATGCTCCGGACTTCTGAACGCATAGCATTTGGTAGGATCCTGACAGTTCTTAACGGTTCCCGGGCCTTTGAAAATGGTTCCTTCCACGTTGCCAAAAGCCACATCAGCCGATTTCAGCCAGGGCATAACAGGCTTCAGCAGCTCAGCGCCATCGGCAGGCGGCAGGTATTCCGGACCCGGGTAATTGGTGCCCAGCATTAAATCGCCAACGGCAGCAAAGCAAATGGTGTCTTTGGACCTGATGGTATCTGCCGGAGTGTAGGTTTGTGCGTTTATGAATCCTGCAAGTAGGAGCAGCAATGGCAAAATGAAGTTCTTCATGAGCTTTGGTGTTTCAGCATGATGCGCAGGGCTCCTTGACCGTAATCACGTGCGTCGGCATGTTCCCAGGTGCGCACGCCCGGATGGCCTTTCAGTTGAAGGATGATGAGATTTTTAAGTACCCCATTGCCCACACCATGAATGGCGGTAATGCGGTTCAACTTGTAGGCTATGGCCAGTTCCAGATGTCGCTGGAAGGCTTCCATTTGTTTCTTGAGGATGATGTCGCCGGGTAATGCAGCATCCAGTTCCAGCGCTTCGGCATGCAGGTCAATTTCTTCTTCAGGTCTGCTGAAATTCACAGGTGCAAAAGTTTTGGCTGCTGTTGGTGCGGTTGTGGGCTCTTTGCTGGCAGTATCAGGTTCCGGATTCCCCACTTCCATTTTGAAGGCAAACAGGGGTTGTCCGTTGTTTCGGTAGGGCGTATGTTGAAAATCGCCCTGGGTAAAACTGCGCCAGCATTGTTCCATTGCTGGAATATTGCCCGGAAATTGACGGATGGGCAGAAATTGCAGGCACCAGGTTCCCCATTTATCGGGGAGTGCCTGTCCCATGGAGGCAACGGCCTGTTCTTGTCCGTCTTTCAGTTCACCGTGCGCCAGCAGTTCAGTAGCTGCAGGCGTGCGCCGGTAGAAGGCAAAAAACATGGCAGTGCCTGTGCGGTTAATCAGGCTCAGTTGCCAATGTTGCTTTTCATCGCGGTAGGCCAAAAGGAAAACGCCTTTGTTGAGTTCCTGAGGCGCTTTGGGTTTTTCGGTTTTGGGTTTTTCAGCAGCCTGTGTGACCAGGGCTTCCGTAACTACCAGTTCTCGGGCCAGCACCTGCAGCTCAAACCCATCTTCAATGGTTACACCAACCATCCCGTCGCGGTGCAGTGAACTTACTGTTCCTGCGAGGTTCTCGTTGAGGAATCGAACTTTATCTCCTATATGAATTACTCTGTCCATGGTTCTGTGGAATTGTTGGTATTGATGGTGGTATCTTTTCTAAGCAGGTTTATCGCCCTGCCGCGTAAATACAGGGACGGAACCTGGCTGGATGTGTCGGCAGGTGCCATGCCCTTGTTTTGCATCACCTGACGGATGACCCTGAAGTGCAGGTCATTACGCGTCAGCTTTCCTTTTGCATCGAACCATCCGGCGAATCTTCTCGGACTGGGCACAATGGCGGCCAGGTATGCACTTTCGAGCGCGTTCAGCGCGGAGGCATCCTTGGCAAAGTAAAACTGTGCAGCCTCATTGGCTCCTATGATGCCCGGGCCCCATTCAATGATGTTGAGGTAGATTTCGAACAGGCGATTTTTGTTGATGTTGGTATGATTTTCCAGCAGCCATACCAAAAGCACCTCTTCAAGTTTGCGTGCCAGCGTTTTCCTGCGGCTCAGAAACAGGTTTTTCACCAATTGCATGGTGATGGTGGAACCGCCTCTGCGGAAACGACCGGCTTTGTAGTTGGCAATGAGTGCACCGCGCAAGGCTTCCGGTTCAAATCCTTTATGGTAGTAGAAATTGGGATCTTCACCGGTAAGCACGGCATTACGGAGTTCGGGTGCTATTTGATCCAGCCTTCGGAAATTGCCATTCTCAGGCCCTACATACACGCTGCGCTGCAGGTTCCCATTCAGGAAAAAGTAATAGGAAAAGGGAAGGTGCAGGTCCTGCAGCTTGGCAGCACCAAAGCGGCTGATGTGCAAGTTTTGCTCTTCCATGGCGCTATACAGGGTGGCGGCGTCCGGATTTTTGTCGTTGATATGCATCCTGAATCTATAGCGCATATTGCCTTCAGCACGTATGCCGGATAAGTTGGCGAACAGCGCTGCCGGCAGACTACCCAGGAAATCCTGCGCGGGTGTCCAGGGAATATTCAGGGCAAGGGTATAGTCGCGTTCTGGCTGCCAGGCATACCGCGCATACATGTTCCACTTCAATTTGTCGATGCTTCCGGTAGAAGCAGAGTCCAGCTCTACCTGATTTCTTCCCAAACGAATCACCAAGTTGGCTTTAGCGCTGGGAATTACGACAACAGAATCGCTGATCCGTTCATGTTGCACCGATAGTTGTTCGATGCCGCCTTCCAGATTCATATACAAGGTTTCCTCTTCGAAACGAATCTTGCTGAAGGAAGCACGCAGCATGTTCCAGCCTGCATTGATGCCAAACCAGTTGGAAAGTTTGGGTCCTGTTCTTTGGTTGTTGTTCAGGGCAGACAGGCGAAAGGTGCCTGTGAGCGCGCCCGGGTCCAGTGTTCCATCGGCCTGCCAGTCCTGAATGCCTCGGTTGCTGCTGGTGCTGAAGGTGGTTCTAAATGCCTGATGCTCCAGCAGGAAATGCGGCACCTGCAGCTGAACAGCACCAGAGCTGTCGCTGTACAAAGCCCTTGCGCGATTCACTACCACGGCTTGTGGAATCTGATTGAGTGTTGATTCAATGAGCCGAAATACGATTTCTGCTGCGGATTTCTTGGAGCTGCTTTGATTTTTGGGCCTTTTGATGGCGCACCAGTTACAGCGCTCGGGTTCGTTGAAAATGCGAAGATTCGGCCCGCCCAAATGCAGGCTTTTGAGTTGCACTTTTCCGGTGAGCAGGGGGAGCAACCTCAGGCTGAATGCAGCAGTATCGATGTTCAGCAGGGTGTCGTTTCCATCCGGTATGATGGAAATCTGATCCATTTGAACAGCAAACATTCCGGTGAAGGAAGCATTGCCCACCTGCAGGTTCAAACCGTAATCACGCAGCAGTTTTCTTTGCGCTTTTTCAACAGCCAGTTCCAGTAAACTGCCCCTGAATATGGCGTAGCACAGGAACAGCACTCCGAGTACCATTCCGAAAATCAGGCTACTTTTCAGGAACAGTTTCCTGTAGTTCATGGGTGTTCAAAGGAGAACCGGATGCCGGTATAATTGAAAGGTGTAATGGAGCGCAGTTCGGTTTTTACAGATTCAGATACATCCAAATTGGCGATGAACGCTGCAATGGTTGCTTCGCTGATGCGCTCGTTGGTACGCGTAAGTTCCTTGAGTTTTTCGTAAGGGTTGGGATAGGCTTCACGGCGCAGAATGGTTTGAATGGCTTCGGCCACCACCGCCCAGTTTTCTTCAAGGTCCTGTTGTATGGCTGCTTCATTCAGCAACAGCTTTTCCAGTCCTTTGAGCATGCTGTTCCAGGCAATCAGGCTGTGTGCCAGTGGCACGCCAATATTTCGGAGTACCGTGCTGTCGGTAAGGTCGCGCTGCAGCCTGCTGATGGGCAGCTTTTCGCTCAGGTGTCCGAACAGCGCATTGGCGATGCCTAAATTTCCTTCGGCGTTTTCAAAGTCGATGGGATTCACTTTATGCGGCATGGCCGAAGAACCCACCTCGCCTGCTTTTATTTTTTGTCTGAAGTAATTCATGCTCACATACGACCAGATGTCGCGGCACAAATCAATCAGGATGGTATTGATCCTCCTGAAGGCGTCAAAGAGGGCTGCCAGCTGGTCGTAATGTTCAATTTGTGT
>JBIKKI010000105.1:0-7781 GCA_044360435.1 Bacteroidia bacterium
AAACCTTGTTCGGTATGGCGCTTCACATAAAAGCGCAGATTGATTTCTTCAAAACTTCCAAAAAACGGAACAGGTAAACCGAACAACCTGGTATTTCGAAACATAAAGCCAACCAGGCTCAGGTAATAAGTACCCTGGAAATCATCAAGTTGAAGGCCGTTCGGCAGGTAAGGTTGCAAGGTTTCGGGTGCTACGGCGTAGTTGGCCATCACCAGATGTTCCCATTGGGCAGAAAGGAAAATTTTTGGCATTACCTGAATGGAAGGCAAAACAACAGCCGGTGATAAATGGTTTGGGCTAGCTTGAGCAATGGTTCAATCTCCGGAAAGCCGGGCGTGTTGTTCTTTTTGGAACTTGTTGTAGATGGTTAAGATCAACAATCCGAAGGCAATGGCTGCAAGAATGAGGAGGTTGTTCATCAAGCCGTGGGCAGCAAAGGAAAGCCGCAGCAAAATGGTGGAAATCACAAATCCCGAATTGCGAATAACCTTATGAAACTCATCTGTTTGGTAAAAGGAGAAGAGCAACAAAAGCACATCAACAATGATCAGCAGCATGAAAAATTGTTCGAAGAAGATGTTGTTGATGTTTTTGAATTGATCGACAGAAGCTGCGTCGTTAAAGGTTACGTTCAACCAACCGGTAAAGGAGTAAATGGCGGTAAGAAACAGCACCGGAACCAATGCCGTAGCGATGGTTCTTTTGATTTTGTTGTAGCGAGCAATTCCGGCAGCATCATAAGTGCCGGCAGCCAATCTTGGCGAATTCTGCTTGTTGAACAGGTAAATCAGGAAAAACAGGATGAGCGAAGTGAGCAGGTCATAAGTGAATTGAAGGTCATTCGGGCTTTTGAACCAGTCTGTACTGAAGGAAAGGTTTGCGAAATCCTTAAACAGGCGTCGGATGATGATGAGCACAATGATCTCATATTGTTTTCCAACGTAGGTGGTATACGACCTGGGCAGGTAGTAAACCAACAGGTAAACTTCATAAATAAGGATGAATGAGAACGGGGTATAGATGGCCGCAATGGGGTTTTGCAGCAGGGTTGATGGCTCATTGAGCGCAATCCAGCCCAAATCGACTGCAAGAATCAGCATCAGGTGCAGCACAAAGCTCCCGATGGCAATGTGCAGCATGACCCGTTCGGTATTTTTTTGTGTGTGTTCGGAAAGGAGTTTTTCAAAGAGGTAGCCCATAAGCGCTTGGTTCAGCCGGCATAAGGGTGCGTGTGATGCTTGCGGCTTTGGTAAAGGTATGTTTTTCTCTGGGAACTAGGCGGCATCGCGATTTTCTGAAAAAATCATCGTGGGCAAAGGCATGCGATCAAGGGCGTTTTTCTGCGATTATTAGGCAAAGCCAAACATTACATGTAACTTTGAGCCTGCGGACGAAAAGTCCTGCCGTTCAACAATTAGTCTCTGAATCCCCAAAACCGTTTCATCTGATTTCTTTTTTCGGCCGGACTACGGAACCGACAATCCATTTATGACCCAATTTCAAGACCTAAACCTGAGTGAACCATTGTTGCGTGCACTCAATGAACTCGGATATACAACTCCGACACCGATACAGCAGCAGGCAATTCCTGCTTTGCTGGAAGGAAAAGATTTATTCGGCTGTGCGCAAACCGGCACCGGCAAAACAGCGGCCTTTGCATTGCCCATGCTTCAACTGATGAGTGAAGCCCGCGTAAAAGGCAAACCCGGCCAGCCTCCGGCCTTAATCCTTGCGCCCACCCGCGAACTGGCCCAGCAAATTTTGGACAGCTTCCGCGATTATGGTAAGTACCTGGGCCTGCGCAGCGCCGTTGTTTTCGGCGGGGTTTCACAGCGCCCGCAGGAAGAAATGCTGCGCCGCGGTGTGGATATCCTTGTGGCAACGCCCGGCCGCCTGTTGGATCTGATGAATCAGGGCTTGTTGCAACTGGATCAGGTTCGGTATTTTGTGTTGGATGAAGCAGACCGCATGCTGGACATGGGTTTCATCCACGACATCAAAAAGGTATTGGCCAAATTGCCCCGACAAAAACAAACCGGATTCTTTTCGGCTACCGTTCCTGTTGAGGTAAAGAAGCTGTCTGAAGAACTGTTGTTTCGTCCGGTGCGCGTGAGCGTAACCCGTGAGAACAGCACGGCACAATTGATTACCCAGGAAGTATATAAGGTAGCCAAGGAAGACAAGCGGAATCTGTTGAAGCAACTTTTGCTCGATCTTGATGTGGCACATGCGCTGGTATTCACCAGAACCAAACGGGGTGCCGATCGGGTGGCCAAAGATTTGGTCAAGAGTGGAATTCCAGCCGATTCCATCCACGGAGATAAATCACAAGGAGCCCGCGAAAAGGCCCTGAATGGTTTCAAGAACAGGAAGCTCCGTGTGCTGGTGGCTACAGATATTGCAGCCCGCGGCATTGATGTTGACGGTTTGGCCTACGTTTTTAACTTCGACATTCCTGAAGTTGCAGAAACATATGTGCACCGCATTGGAAGAACTGGAAGAGCCGGTTCCGAGGGTCGCGCAATTTCTTTCTGTACAGAAGAAGATTTAACCTATCTTCGCAGCATAGAGAAACTCACAAACCGGCAAATTCCCCTCCGGAAACTCCCAAATCAGGGACCTACAGCAAACCAAATACAATCATCCAATACCAAATTATCACAATGAAAACAGGAGTAGTTAAATTCTTCAACGCTACCAAAGGGTACGGCTTCATTAAGGAAGACGAAACCGGTACAGAAGTCTTCGTTCACATCACCGGTCTTTCCGGTGGAAAGCTCAATGAAGGCGACAGGGTATCGTTTGAAATTGAACAGGGCCGCAAAGGACCGAACGCAGTTCAGGTTCGTTTGATCGAAGGATAAAATTCTTTATCACAGTGACCATTCAAGGCCCCGTACTGGGGCCTTTTTTTGTGCCCAAAGCCCCCATTGCGTAACATTATGGTAACACAGGGGTAACCGAGCGATAAAAGTATAACTGTTCTTTCGAATACCTTTTAACATCATGGCAAACATTCTGTCGTTCCTGATTCCACGCGAGAAAAAATTCTTCCCGCTTTTTGACAAGGCAGCCGAGAACCTGGTTGCAATTTCCACTTTGTTGGAAAAAATGGTGAATACCAATGATCCAGAGCAAAGGAAAGCGATGATTCGTGAAATTGAGCGCATGGAACACCACGGAGACACGGTTTGTCACGAGATTTTCAATGAACTCAACAGCACGTTTATTACCCCGTTTGACCGTGAAGACATTCATGCGCTGAACACCGCGCTGGACGACATCATTGATTATGTGCACGGCAGCGCCAAGCGCATCGATCTGTATCAAATCAATGAACTCACGCCTTCCATCAAGAAATTATCTGAACTAATTCTGCAGGCAAGCATTGAACTCAACGTGGCCGTGCGGGAATTGCGCAACATGAAAAAGCCAGGTAAAATCAAAGAAGCCTGTGTGCGCATCAACAGCATTGAAAACCATGCCGATGACATTTTCGACACCGCTATTGCGCGTCTGTTTGAAGAAGAGAAAGACGCCATCAAGGTCATTAAGATGAAGGAAGTGTTGAGCAATCTGGAGACGGCCACCGACATGTGCGAAGATGCTGCCAACGTGATTGAAACCATCATTGTGAAATACGCTTAATCGGGCGAAAACCTCACAATATGTCACTTCTTGTTGTCATCATCATCCTGGCTCTGGTATTCGATTACATCAATGGATTCCATGATGCCGCCAACTCTATTGCTACGGTAGTAAGCACCAAAGTATTGACGCCACTTCAGGCGGTAATTTGGGCTGCTGCCTTCAACTTCGTGGCCTTTTTCTTATTCAAAGACCACGGCGTTGCCAACACCATCAGCAAAACTGTTGCCGACAGCTACATCACATTGCCCGTGATTTTCTCAGGCCTGGTGGCTGCCATTTTTTGGAACCTGCTTACCTGGTGGTATGGAATTCCTTCTTCTTCTTCGCATACCCTGATAGGTGGCTTTGCCGGAGCAGCGCTGGCCCACGCGTTTCTGACCAAAGGCTGGGTGGCGTTCAGCTCGGTGGTGGAAATGGAGAAAATTGTTAAAACGGTTTTATTCATTTTCCTCGCACCACTCATTGGTATGGCAATTTCCATGTTCATCACCATTGTTACCATCCAGAAAAAGTTCATCATCAAAACGGCGGTGATTGCCATTGCTGGCATCAGCACCTGGTTCATGTTTGAGCATTTCAAATACCAGAAGATGGAGGAGAACCTGGCTAAATTCTTCCGGGTTGACAAATACAAAAAGGATCTGGTCAAAAATCCTGGCGACAGCGCCACCCTGGCCAAGCTGGAAATTGCCAAACAGAACCACAAGAAATCTACCGCCTACCTCGATCAATATCCTTCAATTGGCGCCGAAGGTGTTGCCAATCTGATTGCAGCCAACATCGCTTTGAACGAGCTTGAGGTGAGCAAACTGAAAGATGGTGTTAGCAAAACCGTAAAGCTGGATTTGCTGAAAAAGGAAGCCTTTTACAATAAAGCACTCGAGCCCCGTTACGACAGCCTGAAAGGTGTGATTGACGGTTTGAAACCCGTGCTCAGTCAATATCATACCGCCGGAGCAGACACCACCATTCATCGGGTGGCCACCATTTTGCACCTAAGCGCAGCAGAAGAAGTAAGGCTTGCTAAATTCCTGAAGGTTGATCCAAAGAAGGACATTATCAAGGAGTTGGATAAAGCAGACAACAGCTACTTGCAACTCGGTGTAGCTGTCATTGTGCTGCTGTTCTGGGTATATTATCTGGTTGTAGAAAAGCTGAGCACACCCAGCACCTATAAAATGGCTTCCATGTTTAAGAAACTGCAGTTGGTTTCTTCCGCGGCCTTCAGTGTAGGACACGGCGGTAATGATGCGCAGAAGGTGATGGGCATCATTGGCGCAGCCTTGATTGCCAATGGCGACATCAGTGATTTCAGTGAAATGAAAAACTGGGTTCCTTTGGCTTGTTATACCGCCATAGGGCTAGGTACGCTGAGCGGTGGATGGAAGATTGTGAAAACCATGGGTACCAAAATCACTAAGGTAACTCCGCTGGAAGGTGTGAGCGCAGAAACAGCCGGTGCCATGACCCTGTTTATGACCGAACAAATGGGTATTCCCGTGAGCACTACACATACCATTACCGGATCTATTATTGGGGTAGGCGCCACCAAACGTCTCAGCGCTGTTCGCTGGGGCGTAACACGCAGCTTGCTTTGGGCATGGATCTTAACCATTCCGGTGAGCGCGCTGGTTGCAGGTATTGTGTATTACATAGCCAGAGCTTACCTCTCCTAAAGCCCTAAACAACATTTTTGATGATAAAACCCGGATTAATCCGGGTTTTTTTATGGTGTTGTATGTTACGAAATTGTAAACGAAAGCGTGAAAATGAAAACACTTACTTTATCTGAGAAACATTAAGGTAAAGATAAATTTGCATTAGCACAAAATAAAAGAAACAAAACAGGAACAATTCCATAACAAAAGCTGATGAAACACCTAAAAATCACCCTGGCTATCTGGTGCATATCAATTGGTTTTGCCCATGCGCAGAAATACATGCAGCCGCCCAAGTTTCAAACATCAAGCGGCATTGGTTTGGTGATGGCAGACAGTTCATTCAGCATCAATTTCCGCTTCAGGATGCAAAATCGTTTTGGTTTTAGCAGCGATGAAGCGCAACCATTATCGCCGCAAGAATTTGATATGCGTGTGCGCAGATTGCGCTTGCGTATGGATGGATTTATGCTTGATCCGAGGCTTACCTGGAACCTGCAATTATCGTTTACACGCGCTGATCAGGATTGGGACAACAGCTTGGTACCCAACGTGTTACGCGATGCGATGATACACTACAAAATGAATCGGAACTTTACCCTGAGTATGGGTTTGGGTAAGTTGCCCGGCAACAGGCAACGTGTGGTATCATCCGGTGAACAACAGTTTGTGGACCGCAGTGTGGTGAATGCTGCGCTCACGCTGGATCGGGATTATGGAATCACCGCGGCTTATCTGGCGCATATTGGGAAGTCGCAATTGGTTATGAAGGCTGTGGTTTCCAGTGGCGAAGGCCGAGGCGTGGCCAGCAGCAAAGAGTTTAGCAATACCAGTGTTTCCGATGCCGGGCTGGCTTATACCGGAAGGGTAGAATTTCTTCCTTTTGGTCCGTTCAGCTCCAGAGGAGATTACTTTGAAGGTGATTTGCTGCGGGAAGCCAAGCCTAAACTGAGTATGGCTGCTACCCTGCACCACAACGAACGCGCCATCAGACGCGGCGGACAATTGGGCGTGCTGTTGTTTGAGCCTCGAAGCTTTCGCGCGCTGCATGCCGATATGGTGTTCAAGTACCGCGGATTTGCATATTCCGCTGAATACCTGAACCGCATCATGGCAGGAAATGATTCAGCCATTACCCGCAAAGGAAGTGAACTGAGCTGGGTATATACAGGCTGGGGCATGAACCACCAGATGAGTTACTGCTTTAAAAGCAATTGGGAACTTGCAGCCCGTTATTCTGAATTGAATCCTGACCGACAGATCTGGAACACCAAAGATGGATTTCAACAACGCCAATATGCGGTAGGGGTTTCAAAATATTTGAACAAGCACCGGGTGAAATGCCAAAGTGACCTTACCTGGGATGAACAGTTCAATCCAGCGAACGGAGTCAAGAAGAAAGGTTCGTTCATCTGGCGCTTTCAGGTGGAACTGGGCATCTGAACTTGTACACATAGCGCTCATTTAGGGCAATCTGCAGAGGCTCCCGGCGTTATGTCTGCTGGAACCATAAATCCTTAGGATATTTGCGCTTGATTTTCAGGATGAAAAACTACAGGAATTATCTGTGGGCAGGAATGCTGCTGCTGTTGCTGGCATTGGCTTCAGCCTGGCTGTTGCGCCGTCCCAAAGACGATGGCCTGCTTCACCTGAGCGGAAAGGGTTATGAGGGAACTTTTGGCTTCCTTCCGGAAGATACGCTGTTGGCGGTAGGTACTGAGGCTCAGCAATTGCTGGATTCCTTCAGGCGTTTCCAGGATTCCGGAGGAATCATTCAAATCATTGGCCTGAACCACAACGCCGAATCTCCCGCCGCTGAAGGTGTGAACCGGGGTTTACAGCGCGCCCAGGTTTTATACCGCTACCTCAGCACATTCCTGCGCCCGGAGCAAATGCGCACCGGACACGAAGGCAATGGTGATACAGCTTTGCTCAAAGCGGGTTTGCCCGGTGCTTTGGTGCGCTTCAGGCTTATTCGTAAAGATGGCATCATCATAGAATAACATTAATACTTGTTTTTAATGAATTGGTAAACTTCTGGTGAATCATCCTCAACGGCGTCTTGATTCTATGTTGATATAGCCGTTGGTTTTTTGTGTCGTTATGCGACATTTCCAATATTATGCGCTCTTGTTGCTTGTTTTGTCTGCTCAGGCATTGCAAGGACAGCAGTTTCAGGGTTTCGAAGGTTTGAGTTCGGACAACTGGAAGTTTACCACCAACTTTTCCCGTTATAATTTCATCAGCCTGAATGACCAATGGGCAGATACTACCGAAGTGGGTTCTGCTACAAGTCCTGCCGGAGCAGTAAAAGCATCAGCCCGTTCAGGAAAAATGTTGTGGGGCATGCGTGATTTGGATAATCCCGTCACCAATCCTTCTTCCTCCAGCCAGTCGCCCTGGCATTACATGGATTTCGATGCGGTGAATATTTCCGCATACAACAACAATGAATTGAGTTTTTATTACCTG
>JBIKKI010000106.1:0-7775 GCA_044360435.1 Bacteroidia bacterium
TGAAGAAATCTTCGTCTTCCTGAACCCATTGCTGCATTTCATCCAGTGAAGCCTGGCTCAGCAGGGTCTTTTCTGCAAACAACGCGCGGTGGAAGCGATGCAGGTCATACACATTGCTGAACACGCCGCCATATCCGTTGCCGCTCCCCGTGGTGAGGTTGCTCACATTGCTCAGCCCCCCGTTGCTGTGCAGGTCGAAATACCCTTGCGCGGCGGAAGAGGGAATTTCATCATGTCCCTGATAATAGGTACTTGTCATGCCCAGCGGTTCCCAGATCATGTTGCGGAGCATTTCCGCGTGGCTGCGCCCGGTGGCCTTTTCCAGACACAGAATTACCAAAACAGTATTGGTGTTGCTGTAATAGGCTTTGTATGTATCCAAAGGATAGCCGGGTTTGTCGTACGTAAAAGGCAACAGGTCGCTGGGCGTCCAGCGTTTAATGGGATTGTTCAACACCGCCAGGTAATAATCGGAATTGGTGATGAGGTCGTAAATGCCGGTGGTGTGGTTCATGCACTGCCGGATGGTTTTTCCATCGGCTTTGTCGAGGCGCTTCAGGATGTCGGCAGAGATGTATTTGGAAATGGGATCGTCCAGATCCAGCAGGCCCTGTTCCTGAAGTTTGAAGGCCAGCACGCCCACCATGTGTTTGGTGATGCTGGCCGCTTTGGAAATATGGCAGGGACTGTAACGGATGCCTTTACCCAGGTCTGCATAGCCTGCCGCATCGGAATAAGTACCGTTGGAATCCTGCACCAGCAAAGAAACTCCGGGCAATCCGAGTTTTACGTATTTGTCAATGATTTGCCGGAATTCTGCTGCGCGTTTATGGTTTTGCGGCAGGCTGTCGCTGCAGGAAATCTCGGTGCTGTGTATGATTTCTGCGCGTTTGCAGGAAGCGCCAAGCAGCAGCAGTGCGGCAAAGTACAAACGGAACTTCATGATTTTACTCCTTTCTTCATCGGCCAGGGTGCGGAGATGCCGAACATCAACGCGTTGGAAGGCAGGAGCGGCACATAGCTTCCCGCGAATGGCGCCTGCAGGAAACTGCGCAGACGCAGCTCCAGCCTGATGCCATCAGGAGCATCCTTTTTCAAGGCCCGCGATACCCCAAAACCAACCCCGGCAAGGAATTGCGGTCTTCCTGCCACCGGCGATACCTTCTTCCAGGAGCCATCGTCTTTTTTCACAAACTGTTCGTAATCCGGGAAGGCGTGCAGGTAGCCAAGGCCAAGTCCGGCGCGGATATTCCAACGCTCGCTGATGTCGTATTGGTATTCACCCCAGGCATACAGGCGCAGGGCGGTTTGGAAAAATCGGTGGTAGTTGAGGCCGGCGTTGGCGCTCAACACCCATTGGTGTCGTTCCTTTTGGCCAAACGCACGTTCGGCAAAAACATCCAATCCGGGATGCAGCTGGGCGTAGGCAGTTGCCGGCAAGCCGCTCAGCGGAAGGGAAACAGCCTGGTTGGAGGCGAGCACGCCAACGCGTTGTATCTGCGCATCGGCCCGGAGTACCGACAACAAGCAGCAAAGGATGATGGCTGGGATTTTAAGCATGGTTTTTAGTGCAAGATAGCATTGATAGAGTTTTTGAAGGCATCATGGTTCGTGGTTCCCCGCATCGCTTGCTTGCGGGGCAAGCTGTCAGGCTTTCCGGGTCTCCCTGCGGTTCCCGGGACTTTCAGCACCATATTAGTTCTTACATCACTTTAGATTTGAGCTCATTCAATCGAGTAATCCAAAGCATAAGGACCGGCCTTTAAGTATGGGAGGCCAGGAGCGCCTGCTTGCCAGCGTAAGGCCTTCCAGACTTTTCAGCCTTGATTTTTTGCTTACTTTTTCATCAAGGAAAAAGTAAGATGAAATAAGCTAATGGTTGCATGAGCGTGCTTTAGATAACCCCCATTTAAAACAAGGAAAGCTTGTGAACCGGATAAGCTGGAGCATGTAAAATGGTTCATGGTTCCCCGCATCGCTTGCTTGCGGGGCAAGCTGTCAGGCTTTCCGGGTCTCCCTGCGGTTCCCGGTACTTTCAGCGCCCGGGACTTTCAGCGCCATGACAAAGAGTGCATCCACATTTCCTCCCCTTTCAGGATCAATGCGGAAGGAAAATTCTCCTCAAACAGGGCGCCGGTGCCCAGGCCCTGATGCAGGGGATTCTGGTATTCGCCGCACCATTGCGCGATGGCGCTGAGCCCGATATTGCTTTCCAGAGCTGACGTGGCCCACCAGCCTGTGTTGTATTTACGTGCTTGTTGAATCCAGGCATCGGCCACCGAAAAGCCACCGATGAGCGTGGGTTTAAACACCAGATATACAGGCCGGATGTGTTTGAAGATACGCAG
This sequence comes from Bacteroidia bacterium, assembly GCA_044360435.1. Lineage (GTDB taxonomy): Bacteria > Bacteroidota > Bacteroidia > NS11-12g > UBA955 > REEB481. Next base: position 2,349 of record JBIKKI010000106.1, read on the forward strand.
CGCGTCGCGTTCCGGATTCAGGCCGATGAGCGCCTCATCGAGTGCTACCGGAACCGGCGACTTCGCACATACTTCAGCCATCAGTTCATCGGCACCTGCGGGAACAGGCTGTTCAATGCTGTGGAGCGAAAATCGCTTCAGCTCGCGGAGTTTTTCGAAGGCATCATCGGCATTCCAGGCGCCGTTGGCATCCACGCGCAACTCCAGTTTGTGCGGGTTGTAGCGACGGCGCAGGTCTTCCAGCAAGCGACATTCTTCATCGAAATCGAGCGCACCCACTTTGAGTTTCACGCAGTGAAATCCTGCTTCTGCCTTGGCGCAGGCAGCCTGAAACATGGTGTCGCGGTCGGCCATCCAAACCAAACCATTGATGTTGATTCCGGCGGCGCCCCGGCTGAAGTTGTTTTCAAACAGAAGATCCGGAACGCCCGTGCGTATTTGACGGCTCAGGCATTCCAAGGCAAACTGCAGGGCCGGTAGTGTTTCGCGGTAGTTGAAGTCACCCGACAACAATTGGGCCTGCACCAATTCGGTATCCAGCAGGGTTGTTTCCAGCAGGGCAATATTGTCTATGCTCAGGTGCGGCAGGGGCGCGCATTCTGCACGGTAAGCGTTGCCTTCCTCGGTAACCAGCTCCAGCAGCCACAGTTCACGGGTTTGGTATGCACCTTTGCTGGTGGCGGCCGGCTTCAGGAAGCGGAGGCTGTGTGGATGAACGTGTAATTGCATCACTGCTTAAACCAGGTGACGCCAAACGCCAATGATGAGGATCATGGCGAAGATGCTCAGGCTCAGCAATTTCAGCTCTTTGTTGTAGTCCATGCGTGCATCCTGATTGATGCGGAAGTAGCGCCACAGGTGAAGTGCGCCGAGCAGAAAAATCAGTATCGCGGGAATCAGGAAGGTGGAACCAAAGTCCATCAGCACTGGAATACACAGGGCGCTGCAGCCGCCCAAAACCAAGAGCAACTGGTAGCGGCGCGCTGCGGCGAATCCAAGGCGCACGGCCATGGTTTGCTTGTTGCTGAGGGTGTCACCAACCAGGTCGCGGGTATTGTTCACGTGTAAAACGGCCGCCGACAGCAGTCCCATGCCCAGGGCACAAACTGCTACACCGGCATTCAGTTGGTGTGTGTGCAGGAAATAGGTTCCGTTTACGGCGAACAAACCAAAAAATAAAACCACGGCAATATCGCCAAGGCCGTAGTAACCATAAGCGTGTTTTCCGGTGGTGTAGCGCACTGCTGCCCAGATGGAGGCAAGCCCCGCAACCAACAGGACGATGAATTCCTGCACGCTGAGTGTGTCTGCCAGCGAAAGGGTAATGCAACCGGAGGTGAAGCTGATCAGAGACAACAGCATCAGGGCGGTTTTCATCGTTTCAGGCCGGATGTCGCCCGTGGTGAGCATGCGGTCTGCGCGGCCGGCGCTGCGGTCGGTTCCTTTCTTGAAGTCGCCGTAGTCGTTGGCGTAATTGCTCAGCACCTGAAGCAGCACTGCGGTGAGCAGCGCCATCACGGCAAGTACCGGGTTCATGTGTGGAAGCGCGAGGAAGCTGCCCAGCAATACACCGGAAACAGCAAGGGGAAGGGTGCGCAGGCGCGCGGCTTTGATCCAGGGTGTGTAGCTCATTTGCTTTCGTGGTATTCCATTTCGGTATTGATGGCCCAGAGGTTCGATTTATCGTGAACTCCGGCAATAATATTATCTACAGCGGTCATGGCGGTGAGCATACTGTGGTCGCTGTTGTTGTATTTGTGCATCCCGTTGCGGCCGATGGGAAAGAGGTTCTTGAATCCATCCAGAAATACGCGAACCGTTTCAAATTGTTCATAAGCGCCGGTATAGGCGGGGTAGGTTTTTTTCATGCGCACCACGGTTCCGTCCAGAACATCGTTGCGGTCAATGATGCTGATTTGTTCCAGCTCTGCCGCCGCGAACTGCTTCATGTCGTGGTCGTTCATGTTCCAGAGTTCATCGCCTTCCTGACAGAAATATTCGAGACCCAGCCAAACGGTATCGGGATCTTTCACCAGCCAGGGACTCCAGTTGTTGAATACCTGCAAACGACCCAAACGCACGTCGCGTTCCTGGATATACACCCAGTTGTCGGGAATGCTTCCGGTACGCAGCTTCTTCAGCAGCAAACCCACGGTAATGAAGTCGCGGTACGGAAGCTGCGCGGAGGTTTGCCGCACCGTTTCAGGTACGTCGAAGCGCATGCCTGCGATCAGGTCTTTCACCGGCATGGTGGAGAATACATAATCGGCTTCAAAGGCATGTTCCTCGCCGGCTGCATTGCGTGCAAAAACCTTACTCAGTGTATCGGAGCTGCTGCGTTCGAGTCCACAGACCTCGTGTTGCTTCAGGATGCTTCCACCCCGCCTGATCACTTCTTCGGCCACCAGTTCCCACAGTTGTCCGGGGCCAAATTTGGGGTATAGGAAGCGTTCAATCAACGAGGTTTCGGTTTGTTTCTGACGCAGGTCTTTACGCGGCGGTTTCAGCGCGTGTGCGATGGCTTTTCCAATGCTCAGGCCTTTAATGCGCTGGGCGCCCCACTCCTTGGAAATCTCATGACACTGGAAACCCCAAACCTTCTCGGTATAATCTTTAAAGAAGGTGAGGTACAGTTCTCTGCCAAAGCGGTTGATGAAGAAATCTTCCAGGCTTATTTCCGGCTTGATCGGAAAGAGTCGGGCGCGCAGGTAGCTGAATCCGATGCGCAGCATCCGGCGCGGACCCAGGTGGCGCATGGTTTCCGCACTCAGGCTGATGGGATAGCGAAAGAACTTCCGCAGAAAATAAATACGGGAAACACGCTTGCGCACCAGCATCACTTGGTCTTCATGCTCCGGATTTGCGGTCCCTGTTTGGATATGCGTTTGTTGACCGTGGTAGAAAATATCGGCTTCGCCGGAAGCTGTTTCTTCCACCGGAAGCTGTTGCAGCCACCATTGCATCACGCGGTCGCTTTTGCTGAAGAAGCGGTGACCGCCGATGTCCATGCGGTTGCCTTTGTAATTGACTGTTTGTGAAATGCCACCGATGCTGTCAGACGCTTCCAAAACTATGGGCAGGATGTCGGTGCGCAGCAGCAGCTCATAGGCAGCAGTAAGCCCTGCGGGTCCTGCACCGATGATGATGGCTGTTTTGCGTGCCTGCACGTGGGTTCTTTTTTATGTGTTTACAGGTTTGGGGTTCTTCCGCCATCCACCACCACGTTGGTGCCTGTGATGTAGGCGGCCTGAGGTGAAGCCAGGAAAACAGCGGCATAAGCCACTTCATCAGGGCTTCCGAAGCGACCGGCCGGAATTTCTGCCAGCATTTCCTTGCGCACCGCTTCTTCCTCATGTCCGGTTTTCAACGCTTTGTTGCTGATGATGCTGCTGAGGCGTTCTGTAGTGGTGGCACCGGGCAGCACATTGTTCACGGTGATGCCGGATTTGGCGGTTTCGTTGGCCAGTGTTTTGCTCCAGTTGCCCACTGCAGCGCGGATGGTATTGCTCACGCCGAGGTTGTGCAGCGGCACTTTTACCGAGGTGCTGATGACGTTGATGATGCGGCCGTAGCCGGCTTCCGTCATTCCGGGAAGAAACTGCTGCGCGAGGGTGTGGTTGTTCAGCAAATGTTGGCTGAACGCATCGTGGAAGGCCTGATGGGTTGCCTGCGTGATGGGGCCTGCAGGCGGTCCGCCGGTATTGTTCACCAGAATATGCACCTGTGTTTCTGCGGCAATGGCCGCCGCCGCTTCAGCAACACTGTGTGGTTGTGAAAAATCTGCGGTGAAAAATCGGTGGTGCTGGCCTGCCGGACGGGGCAGCTCGTCGCAGGTTTGTTGCAGCGCTTCGCGGTTGCGCGCCAGCAGGATGATGTTGGCACCGGCGTTGGCCATTTGCCTGGCGATGGCGCGTCCAATGCCTTGTGTGCTGCCGCATACCACGGCTGTTTTTCCGGAAAGATCGATGATCACAGGGCGAAGATACACGCAGCGGCGCTTCAGGTTCACCACAAATGGAAACGCCCCCGGGTTGAGCGGAGGCGTTTCTTCAGCAAATCATGGCTCAGCGCTTGATGATGCGCGTGTATTGCTCCTGGTCCTTGCCCTGCAGTCGCAGCAGATACTGACCCGGGGTAAGCGTGTTCAGGTTCAGCAGGTGTTGTTTTTGTTGCTGTTCGGGCTTCAGGCGCAGCAGTTCGCGACCGGTCATATCTGTGACCAGAATCAGATTCAGGGCCGCATTACCTTCCACAAACAAGTGATTTCCAGCGGGGTTGGGGAATACGCGGAACGCTGCTTGTTCCAAAGAGTGCACACCGGTGGCTTTGGGATTGATTTCTACGCTTGTGGTATCGCAGGCACAGGGCGGATTGCACACCACCAGGGTTACCTGACGTATGCTGTCAGAGCTGAACGTATAGGTAGGATTTTGCCTGCTGCTGCTGTTGCCATCTCCAAAATCCCAGATCCAGCTGCGGCTGTTTCTAGAGCTGTCGTGAAACCGGTAGGTGTTTCCGCTGTGCGTAAATCCAAACCTGGCGATAGGTTGCTGGCGCACATGTAGGTTGATGGAGGCTTGGGCGCTGCATCCAAAGGCATTACCGGCAGTGAGTGTGTAGCGCGTATCTGAAACAGGTTTTGCACTGTAGAACGAAGTTGTGGCGTTGCCCGGACTCCAGGAAAAGGTGCTCAATCCGTTGCCTGTGGCCTGCAAACGGATGGAATCTCCGGCACACAAAAGGGTGTCGGAAGCACTGATGCCTAACACAGGCGCGGTTCGGAAAAACACCTGCACCTGGGTTGCGTTGGAACAGCCAGCGGTATCGGTTCCCGTAATGGTGTAAGTAGTGTTCACGGCAGGCGACGAAAGCACCGTATCGCCGGCAGTTTTGTTCAGGCCTGTTGCCGGTGTCCATGAATAAGTGGCTGCGCCGATGGCCACCAGCTTGACGGGCGCGCCGCCCTGACAGTAGTTTGCGTTTCCGGGCAAAACCGACACATTGGGGCGCGAGTTCGCCACTACATTCATGGTAAACACTGTCGTGGTATCTGTGAGCAATGAACCCATGCAGGTCAACACACAGCGGTAGTAGCGTGTGGCGGTAATCAGTCCTGTGGAAACAGAAGTGGTTCCGGTTCCGAAGTTGGTCCATGGGCCTGTGGCTGAAGTTGCGTTCTGCCATTGGTAAATCAACCCGGTGTAGGTTGTCACCAGGCCATTCAGGTTCAGTGTGGCGTTTCCACTTCCCCCGCAGATTTTCTGGGTTGTGGAGCTGATGCTGGCTCCGCTTGGCTTGCCGCTGCAGGCCATCGGATAAGTATCCCACCAGAAACTGTCGAGGTAGATGTTGTAACCCGCCTGTCCGATGGCTTTGATCATGATGTAATTGGCGTTTCCGTTAAAGGCTGCGGGAATGTTAAAACTG
>JBIKKI010000020.1:0-24436 GCA_044360435.1 Bacteroidia bacterium
AATCTGTACCGCTTCACCAAACAAATCCTCGGGCAAGGCTAAACCAAAACGAACCGGATTTGTTAAAAGTCCTGTTCATGATTACCATCATCAGTGGCTCGGCCAGACCGGGCAGCAATACACTGCGCGTAGCCAAAGCCATCAAACGGATTATTGAAGAAAAAACAGGAGCGCCCGCTTCCGAAATAGCGGTGATAGACTTTGCGCCTTACGATATTCCCTTTTATAACGGACAGGACCTGCTACCGGGTCAGCTCAGCGCCTTTCAACAGGAAGTGGCTTCGTCGATGCGTCGCTCCAGCCTGATTTTCCTGCTGTCTCCGGAATACAACTGGTTTCCCAGTGCAGAAATCATCAACCTGATCCATCGTTTCGGCACCAGTTCCTTCAAGGATTTATGGGAAGATAAAGTGTTTGCCACCTGTGGGGTGAGCACCGGCCGCGGTGGACGTATGCCCGCCGTGCAGCTGAGTTATGTGGTGAACAAACTGCTGAATGTGATGAACCTGCACAGCATTGTCAGTCCGAAGATGTTTGAAAGCCAATTCACCAGCAAAGCGCTGAACGAGGCCGGTGAAAGCCTGGGCAATGCCGAATACGACAAGGGCCTGGAACAATTTGTTGATTACAACCTGATTATGTGGCGAAAAACCCGCACTCAACCAGAGGTTTAACGCTTACAACACTGCACCGAGCACACGCAGTTTGTGTTCGGTTTCCTGGAACTCTGAGCGTGCATCGGATGCTTTCGTGATGCCCGTTCCGGCGTAGAGGTTGATGCCATCTGCGAATACTTCTCCGCAGCGTATATTCACCCAAAGAGAACCTTGTTCCGGCGACCATGGCCCGAGAAATCCTCCGTACAACCTGCGTTGCGTGCGTTCTGCTCCAAGAATACGGAGCGCTGCGGCACGTGGATAACCACACAAAGCAGGAGTTGGGTGCAACTGCATTGCCAAATCCCACAACTGATTTGTGGCTATATCGAAGTGAAACTCCGTACACAAATGCTTCAGGTTGCCCTGTTGTAATTCACGAATTGCTTCTTCCCGAAAGGGAATATTCAACTGTTCAAGGTGTTCTTTGATGAAGGTGCGGATGAATCCCTGCTCTTCCTGTTCTTTTTCGCCGAAAGTCCCTTCAGACGACACATTTTTGGTACCCGCCAGGGCAACGGTTCGGCCCCGTCCGTGTTCCCAGCTGAGCAACTGTTCAGGCGTAGCGCCAATCCAACAGCCGGTTTCAGCGGCGTCGAGCAGGTAAACCATCGCGTTGGGATACTGATGGCAGGCTCGTTCAAACCAGCGCATCGGCTCCGGAGGAATTCGGCGGAACACACTTCTGGAAGTCACCACTTTCAGTGCCGGACCGGCTTGGGCAGGGGAAAAATGTTCAGCTTCCGCAGGAATGAGCTGCGACTGAACCTGTGCTACCCAATCCACGTAGGATGTTCCGGGATAAGGATCGCCTTGCTCTGGGGAAAATGAACGGTAGTTCCAGGCGTTATACCATGCCTGCTCAGGAATTGCGGCAGCGGGTTCCGGTTCAAGCATCCAGCAGATTCCGGAACGGTCAAACGGCGCGATGAGGAAACAATTTTTTTCCGACAAGCAATCTGCTACCCGTAAGTTGCCTTGCATGAAGGCCACCGCCTGTCCGGGAATTCGATACCAAACCCTTGCTTTGCTCATGGTTTTGCTTCCAACGGACGCACGGCCATGGTAATTCTACCGATGCAGAGCAGCCGTTCCCGCTCATCTTCAACCCGCACTTCCCAAACCTGCGTGGTACTGCCCAGGTGAAGCGCACGTGCGGTGGCAGAAACAATCTGACCTTTAAAAGCGGGGCGCACATGATTTCCGTTGATGTCGAGTCCAAAACACACGAAACGGCTGCGGTCAACCACAAGATTGGCAGCCATACTGCCCACAATCTCTACGAGCGCCATACTGGCACCGCCGTTCAGCATACCCAATGGCTGGATGCTTGCTTCAGATACGGGCATTACCGCTTTCAGATAATCGTTGCCCACTTCAGTAAACTGAATACCCAAGGCCGTATTCATGGTATGGGCACAGCGTTCGTTCAGCGCCTCCGGAGTTATATTCGCGGCTTCAAAAAAAATACTGTTCACGTTGCTGCAAAGTACTTCCCACCCGATCAATAAAACAATCTACCTGATTCGCCACGGTGAAACAGATTTCAACCGGCTGGGCATTGTGCAGGGCTCGGGAGTGGATACTGACCTCAACGAAACAGGAAAAATGCAGGCAAAGGCTTTTTTTGACCATTATCGACACATCCCTTTCGATAAAATTTACATCAGTTCACTGCAACGGACACGCCAAACGGTGCAGCATTTCTTTGAACTGCCTGTTCCTTTTGAGGTGATTCCGGAACTGAATGAAATCAACTGGGGTGTGATTGAAGGCGCAACGCCTACACCCGAAAGCAGTCAGTTGTTTTCAGACATGCTGGAAGCCTGGCGAAACGGACATCTCGACCAGTGCGTAAGCGGCGGAGAAACCCCAAATGAACTGTTTGCCCGTCAGCAGCAGGGTTTAAAGAAAATCATGGCGCGCACAGAGGAACGAAACGTCCTGATCTGCATGCACGGAAGGGCTATGCGCAGCTTCCTTTCCCTGCTCACCGGAAGTCCGCTGGCACAGATGGATCAATTCGGCCACAGCAATGTTTGTCTGTATATTCTGGAATATCGGGATGAAGCATTCCACGTGGTATTGAACAATGACACTTCCCACCTGAACGGCTGAAGGCAACAACCCAAACAAGCATTTCATCCAAAATGACATTTCCTTTGTTACTAACTGAGCAATTTGCATCCAAAATACACGTGCGTTTATTCAACATCCTGCTGCCCGCGCTGATGCTGGCGGCTACTTCAGCCCATGCCCAAACCGGAATCAGCGGTTACATTTACGGCGCTTCCGGGAATAAACCGGTTTCCAAAGCACTTATTGTCCTGAAACAGGAAGCGGGAACGCTCGCTCCTGACAGCGGTATAAGCAAGCCCGACGGCAGTTTCGGCATGCGCAGCAGCACAACCGGAAAGGTGCGCATCCGAATTTCGGCACGCGGCTTTGAACCCTGGGACAGCAGTTTTTCTTTGGAAGAAGGATTTACAGACCTTGGTGTAATTCGTTTGGCTGCTGCGGTTACACGCTTGGACAGCATAACCATCAGGGCCGTTCAGGGTGCCCGTCAAAAAGACGATACCACAGAGTACAATGCATCCAATTACAAAATGAACAAGGACGCTGATGCTGAGCAGCTGGTGCGCAAAATGCCGGGCATCACTGTTGAAAACGGTCAAGTAAAGGCACAAGGAGAAAACGTACAGCGTGTAACCATTGACGGCCGTGAGTTTTTTGGCGACGATGTGAACATGGCCCTGCGTTCCATGCCTGCGGAAGTGGTTGGCAGGGTGCAGGTTTTTGACCGCATGAGCGACCAATCGTTTTTTACCGGATTTGACGATGGCAACAGCCAGAAAGCCATCAATCTGGTTACCCGCAGCGGCAGAAATAACGGCGTATTCGGCAAAGTTTACGGCGGTTTGGGCAGCGACCAGAATGAGCTGCGCTATCAGTCGGGAGCAGTAATCAACTGGTTCAAGGGAATTCATCGGATTACCCTGCTGGGCATGAGCAACAACATCAACATGCAGAACTTCAGCGCTCAGGATTTGCTGGGGATGAGCGGCGGCGGTGCCGGGGGTGGCTTCAGCGGCATGCGCGGCATGCGTGGAATGATGGGCGGCATGCGCGGCGGTTCATGGGGAAACTGGGGCAGCGGAAACAACAACTTCATGGTAAACCAAAGCGGTGGCATCAACACAACCAACAGCGGCGGATTAAACTACAGCACCACCATCGGTAAGAAACTGAGCCTGACCACCAGCTATTTCTTCAATCAAGGAAGCAACGTCAATGAATCAACCACCGAGCGCGATTATTACACCTTCGGATCCAGCTCACAGAATTACCGGGAGCAATCCATCAGCAATGCAACAAATACCAACCACCGTGTGAATATGCGCCTTGAGTTCATGATGGATTCTATGAACTCTTTCACCTATACCAACCGGCTGAGCTTCCAGAATCAAACCCAAAATTCGCTGATTACGGCGAACAATAATCTGGTGAATAAAGAACTGAATTTAAACAGGCAACTGAACAGTGCCCTTACTGACAACCGTACTTTTGGAAACGGGAGCAACCTGTCGCACAGCCTTTTGTATAAACGCAGGTTCACCAAGCAGTGGCGTACCTTTTCTGCCACGCTGAGCCATGACCAAAACCGTAAAAACTCAGAAACCTTCCTGAGCAGCACCAACCGATTTTACCAAGCTCCGGACACGGTAATTGAACTTCGTCAGGTGAGCTATTCCGACAACAACAGCACTTCAGTTTCGGGAAACCTGACTTTTACTGAGCCTTCAGGAAAGTACGGGCAATGGCAATTGAGTTACCAGCCGAGCATTTCTGTGAATGATGCCAACAGGCGCACGCTTACGCCCGACAGTCTCAGCGGCAGTCTGGTGCGGATTGATCCGTTACTGAGCAATGATTTCAGCAGCAAATTCCTGACCCATAAGCCGGGTTTGATGTACCGCCGCAAGGGTACAAATTTCAATGCCATGATTGGATTGAATGCCCAATGGACCACGCTGACCGGTGAACAGAGATTTCCGCTTTCGGTAATCAACACCTACCACTTCTTCAACCTGTTGCCCACCGGTATGTTTCAATACCGCTTCAACCAAAGCAGCAACTTGCGGATTTTCTACCGGACCAATACCAACCTGCCCGGCGCTCAGCAGCTTCAGGAAGTGGTGGACAACAGCAATCCGCTGCTGCTGAGCAAAGGAAATGCGCAACTGCAACAAGATTTCAGTCAGTTTTTCATCACCAGATACGGTTGGAGCAACAACGCAAAAGGCCGCAATTTCTTCGGATTCCTGATGTATCAAACTACCATGAATTACATTGCCAATTCCACCTTGATTGCTTCCCGGGACACCACACTTGGCAACGGCATCAACCTGTTGCGTGGCGCACAGCTGAATATGCCAGTAAACCTCTCCGGGTACCGCAGCATCCGTTCCTTCCTGAACTACGGCTTGCCAATCAAGGCTTTAAAATCCAACTTCAATACCAACGGCGGTGTAACCTATTCACGTGTACCTGGACTGGTGAACGGTGTTACAAACTTTGCCAATACATGGAACCTGAATGCAGGAGCGGTTATCAGCAGCAACATCAGCGAAAAGGTTGACTTCACCTTTGCTTATTCCGCGTTCTACAATTTAGTGCGCAATACCGTGCGCAGCAGCATCAACAACAACTTCCTGCAGCAAACGGGCAGCTTTCGCAGCAACCTCCAAAATACCAAAGGCTGGGTCTTCAGCAGCGACCTGAACTATACCGGCTTCAACGGACTTGGCAGTGCTTTCCGGCAGAATTTTGTGCTCTGGAACATCGGCATCGGCAAGAAGTTCCTGAAGAACCAGGCAGGGGAACTTCGCATAACGGCCTTTGATATTCTTGGACAAAACAACAGCCTCGCCAGAACGGTCACTGAAACTTATGTTGAAGACCTTCAAACCCGTGTGTTGCAGCGCTACTTCATGCTAAACTTTACCTACAATATCCGGAAATTCAAACGGAATGGGATGGTTCCTTCGGGGGCTGGACAGAGGGTTTGGTAGTTGGGAGTTGATAGTTGTTAGTTGGTAGTTGATAGTTGGGGGGATAATTCACTGATTTCAGGGATTGCTTTCTTGAATTAGTTCCCTTTTCTTGCTGCGTACTTGATATTTTTCTTTTTATGGTACGTGATTCAAATAGTTATCAAAATCTTCTTGTTTGGCAGAAGTCATTGGATTTCACAGTTTCAATATATTTCCATACGAAATACTTCCCTCTGGACGAACGTTTCGGTATGACTTCACAAATGCGCAGGGCCGCTGTTTCTATCTCATCCAATATCGCAGAGGGACAAGCACGACATACACACAGGCAATTCATTCAATTTCTGAGCATTGCCCGAGGGTCGTTATCTGAACTTGAAACACAAATAATCATTGCTTCTCGCTTGAATTACATTTCTAAAGAATCTGAAAATGATTTGTTGGCCCGTTCTGAAGAAATTGGGAAGATGCTGGTTGGGCTTATTAAGAGTATTAGGTGATGGGGTTTTTAGTTTTTAGTTTTTAGTTTTTAGTTTTTAGTTGGGGGGGGGTAATCCTAATAAAAAAAATTCCCAACTACCAACTACCAAAAACTACAAACTACTTCCAACTACTTCCACTTCACCCGGAAACGCCACATCGTCCACCAATGCACAGGCCCGGCCAGCAACAGCGTACCCAATGCCCGGATTTTCACCCTTCCTTTAGACAGTCGAAACAACCTGAACCATTGCCTTAAAAGCACCTGTTTCTTACAGAATTGCTGCGGTGCCAGCGGCCAGTGCGCGTGCTCCAGGCGACTTAGGATTTGAGCGATGCTGTAATGCGCTGCATCTTCCTTTGGCTCATTGGAGCGCAGAAATTTGAGGAAGTTATTCAATTCGTTCGCTTGCAGTTGGATGCCCGCTCCGCTCAGGTTCCGTTGCATGAGCATAGGCAGGTAAGGCAACGCCATTTGTTCCGCGGCCCCGCCTCTGGCATCATAGCTTACCAGTATTTCAGGACACATGGCAAATTTCTTACTGGGAGCCAGCCGAAGATATAATTCATAATCCTGAGCGCGGGCCATGGTTTCATCGTAAAACAAGCCTTCCGAAGCAAAGAAATTACGGGCCATCATGGTACTGTGGGCAAAGGGGTTACGAAGCATCAGCCAGGCCCTGAGCAAATCACCATCAGCGGGCATACATACTGAACTTACGCCCCCATTGCGCACTTCAATCCAGGTAAAAAGCAAATCGGTATCAAGATGCTCCTCGAGATAGTTCCACTGTTGCTTCAGCCGCTGCGGGAAAGACCAATCATCGGCGTCCAGCCAAGCGATATATCGGCCCCGGGCTTCACGAAGCAGGATATTCCGCGCCGCAGGGATGCCTTTGTGGTCCTTGCCACTAATCAGGCGGATACGCACATCGGAAAAGGCTTGAATACAAGCTGCCGTGCCATCTTCCGAAGCATCATCATATACCAGTAACTCGAACTTACCCATGCTTTGATCCAACATACTTTGAACCGCCTTACCTATTGTTTCGGCAGCGTTTCGGGCGATGATGAGTACCGATATTTCAGGAATCATGTCAGCCATTGCAGTATAGGTTGAACAAATTCCGCTGCATGAACCTCATGAAAGTTTTCAAGTGATTCCGGATTCACCGACAAGGTTTCCTGATGTTCCAGGATCCCGATGATATCTTCCACGCTGTGCGCCACCCTTCCTCCGGCCAGTCTGGTGAGTTCTTCCAATCCGCCGCCCGGCAAACAAACAACCGGTGTACCTACGAGGAAAGATTCATGGGCCACACGCGACCAACCTTCGCGCACCCGATTGAGGATGATGCTTGCCGCTGATTCCGCCAGCGCAGCCAGATAGTCCTCTTTCCGCAGGAAATACCGCACCGGGAACTCTTTCTGTTCCACAGCCTCCGGGCTGGAAAAAAAACAGGTATAGCCCCGCAGCGACAACATGGGAATAAGTTTCCGGTAAAGAATCAGATTTGCTTTCGCAGACCATTGTCCCAGATGAATCAACTTCTCATGCTTCGTCGCTCCCCCCCGAATGCGCTGATAGGGTTCGGAAGGAAAAAGGTTGGGATAAAGGAAGGCCTCTACCCCAAAGCGCTTCAGAAAAAGTCTCTTCCAGCAAGCTGCCACACAAACCACTCCTACCCTATCTGGATATGCGCTTGCAATTTTCAGAAGAAAACGGTCGAGCATCCTGTAGTACAAGTTGGGCTTTCCGTCTTGCGGATCATAATTATGGAGCACCAACAGCATTTTTTGCTTTGGATTTCGCTTGATGGCCCACCAAACAGGCCAGGCCAAGCGCGCCACGGTGACAATGAGTTCTTCCTGTTTCGCTGCGCGGAAGGCTTTCAGGCCCAGGCGTAACCAGGCGAAAGGTCCTTTAAAGTTTTGCGTAAACCGAACCTCCCGGAATGCAGTGTATCCATGCCGTTGAATCGCTGCACACAATTCTTTTTCGTGGGCGTAACCGCCTGTGTGCAGAGAACCATGCGACAGGTAAAGCATACGCATGCCTGCAAGATAATCAGAAGAAGAGATACGCGTAGTTCAGGAAAAACGGCTCAGGAAGTCCTGATAAGCCAGCGCAATACCGGCTTCCAGTTCTACTTTCGGTTTCCATCCCGTGGCAAAAAGCCTTTCCACATCCATCAACTTGCGCGGTGTTCCGTTGGGTTTGGAAGTATCGAAGCGCAGATTTCCTTCAAAGCCAACCACCTTCATGACGAGGGCGGCCAAATCGCCGATGCTGATATCAGAACCGCAACCCACATTCATAAACTGCTTGTCGTTGTAGTGATTCATCAAAAACAAACAGGCTGAAGCAAGGTCGTCGGCATACAGGAATTCCCGCAGCGGCGTTCCATCTCCCCAAATTTCCACTTCGTGTTTCCCCTGCACCTTGGCCTCATGAAACTTGCGGATGAGCGCAGGCAGCACGTGTGAATGTTCGGGATGGTAGTTGTCATTGGGCCCATACAAATTGGTTGGCATGGCCGAGATGAAATTGCATCCATACTGGTCGCGATACGCCTCGCACATTTTAATGCCTGCAATTTTTGCGATGGCATAAGGTTCATTGGTAGGTTCCAGCGGACCGCTCAGCAGATAATCTTCCTTCAGTGGCTGAGGCGCCAGTTTGGGGTAGATGCAACTGCTGCCCAGGAAGAGCAGTTTCTTCACGCCGTATTTCCAGGCGAAGTGGATCAGGTTGTTCTGTATGCTTAGGTTGTCATACAAAAACTCTGCGCGGTAGGTGTTGTTGGCTAAGATGCCACCCACCTTTGCCGCAGCCACAAACACATATTCTGGCTGTTCCTGGGCGTAAAATGCTTCTACGGCGGCCTGATTGCGCAAATCGAGTTCAGCGCTGCTGCGCGTCAGAATGTTCTGATATCCGGCGGCTGTCAACGCCCTGCAGATGGCAGAGCCTACCATTCCGCGGTGGCCGGCAACAAATATTCGGGCTGTTAATTCCATCAGGAAATTCGCTTATTCGAAGTAGTTCATGGTGTAGAAGCCGCCATCCTTCAGGTAGCGCTCACGCTGCATCAGCCTGATGTCGCCTTCCATCATGTCCTTCACCAGTGCGGGAAGTGAATATTTAGGTTCCCATTTGAGGCGTGTTTTTGCTTTGGTAGGATCGCCAATCAACAGTTCTACTTCGGTAGGACGGAAATACTTCGGATCTACATGGAGCAGGCTGCTGCCCAACTTCAGGTGGCATTCCTGTCCGGTTACGGCGCGAAATTTATCGTGGTCAACGGCAGAAAGGATGCCGGTTTCTTCAACATCTTTACCTTTAAATTCCAATTCCATCCCTACTTCCGCAAAAGCCATGCGCACAAACTCCCTGATTTCGGTGGTATGTCCGGTGGCGATTACGTAATCTTCGGCGCGGTCTTGCTGTAGAATCAGCCACATTGCTTCCACGTAATCCTTGGCATGACCCCAGTCGCGCTTGCTGTTCAGGTTCCCCAAATACAGTTTGTCCTGCATGCCCAGGGCTATACGTGAAGCAGCGCGGGTAATTTTCCGGGTTACAAATGTTTCGCCACGGATGGGACTTTCATGGTTGAAGAGGATACCGTTGCAGGCGTACATATCGTAAGCTTCGCGGTAGTTAACCGTAATCCAATATGCGTATAGTTTGGCAGCCGCGTAGGGCGAACGTGGATAAAACGGAGTGGTTTCACTTTGAGGAACAGCCTGAACCAAACCATAGAGTTCGCTGGTGCTGGCCTGATAGATGCGGGTTTTGGCAGTCATGCCCAACATACGCACCGCTTCCAGGATGCGCAGGGTTCCGATACCATCGGCATTGGCCGTGTATTCAGGCGTTTCAAAGCTCACATGCACGTGGCTCATAGCAGCCAGATTGTAGATTTCGTCGGGCTGAACTTCCTGAATGATGCGAATGAGGTTGGTACTGTCGGTCATATCACCGTAGTGCAACTTCATCTGCACGTTTGGCTGGTGCGGATCCTGATAGAGGTGATCGATTCTGTCGGTGTTGAACAGAGAACTGCGACGCTTGATGCCGTGAACCTGGTATCCTTTTTTCAAAAGGAATTCTGCCAGATAGGCACCATCCTGACCGGTAATCCCGGTGATGAGGGCAACTTTCATCAGAGAGGTAGAGAAATGAATAACTTGCGGCAAAAATAGGCATTCACGTCTTATGGTTTTGGTGTTTAGCCCATTCGATCATCCAAAGCTGCACTTTGTGCTGTCAGAAATTTTTGTGCGCAGATGCGGAATGCCTTTCCAAATCACCTGCGACCAAGCGTTTTTTGTCAAAACAGCAAATCAACTTAAGATCAATTATTCCCGGGAGCAACTTCCCGGAATCCAGATCTACCAATCCGGATGGTTGCTTCACGAAGGATTGGATCCGCATTTTAAACCAGGCTATTCGCTGCAGTCGGGCCTTCCCTGTCTGTTTCCCGATACCGGCAACAATCGTTTTGACTTGTTTGCCGCGTGCTTCTGGCTCCTTTCGCGTTATGAAGAGTACCAAGCGTTTCGCGGCGATACTTACGGCCGTTTTTCTCTGAAGGATTCCTGCCTGCCCGCCGACTGGACCTCTGAACCCTTCCTCGACATCCACATACGGAAGTTCCTGAACCAACTGGGGCTGGAGCCCAAAAATGAATTCCGAATCATCCCTACTGCCGATATTGACATCGCTTTTAAGTTTCTGGCCAGGACGCCGAAGCTGCGCTTTGCCGGCTTGCTCCGCGATCTGCTCTTTTCCAGACAAAACCTTGCGGAACGCAAGCAGATGCGCATTCAAAACAGCGATCCTTATGATGTGTATGATTGGCTGTGCGGACACTTTCGCGGGTTTCCGGATGCACGCATCTTTTGGCAGATGAACCGCAGCCGCAATGAAAAAGACCGGCAGGTGAACATCCGTCATCCCTTGTTTTTACAGCGGTTGAAAACCTGTGCTGCGCAGGTAAAACCGGGCATTCACCCTTCATGGGAAAGTAAAACCAACGCCGCACAACTGCACAAGGAAAAAACCGCGCTGGAACGCAGTATTGGGCATCAGGTTTGCGACAGCCGTCAGCATTTCCTCGCGTTCAGCTTTCCGCAAACATTCAGAAACCTCGTACAGGCGGGAATAACGCGGGACTTTTCTTTGGGCTGGCCGGAACGGGCGGGTTTCCGGGCTGCTACCAGTTGGCCATTCGCTTTTTATGATGTGCTGCGCGATAAGCAGGAAACGTTGTGTTTCATCCCCAGCTGTGCGATGGACGTTACGCTGAAGGATTATATGGGATTGAACGCAGAAGAAGCCATCCTTTTAGGCACTGACCTGAAGGAGAAAGCCCGGCTTGAAGGCGGCGTTTTTTGTTTCATCATACACAACGAAAGCATGAGCGACACTGGTTCCTGGAAAGGCTGGCGGAAGGTTGCGGAGGCATGGATGGCATGAGCATCAGGTTCTTCAGCAATCGTGACATCGACCGCGTGGCGTGGGATGCCTGCGTGGAAGCAGCACCTGTTTCGCTCGCCTACGCGAACAGCTGGTATCTGGATGCTGTGTGTGACGGTGCATGGAATGCATTGGTTCTGGACGATTACCGCGCGGTGATGCCTCTTCCCTACCGCCGGAAATGGGGCATTGATTACCTCAGCCAACCTGCTTTTACGCAACAGCTCGGCGTTTTTGGATTGGTTTCTGCAGAAGAATACCGGCAATTCCTGCATGCCATTCCCCGAAATTATTGGCTGGCCGACCTTCAGCTTCATACCGGAACACCTGCAAACCTTCATGGTTTAAAAGCACGAACAACATATTGGCTGAATCTGGAGCGGCCTTACGAAACAATTTACGCAGGCTACAGCAAGGATGCCCGAAAAAACCTGCGCAACCTGGAAACGCATTCCGGGCCAACAGCCGTGACAGATTGTTTTGACTTCGACCTGCATATTGCGAATTACCGCGCGGCGTATGGTGCCATGAATCCAAACCTGGACAACGAAGCCTACAGAAGGTTTCTCGATGCGATGGAGGCCGCTGCAGCAAGGCAAAAGCTGGAGGCACTGCAAATCAATGACTGCAAGGGAACTCCTCTGGCCATGGGTATCTTTCTAAAAAGCAGACAACTGCTGCACTACGTAATGGGCGCTCCGGTGCAGGGCGCAGATTCCGGCGGCGTGCACGGAATCATTGACGCGCTGATTCGCAGATACGCGGGTAGTCCGTTTACGCTGGACTTTGAAGGTTCTGAAATCCCCTCCGTGGCTTATTTCTATGCCAAGTTTGGCGCCCTACCACAGCATTACTACGCCCTGCATATCAACCGACTGCCTTGTTTGCTGCGCCTGCTGAAAAAATGAAGCAGCGCCAAACCTCTTAGTCTGACGCTGCCTCTGTTTAAAAGATGGTGCTTCTTGCTCAGCGCAAATCTGCGCGCAGGGTAACAGAGAAATTTCGTCCTGCCGCGCTGATGCCACTGGCAAATTGACGGTAATGCAGGTCTGCAATGTTCTCTACGGCAGCCTGAAGCATCACGTATTTCCCCAATTGTCTGGAACCACGCAGGTTGAAGGTTGTCCAGGCAGGCATGCCGGTGGGGAGCGCATATTGCAGGTTGTCTTCACCGCTGGGGCTGTAATCTTCCAGGCGCTTGGCGGCAGACCAACGCACATAAAACTCGGCGCGCCACTTGGCTTTTTGCCAGGCCACAGAAGATTGTCCGAAGGCCGGAGCAATGTGATCCAATGGTACTTCCTGTACCTGTTCGGAAGCCAGATATCGACCGTAGGTATAATTCCAGGTATGACGTGTTTCAAAACCCTTTCCCAAGTTCCAGTACATGCTGACCCAGGCTCCGGAAACCCTTGCTGTGGCTGCATTTTGCATGCTGCGAACCTTGCTCATACTTCCCTGAAACATGGCACTGTCCTGTCCGTTCAGCCGATCATCCATCAACACCAGCGCATTGCTGAGCCAGGTTTTAAAGGCACCGATTTCGATGCGCATCCCATCACGCGGCTTCCATAGGGTTGAAAGTTCCATATTGAGCGCCTGCTCTGCGCGCACATCCGGGTTTGGAATAATGAGCAAACCGGTTTGTGATTCAAACACCTTTCCAAGGTCATCCACATTGGGTGCACGGAAACCGGTACTGAGCAGGCCTTTAAGTTGCAGACGTTTGCTGGCGCTGAAGGCCACACCCTCCGAAAAAGTAAGCACCGGATAGCGCTGTTGAACGTGATAAGCACCAATCAGGCTGGCCGCAGAAAAGGAAGCATCCAAACCGATGAAGGATGCGCGAATTCCTGAGTTAAACACCCAGCGCTGGTTGTTGCTTTTCAGCAAGTGATGTACGTATGCCGCAGCTTGTATCATGCTGCTGCCACCGTCGGGATAACGGGTTCCCGCCGGAGTGCGCAAACCGGTGTTGATGTTCAGGGTTGTTGCCGTTGACTGAACCTTGTTGTACGTCAGTTCGGCACCATAACGCCATTCCTGTCTGCCTGCCAATCGGTTGAAGTCGGCATTCACACTGAACACATCCACCGCTTCCTGTTGTGACAACTGCAGCGGATTCTGGTATCGTCTGGAAACCCTGCCCTGCTCCTGCTGCTGATATGCGGCGACGATGCGACCTTCATCATAGATGCCGCCCTCCTTCCCTTTCAGGTTTAAGTGATAACCCAAGAGCATTCTGTTTTGTGGCGCATAGGTCCATTCGGCGAAGCGGGGCATTCCGTTGCGCCATTCTGAAAGCCGGTCGTAGCGCGGAACATCTTCGCTTCCGGAATACTGGAAGTTCAGTGTATGCTCGGCCCGATCTCCCCGGCGGTAGCTCAGCTTTCCGAACAAATCCTTCTGTATGTAGGCCGACCCGCGTTGCAGCAATGGATTGTCATTCCGCAGAAAGCTGTCCTTGCCCTGCACCGTGGCCTGATACCAGAAACGTTTTCCGAAGGAAGTATCGTCGAAGTTGCGCCTGCTGCCTGCGCGCAGGTCTCCAAAATCGCTATAGGAAGCAGAGAGCCTGAATGCCAGTTTTCTGCCGCCAATGCCCAGATACGCATTCACGCTTTGCTCCTGCATGGCAGAGCTGTATCGGGTCATGGCACCAGCCTTCACCTTGGGGCTGCGGGCTTTTTCGGAAAACTCAGGATTTACGGTGAAGAAATGCATCACGCCGCCCAAGGCATCGCTGCCGTACATCACGGAAGATGGACCGAATAGCACTTCCATGCGGGAAAGCATATTCTGATCCAGGGTAATTACATCCTGAAGGTGTCCGGCCCTGTAAATGGCGTTGTTCATCCGAATGCCATCCACCACCAGCAGCACGCGGTTGGCTTCAAATCCGCGTAAAATGGGGCTTCCACCGCCAAGCTGGCTTTTCTGGATGAACACCTGCCCTGTGTTTTGCAGCAATTCTGCTGCAGTGGGCTGGCTCACAAAACGGATGTCGCGTTGGGTCATCACAAAACTTTGTTGTGCAATCCTAGATTGCTTCTCGCCCGACCTCCAGGCGCTGAGTACCACGGGGTCCATAACCGCGGCCGAAGTATCGGTATTCTGGGCATGCGCCAGCGCAGTGAAACGCAGCGCAATCAGGCCCGCCCAAAGGCCTTTGCGTACTAGATTCATTGTTATTATTGGGTTTAAATGGAAGAAAAGAATGCCGCACGGCGACACCCCAATACATCAAACCCTGCGATGATCACATTGCAGGATTCCTGGAACACAAGGGAACTTCTTTGTTACCAGTTTGTAAACCTCAACATTCCGGGGGCCTGAGCGGCGGGTTTGCATGTCCGGCTTGCGTCCGAATGGACTTAAACACTTGCTCCACATCGCGAAAAGCGGTAAATCGCTTGCAGCGAAAAGCTTCCGCAGCAGGCACCAATTGCTTCAGAAACTGCACCCAGCGGGTTTCTTCATCGGGCGTCTCAGCATTTGCCTGCACCAATCGACGGGTCAGCGTTCTGATTTCCTGATTCAGTGCAGTTTCCTTGCGGTCTTCCCAAATGCGCAGCAATACCGAGTCATTTCGTGTTTCGACGCTGATCACATCGTACAGGCTTCCGTTCCATTCAAATTCATCCTCATGAACCCAGCGCAAACCGGCGGGTTCCGAAGATTCAGGGTATGCGAGCACACGAATTTGTTCGGGTACGGTGCTGTTGATGATGATGGCTTTGGCTTCCTTTCTGGCGCGGTACTTCTGCAGTTGAAGCCACGAATACATGGCTGAGAAAGAGGTAAAGAGCAGTGACAAGATTACCACTCCCAGAAACCTGATGATTCCTTCACGCCTCATTCCTGTTGCACAAAGATAATTATTCACGACCCCTGGTTGCGCTGCATCCTGCAGATTTTGAGCAGCGGAACATTCAATTCACGCGCAGCGGAAAATTCACTTCCAGCATCAGGATACCCTGATCGCAGGAACCGTCCTTCACACCTGTTTGGTTGCGCAGGCTCACCTTTAAGGTTGAGGTGGCGGCATTGCCTGTTTTGATGCGGTACTTCAGTCCAATCGGATATTTACCATCGGAATCCAGGGGAACCGGCGTAAGGTTTAGTGGTGACGACATACATACACGGAAGGCGCCGGGTCGTTTGCTGATGGTATCGGTATAGTTCACGCTGCGCAGCGGGTCGGTATCGTCGCGCACTTCCAACTCCAGGTCATATTCAGCATTGGTGCTGAGCTTCAGCTGGGTAAGCAAAGTGGGCGATTCCGGACCTGCCCCATCGGGATCGTAGCAATTGGCATAATCTACGTTGTTGTCGCTGAGGCGGGTGTATTTCAGGGTGAAGGTAGTGGCTGTGTCTTTCAGTTTTGTTTTGGGATCATCCGGAAACAAATCCTCCGGGCTGCATGAAGCCAGATACAACAAGCATCCACCGGCCAGTACCGAAGCGGTTAATAAAGAAAAGCGCCTGAACATGTATTTAGAAAAGCAAGATACATGCCAGGCGCTTAGGTCCTTCACGAGGAAGGATTGGGTGTTGGATTACCGGATTACAATAGGGAACACCACTTCCACATCCGTATCCCCCGGATCGCAGCTTCCGTTCTTAACTCCGGGCTGATGTTTGAGCACCACTTTAACGGTACCGGAGCCTTTGCTTGAAGACTTCCAGCGAGATTCCAGACCGATGGGGTATTTCCCATCCGAATCGCTGGCAGTTACCTGCAGGCTGATGCCGGAAGGATTCACACAAACGAAGTGGTCATTCCCTTCTGCCCGAATTTCGGAGGTGATGTCTTTCACGGAACCGGAAGAAGCATCTTCAAACCGCAGAGAAACCAGGGTTGTGCGGCCGGAATCCAAGTAAATGGTATCCAAGCGTGTTGGGTTGTTTCCACCTGGTCCGTCGGGATCGTCGAAACGGAACTCGCGCACGGGCAAGGTTGTGTTGGCAGAATCCTGACAAATCAACTTCACGGTGGTGATGACTTCCCCATCGTCATGGTTGTGGTCATCTTTGCAGGAAGAAAGTGAACCTAATGCATACAGCGAGCACGCCGCGAGCATCAATAATTGGAATTTTTTTGTGTTTTTCATATGGTTTTATTGGTTATTGGATTTTAGGAATGATTTGAATATCGGGTTGTTCTTGTGCTCCAGAAGTGCCTGGCCTGAAAAGCTCCAGAACTGCGCGGAACCAGATGTTCCTTCCGGGTTCATCGGCGAAGTAGCGGAAGCGATTCATGTAATCACGGTAGCGTTTATTCCCCAGGTTGTGCACTCCAAGTTGCAGTGTCAGGTTATGCGTTCCGATTTTTTTATGGAAGGAAACATCTGCATGGATTAAGAGGTAATCGGCCGGTGGTGTCAGGAAATCGGATCCTTGATGGTAGCCGAAGGTTTTTGCGGTATAAGCAGGATTCAGGTTGAAGGACCATGCACCCATTTTCCTGCTCAGGGAAAGGGAAGCCTGCATCGGTGGCAGCATGGGTACTGCCCGATTGGAATCAAGGTTGCAGGCATAAACAGCATCCATTCTGCCGTTCAGCTCCCACAATTTATCTATGGTTTTTCGGAACTGCAGGTTCGTTCCGGCAAACAGCGCATGATATTGACGGTATTCGAACAAGGGTAAGGCACCTCGAACTGTCAATATGCCATTTCCTGTAGGTTCGAGGTTCATGAAATTCCGAACCATGCTGCCAAACAGGCTCCATTCTGCGAATAAATCGTAACGCTGATATCGCAGGCGGTGTTCCCATTTCAGTGAATGTTCGGACTTTAAATTGCGATTGCCCCGCTCGTAGGCACCGCTGCCGCGATGTACGCCGTCGCTATACAGTTCGTTCAGCCATGGATTCCGCCATTGCCGCAACAGATGCTGTTCATAGTATAGCTGTTTGTGAACCTTGCGGATTGCGCTAATCCCGCCGGAAACATTGGCAAAATGCCGTGCATCTGCATAGCTTACATTATTCCGCACCCATGAAGCCCATATCGAATGAGCGTCGGCACGGATTACTGCATCCAGTGACCAGCCATGCCAATACGCATTGCGGGAAAGCCATGCACCGCTGCTCCAGCCTTTGTAAGCAGGAACCAGGAATACCCGGCTGTACTCCTGAACCTGTAAGCGCTGACTGCCTCCAAGCCGAAAGATTGTTTCGCCCCACTTTACATCGCGCTCGCCATTGATCTGTACATTGAGCAGGTGAAGATCCAGTTGCGGCCTTGGGTCGTCGCGGCGGCGGTTGAAATCAAACTCGCGTCGCCGGTCGTATTGGGCGGAAACGGCAAGCTTGTGGAATAAACCGGGCGATGAATAACCGTCCTGTTTCCAGCCGGCCGTAAAGTGTTCGTTTTGTTGCCAGGGTTTGTCTATCCGGTAGGAAAACCGGTCGGCCGTAATTGGCTTTTCCCGCGCCATGGCGGCAAATAAATCCGTAAGGTTGCCGATATGTGCACCTGAAAAAATACCCTGACGCGTACGCAATGCAGAAAAACTCCAGTCTGTGTTTACCCTTCCTGTTTTTCGTGCAGCGAACAACAGGTTTTCGCGTTCACTGCCGGTATTCCACAGGTAATAATCCGGTGTGAACATATTGCCTGAGCGCCGGAATCCGGCGTGTGCCTTCCATTGCCAGGAGGATTCCCGAAGGTCACGCCGCTCAACATCTACAAATTGCCCCAGGCTTCGGCCATTATTGGCCAGTGTGGTTTGAAACACTGCTTTGGAGTCCCCGGGATTAAGGTTCCATTCATGATCAAGTCGGATGGCTGCTCCCAAGGCATCGTGGCCTAAGGTGAGCGACCTGGCTCCGCGTAATATGCTCAGCGTACCATAGGCCAAAAGTTCCGTCTCCGGTGCGTGTTCCATGCCCCAGGACTGTCCTTCCAGACGGATTCCACCTGTAAACACGGGCACGCGAAGCCCCCACATGCCTTGCACCACCGGCTTGCTGATGCCTGGGCCATTTTGCAGCAACTGAACACCCGAAAGCCTGCCTAACCCGGAAGTGCCCGGATCTACAGCCAATGCGCGCATTTTATCACCATTGATAATTCCTTCCAAACGAACCCGGTGCACCACAACTTCATGCATCACCTCTTCTTCGTGAGCCATGAACAGGTTTAGGAAGGTATCCCTGAGCAATGTTAGGCGCAAGTGCAAACGTTCATCATGGTGATGTATTAAGTGAAGGATGTAGTTACCCGAACAAATACCATCAAAGTGGAACTTCCCGGATTCATCGCTGAAAACTTTTCGGTTTACAGGTTCCAGCAGTATTTCAGCTCCCTGGAGTACGTGCATGGAACTATCCAGCAAACGCCCACTGAGCGTCAGGTTACAATTAGTTTGCTGGGCTGATAGCGATATCCAGCACAAACAGGCCGGCAACAACCGGTGCACGTATTTACCAATCAATGTTTTTAGACACCCCTACCTACATGCCTTCATGCCTGCCGGGGTAAGCGGCAGAAGGTCCTGATTTACACTCGTTCAGGAGCGTACAGGCGGAGCACGACTACCGTGCAGGTAGGTAAAAGGTGATTCCCAAAGAGGAACCTTGGCAGCTGCTGCAGGAACAAAAGGAAGATCCAAAGGTCCCGCCAACTGAAAAAAGCTTGGCAAATCAAGCAAGATGGGCGTATCACAGACCACACAATCATCTTCATGGTTTGCCTGTGATTCGGCAGCATGCATTTCCAGATGCACGTGAGGGCGCACCTGGGCAGGAAGCAAAGCAGGAAGCGCCAGCAATAGCCAGATAACAGCGCTTGCTATGGACTTCCAGTTTGACATCAGGCCATTTGCTGCAACATATTGGTCATTTCCCGCAATTCATCGCGGTTGTACTTGTTTTCGGAACGCAGGGCTAGTTCCAGCATGTAGCTGAGGTTTTCTTCCTGAGTTTCTGCTTCTTCCACGAAGGCCAGATGGAAACCATCGTTTTCAGAGATGTGCTGCCAGCAAAGCCTGAGGGCACGGGCCAAGAGAGGATCTTCCTCTTTCAGCGCCAGTTCGCGCACCTCTTTAATGCGTGGAATTAAGGTTGCAGCATCTATACCCTGTTCCCGAATTTCGGCTAACATGCCTTCGAGGAGTTCATTTGCCAGTTCGTTTTGCATAATCCAGAGCGCAAAGTTAATCAGAAGCAGGAAACCCTTCTTCTTTCTTATTCATAAACCAATTCTACATCGGCACTGCGGCAATAGCTCTGACAAGTAAGTACAAAGCCTTGTGCAATTTCCTCATCGCTCAACCCTTCCCGCTCACGCATTTCCACTTTGCCTTTCACTACACGCGCCCGGCAGGTAGTACAAACGCCAACGGTACATGAATAAGGCGGTTCAAGATTTGCTTTAATGGCCGCATCCAGGATGGAGGTGTTTTCTTTCACAGAAATGTCGGAGGTACGTCCGTAAACGGTAACCTTCACATGCGCTGTTCCGTGAAAGGGTGTTTCATCTTCGGAAGCAGTACCAACGGCTGTGGCAGCTTCTTCTTTGTCTGCCGAAGGTGCTGTAAAATACTCAATATGAATCCGGGACGCATCGGCGCCGCTGCGCTGTAAACCCTGTTTCACCACATCCATCATAGGCGTAGGGCCACAGATGAAATAATCCTGATTGGGATTGTCGCCGCCGATTTTGCTGCTGATGATTTGCTGCACCTTATCCGGCGTGAGCACACCTTTCAGTCCAAACCAGGTAAAAGGCGCCTGGTCGTATGAAAGAAATACTTTGAGCCTGCCTCCGTATTGCTGTTCGAGTGCAGCCCATTGTTTTTTGAAAATAACCTGATCGGGGTTGCGGTTGGCATAAACAAGAAATACCGTACTTCCTGGCTCACTGTGCAGCACTGTTTTGGCAATGCCCATCAGTGGCGTAATTCCACTTCCACCGCCGAACAGTACATAGCGGTGTGAGCGACCGGGCTCCGGATGAACCGTGAATTTACCCATCGGGGGCATCACCTCGATGGTATCTCCTTCTTTCAACACTTCATTCATCCAGGTGCTCATACGGCCATTGTCCACTTTCTTTACCGTAACGGCCAGATCCTCATCGGTTTCGGGACCGGTACAGAGGGAATAGGAACGACGGATTTCACCGTCGGCAGTATCAATTCGGAAGTTCAGGTATTGACCTGCGGTATATTGAAAACGTGGTTTAAGGTCCGCCGGAATTTCAAGCACAACAGTCACTGCATCGGCGGTTTCCCGAACCAGTTGCTTCACGCGTAGCGGATAAAAATGTGTATCCATATTTTGAAGTTGCAAAATTAACGCAAAAGCAGCGCCCTTGTTTGGGTCATAACCCAAATACGCTGTTGTTGCGCAGCGATTGTTCTATTTACAGCAGTCGTTGGTAAGCCCTCCACCAGCGCTCCGGAAGCTCGTCATTGCAGGCGCTTTGGTAATCTGTGTAAGAACATCCCAGCAGCAAACTTTGTGCTTCATATGGATGCGGCACGTCCATCCACCATCGGTTGCTGCGCTTGCTGCGGTAGAATACGATTTCATAACCGGCGGTGCGCAGGGTAATGCGATATACCATAAACTCAGGATCTTCCCCGTTGGGCCATTCGTGGTAACGTTGTGCAAAGCCTTCCGTGAAATACCAGATGAGTTGTGCTGCCAGCATGGTACTCAGGGGATGCCTGGGGCAATCATGCAGCAGGAAACTGCTCAGGGTTGGCGATAATCCGCCGAAGCGGGCCAATGCAGCAGCCTCTTCAGCATACAAGCCATTGGGAGAATTGAGGGTTGCTCCGGGCGCATCCGATGCACGCACCGATGTGATACTCATGGCAAAACTCAGTGCACTGCGTAACATGGGTTCGGCTTCTTCCATGCGTCCCCGCAACTCACCCAACCGGTGGTGCTCATGATGCCCGCGCTCCAGCAAATCCACCGTAGGCTGGGGCATATAACATGCCTGAGTTGCCATGAGGTTCAGGTTGAACAAATGCGAAGGCTGATGTTCCAAAATACGGTGGATGCTGCGGTCGTTTTCAAGATCAAGACCGGCAAGAACCATGGCCATACTGAGCGGTGTCGAAGCATGCCGGTAGGCCATATACTGCGCCCAGCGTGTGTCTTCTTCATCGCCTAAAACAATACAGGTAATGCCTTTTTCGTGCAGTTCTGCCAGCACCTCGCTGAGCCCCTGCAGGGTAGCATTGCGGTCTGCGGCCGGCTTCAGGTTGCCTAAATCAGCCATCACCAGCTTGCCAAACCGCCACTTCAGTCCGAATAGTTGCGTCCGTATTTCGGGAGCTACAGTGGGAAGCCCTACCAGCGCCAGTTGTACGCCGCTTAAGTCGGGAAAACCCTGCAAATGCAGGCGCATGGAAGCAGCTACGCTGTGCGGTGTGGCTGCGAGGGCAGCAAGTGCAGGGTCCAGAGGCTGCAAACAGGACGAAAGCATGACGCGAATTTCTTTATTGGACGGAACACCTTGCCCACAGGCATTTTTCAGGTGTATAGAATTCGGGAATGCCGCAATCCGGAAATGTCATCTGACACAAGCTGCGGTGCAGCCTTTGCTTTTTTATGCAGGCCCATTCGGGCAAGCAGGGATGATGGCCCTCATCCTTCGGGCCTTGATCCGCGTGGTGGGCCCGGGCACAAAGCCAAAGCCCGGCTGCGGTGCAGCCTTTGCTTTTTTATGCAGGCCCATTCGGGCAAGCCCAATGGGCCTGCATAAAAAAAGCCCATGAGGAAATCCTCATGGGCTTTGGCTTTGTGGAGCTGGTGGGATTCGAACCCACGTCCGGCGAAGGAACAGCCTGCGCTTTCTACATGTTTAGCTCCGCTTGTTGTCGGGAACAGATCGGTGCGGTGCGAACCAAATCTGCTCCTTATCCGGCATGTTAATGACTGGCCTGGCCGAAATGAGCCGTCATATCTGTGCGTTTCGACTGCCTCTGATCGTCCGAAGCACAGACCAAATCAGACGGAGGCAGTTGGCATTAGTTAATCACTCCCGATTAAGCAGCCAAAGCGTAGTTAGACTCGCCTCTTAAAAAAGTTGAATATTGAGATTCAGGTGCCAACATACAAAGCACCACATGCTTACACGACGGTTACACATCCCGTCAAGTCCGTTCAGCCCCAAAGAACTAAGCTGATTTTATCAAAAATCATGCCCTATTTGATTCACATTCATGGTGCAACGCAGATTTTCATCACAAAAATCAATTGCGCATCAACAACGCCACCAATAGTTTCTTTGAGGCTCTTTGTCCACGGTCGGAAAATGCTTCTACCTCAAAGATATAATTCCCGCTTGCAGCCAGTGAACCATTTTCGCGCAAGCCATCCCATTTAACAAAACCTTCCACGCCGGCATAAAGGTTTCTGCACAAGCGCCGGATGACTTTCCCCTCTGTATCGTAAATGTTCACCGACAACACAAATCCAGGATTGTTGAAGCGATACATTAAAAGCACTACGTCATCAACCCCGTCTAAATCAGGAGAAAAATAATCCTTGTCGGTTTGAAACATTGCCTCAACAACAGTTGCCGTGGCGGCCTGGCTGTTAGGAAGACCTGGCGTTGCCCAACCCGCTTCCTGTGAGGCGCTTTGCCAATTATCAGCAACATCGCCGGGCGTTTTTGCCAGCATGCGTTCCAAACTCACCCCTTCCCAGTTGTTGATCAAACTGAAATGCTGATTATCGCGATAAGACATCCTGTCCAATACCTGTCCGGACGTATTCAAAATCATGACGGCACCTTCTTCGTTATTGTAGGATGGAAATTCATTCATGGCATACAATGCACTATCGCCTCCATTTCTTGGATATCGCTGTTTCAGAAAAGGTATATTCAAGCTCAGCGCTACAAAATGTCCGGGCAACAGCATCCTTCCGCGTTCACTGATGGAAACCACCTGATCGGGAATGAAATCGGAAGAAGCATTGGCCAGCCGAACTGTGCGTAAATCCAGGCAAAGACTGCTGTTGTTGTAGAGCTCTACGAAATCTTCACCGCCCACATACGGATCGAACAGAACCTCGTTGATGATCAAACTTCCGGTATCAACCTTTTGTTCAGGAAGCATGAACGGATAAGTCCTGGGTTGCATGACATTGCCGGCACAATCAGCCACCGATCTTGCGGTGATGCGGTACATGGTTCCTTTTTGAAATGGATTGAGGAAGTTCAATTTGTACTCCGTGCGGTCTGCGCCCGGATAAACGGCAAGCGCGGTATCGCTGCCCACAAGAAAATAAGAAGGCTTCAGGGTACCGCTGTCGGGAAGTTCGTTCAGTCGGATCCGCAATAAAAAAGGATCTTCAGGATAAACCTCTGCCAAAACAGGACTTTTTGTATCAGGGTTGCTGCCATACACCGCATTCTGCGCGCCGGGCGTACCGCCCTGAACACTGGTGCTTGCCTTCCAATTGGCGGGATCGCAGGGATTTTTGGGGTCTATAATTTCCAGAGACCAGCCGCCTGCCGCTTTGATACCACTGCTGTACATCGCTGATGTATAATGCACTTCATGCAACCAAAATCCTCCTGCGTCGCGAAGCATGAGGTCGTCGCCACTGTTGTTCAGGGAAGGCCAGGGACTCAGGCCGAGCACCTTTCCAAAACGTTGAAACAGCCCGGCCTGACTTGCTTCACATAGTATGATCCGCTCGCCGGGACCGAGCCAGGTGTCGGGAAGCGCCACGCTGCTGCTGGCATCTAAAAACGTCACTCCACGCAGACTGAGGTATGAAT
>JBIKKI010000021.1:0-24277 GCA_044360435.1 Bacteroidia bacterium
GGAACCATCATCCGGAAAGGCGGCATCGGACTTCCGCTCGTGATTGCCGTCATCATGTTCATTATTTATTACGCCATCAACATCATTGGAGAAAAAATTGGCAAAGAAGGCATTGTTCCCTTGTGGGCTGGAATGTGGCTCAGTTCATTTGTGCTGCTTCCTGTAGGTATTTATATCACCCTGAAAGCCAGCGCCGACAGTGCTACTTTAAGCCTGGAAGCCTACCAGCGCTTTTTCAAACGGCTGTTTCCATTAGATCGTGTGCGCAACATGGTAAAGAATAAAACCAGCAAAAACAGTCAGGAGCAACAGCCATGATGAACATCCTGGTGGTAAGCAGCAGGATTCCCTACCCGCTGCGCGACGGTGGCGCCATTGCCACCTTCAACCAGTTAAAGAGCTACGCAGCCTTAGGCCATCGGGTTACCTTATGCAGCCTGAACACCAGAAAACACTATGTTCCCAGAAAGACCATCGATGCGGAACTCCCCTTCATTCGGAAGGTTCATACGGTTGAAGCCGATACCGATATCCGCATAATTCCGGCACTGCGCAGCCTGCTGGAGGGCTCTTCGTACAATATGGTGCGGTTTGATATACCTGAAATGCACCAAAAACTGCGCGAACTGTGCACTGCCGAGACATTTGACCTCATACAACTGGAAGGGCTGTTCACCACTGCGTATATATCGAGCATCCGGGCCAGTACCCAGGCCCCAATTTTATTGCGCCAGCACAATGTCGAGTTCCGAATCTGGGAAAAGCTGGCAGCGAATACAGGCATCGGACTGAAGCGCTGGTATTTGAATCAGCTGGCACGACGCCTGAAAACATACGAACTGAGCCAACTGTCCAAGGTTGACCTTGTGGCGGCCATTACCGAAGAAGATACCCATGACATGCAGCAATTCTGCCCAGATGCCCGAATTATTACGGCACCGGCAGGCATCGCATTGCCCACCGAAATAACGGAAGCAGATCCCTTGCATTGCTATCATTTAGGAAGCATGGAATGGATGCCGAACAAAGAAGGTGTTCAATGGCTGCTTGCTGAGGTTTGGCCAAAGGTGAAGGCTAGAGAACCACGCGCCTTTTTGCACCTTGCGGGCAAAGGACTAACCAAGGATTTTTTTCAGGAACTGCCCGAAGGCGTGATCAACCACGGTGAAGTGCCCGATGCAGCCAGCTGGTATGCACCTTTTGGGATCTCTGTGGTTCCCTTGCATGCGGCAGGCGGCATCCGAATGAAAACCCTGGAGGCCATGGCTGCAGGAAAAAACGTGGTGAGCACAAGCGCCGGTGCGCGCGGATTGCCGGTACAACATCTTCGGGAACTACTCATCGCAGACAGCGCCGATGCTTTTGCGGATGCACTGCTGTCGTTGATCCATGATGCAAGCCTCAGAAAAAGACTGCAACAGGAAGGACGCACTTTAGCCGCCAAATATGAATGTCAGACGCTGTCCGGCCAACTGCTCGAACAGGTCCAAAAAATGAATCCATAAGTACCCGTGAAATTATTAATTCAGTACCTCAGGCCGCATCAAAAACACATGGCGTTGGCCTTGTTGCTTGCCACCATCAGTCAGGTTTTTTCGATGCTCGATCCCTGGGTAGGTCGAAACATCCTCGACCAATACCTGATTCCCAAAAACAGCCACAGCTCCGAACAATTCCTTTGGGGCGTAACAAGTTGGCTGGGCATTGGTGTGGGCGTGGCAATGATTAGCAGGATTGCCAAAAATCTGCAGGACTATTTTGTAAACGTGGTGATACAAAAAGCCGGAGCCCGGATTTTCATGGATGGCATAGAACATACCCTGGACTTGCCATACGAAGATTATGAAGACCGGCGCAGTGGAGAAACACTGAACATCCTGCAGAAAGTACGCAGCGACAGTGAACGATTGATTAGCCTGGCTATTAACCTCATTTACAGCAGCATAGTAGGTATGTTGTTCGTTTTCATCGCTTCATTTTCTGTGCATTGGTTGATTGCTCCTGCTTTTCTGGTAGCCATGATGGTGGTTGGCATAAGCAGTTCTATGCTGAGTAAGAGAATTAAACTGATTCAGGGGAAAATCATGCGTGAAACTTCGGCACTGGCCGGAACCACCACAGAAAGCCTGCGCAACATTGAGCTGGTGAAGAGCCTGGGCCTGGTAAAACAGGAAATCAGGCGAATCAGCACGAACACGCTAAAAATCCTTGGACTGGAATTGGAGAAGGTAAAACGGATTCGCACACTTGGGTTTATACAAGGAACTACGGTTAACCTGATGCGTAATTGTTTGCTGCTGTTCCTCAGTTGGATGGTATTTACAAACCGCATCAGCGCCGGTATGTATCTCCAATTTTTGTTCTACACCTTCTTCATCTTCAATCCGCTGCAGGAATTGGGCACCTTTATTCAGGCCTGGAGGGAAGCACAGGTTTCTCTGGCGCGGTTTGCAGACCTCATGACGGCTTCCACAGAACCCAAGCCAGACAATCCGGTTGGCATTGGGGCCATACGCAGTGTTCGGTTTAACGGAGTTAGCTATAAACACCGAAACAGCTCCAGGGCGGCGCTTCAGAACATCAACCTTGAAATTCACAAAGGGGAAACAGTTGCCTTTGTTGGGCCATCAGGCAGTGGTAAAAGCACCTTGGTGAAACTCATGATTGGCTTGTATAAACCCAATACCGGGAATTTGTTTCTGAATGACGTAGAAGCATCGAAGACCGATCGTATGGAATTGCGTTCACAATTGGGGTTGGTGGCACAGGAAGCCCAATTATTCAGCGGTACCATCCGTGACAATCTGCTTTTCGTACAACCACAGGCCAGTGAATCTGAATTGATGGAAGCCCTGCACCTGGCAGCCGCTGATGGGCTGCTTGCGCGCGCTGAAAAAGGATTGGACGCTACCATTGGCGAAGGTGGAATGAAGGTTTCCGGAGGTGAAAGACAGCGCATTTCCATCGCCCGGGCATTGCTGCGGAAGCCATCTCTGATGATTTTTGATGAAGCAACTTCAGCCCTTGATTCCCTTACGGAAAAAGAAATTACCAATACTGTAAGAGCACTTTCCCAGAAGCGCGACCGCATCAATGTGCTGATTGCACACCGGTTGAGCACCATCATGCATGCAGACCGCATTTATGTACTTGAACAAGGCAACATCATAGAAACGGGCAACCATGACCAACTCTGTGCGGCCGGTGGACTGTACTATGCCATGTGGCGCCAGCAAATCGGGGAAGGCGATGATGTGGAATCAGGCCATGAGGCTTGATTCAATTTCAAGGATGATGGCGTCGCATGCCTCATGATTTTCTTTGAGGATGTTTTTAGCCTCAGTCACCAATTGATTAGCAATAGAGCGGTCTTTCAGTTCTTTTGCGTTGATCAGTACATTCAGCCAAGCTCCCCGAACAGCGGTTTTAATGCACAGGGCAGCAACGGCAGCATCTGATTTGGAATTCGGATTTCCCTCAACAGCCATGGCCCGGATCAAGGGAATACAGGAGAAAGCTGTTTTCATCACTTCCAGCGGTACTCCTGCAGCATAAGCGTTTGCCTGCTCAATGGCCGCAGCCCGCGCTTGCTTTTCCTGGTCCGTATCTTTTGGCAGTTTAAATGCATTCATCACAGCTTCAAAAGAACGCGTATCCTCGTCAACCAAATACAGCAGTTGCTTCTTCAGCGCCTGTCCCTGTTCAGCCCAATCACTGAAACCTGATGCGCGATCTTCCCAACCCTTCTTTGTAGCCGAAAGATTCGCCACCATAGCGCCAAGTGAAGCACCCAAAGCCCCAGCCAGTGCACTCACGCTACCTCCACCGGGAGCCGGCGCATCGCTGGCCGTCAGATCACAGAAATCCACTACCGACATGCGCACCAATTTTTCGGTAGCTGTGTCCTTCAACACGTATTCGATGATACGTTCTTCCGGTTTAAATGGTCCCAACTCATCAAGACCGAGAGAACGGACAGCCGTATGAATAAGTGTTGCATCTGAAACACCCGTGCTCAGGCCTTGTTTCTTCAGAAAATACCTGCCTGCATCAAGCATAGGCTCCAAAGGAACCAACCCAACAAGCTCGCTGCCCGTTACACGCAAGCCTCTGCTTGTAGCAGAGTTGCAGATTTCCTCAAAAGCTATATGCAAGGGAGTAACCTTGTAATTCGTAAGATTCATGCTAATCTGCGCGGTTTGGTATTCTTCAATATACCAGCCAATCGCCTTAACAGCTTTTAATTTTCCTGGAATACGTACAGGTTCACCCTGAGCATCCTTCACGATGGGACCATGATAAGGATTGCCTTCACGTTTTACCCTTCCTGCCTCGCGAACATCAAAGGCTACCCTATTCGCCAATCGCGTGCTTTGGGTATTGAGGTTTACATTATATGCTATAAGGAAATCTCTTGCGCCAATGACCGTTGCACCGGCAGTTTCATGCAATTGAACTGGTCCGTAATCTGGCTTCCATTCCGGCAGTTTGATTTTTTCTGCAAAGCCTTCAAACTCACCAGCCCGAATTACCGACAAATTGCTTCGATCTTTATTCGGCTGGGCATACTCATACAGATAAACAGGAATTTCAAGTTCTTTTCCAACCCTGGAGGCGAGCTGCCGTGCATAAAGGGCTGTTTCTTCCATACTTACGCCACTGATTGGAATAAACGGACAAACATCTGTTGCACCCATTCGTGGATGTTCCCCTTGATGCTTGCGCATATCAATAAGCGAGGCAGCGGTTTTAATCCCGAGGAATGCTGCTTCTACTACAGCTTCTGGTGTACCAACAAAAGTAACAACGGTTCTGTTCGTGGCTTTTCCCGGGTCCACATTCAGCACTTTCACTTCGCCTTGAGCGGCAATGGCATGAACGATGGCGTCAATAATCTGACGGTCTTGTCCTTCGCTGAAATTTGGGACACATTCAATGAGTCTTTGAAGCATGGCACAAATGTAAAAAACAAAGCCCCGACGAAATGCCGGGGCTCTGATACTTTCTTGAAAAGGAACCGATCAATATTCCCAGAGATCATGTTCAAAAACGAACAAGTCGTTTTTGATGCGATCACTCTCCAACAATGCAGCAATACCGTCGTCCTTAAATTCTGGCATGTCTGCAATATATCTGTCAAACTGGTTGCTATGCCTTACGATATAGCTGTCAAACAGACGAAGGTTGTTGAAGAAGTCATCCACGGTTACACGCATGGCATCATTGTAACGATTGAACACTTCTGTTTTGGCAAAGGTTGGACGGAGGTCGTCCATTTTGAGCCAAAACATTGGGTATTCACCGAGATCCTGACCTGTACTGGTTTTGAATTTCAGCATTGGAGCAAGCCCGATGATACGTGGCTTGAAAACGGAGTGTTTGTAGTCAAAAATCCAGTCTTCAAGAACCATGAACTTCTGAATTTTATCAAAATCCGGATTCACCCAATACTGTGTGTCTTTCACAGCGAATTCATCACCTGGATAACGATAATCCTGAATTTGGGTAACTACCTCGTATGAACCTACCTTTTTCACATCTTCTGGTGTGTACCAGGTTCTGAGCGAATCATCCTTGTAAGGTCTGATTTTTCCGGTGAGGGCCATTTCATAAACGATTCTTGTTAAAGGATTACCTGGCCAGGTCAGATCTCTGTTCATTTTCTGACGCAAGTCTACCACCCTCCAGATGCGGCGACGGAATTTAACGTCACCTTCTCTGAGGTAAGGATAAGGAACAGGAACATTTTCACTTACGTGTGGGTCGTAATTCCATTTGGGTTCATAATGCGAACCTGCAGGTGCGTCGTACATTGGCGTAACGCTGCCTTCACCTGTTGAACCACCGGTGGCACCTGCACCAGAACCTGAGGTTACTGAACCGCTGGCCTGGCCATTTACGGTTACCGCGCCCAGAAAGGAAAACACGGTGAATAATCCTGTTTTTAGCCTGTTCATGATCTGCTTTATTTCTTTTTTTTATTGGATTTGAATGGTCAAACCGCTGATGGCACGTGAACCGTCAGGACCTGTAGCCCTTACGCCCATGAACACAACTACGTCACCACTCTTCAGGTTTGAGAACAATCCGGAAATGCTGCTGATATCAGCACCATTGATTGACTGTTGACGTGGTGGCTGACCTTTTGCTGCAACCAGAACTGTTGCCTGAGTTACGTTGTATTTTACACCCTGGTAAGGGAAGCTTTCACCCATGCTGGCGAACAATGTGCGCTGCATGCTCAACTCCTGACGAGTTACAGGACGGCTGCCGTCGATAGAAGCTCCAACTTTCAATGTTGGTTGAGGAAGGTTACGCACACGGAACTTTGTGCTTCCCATGGTTTGCTGCTTGCCGTCGGGCATTTTCGCCGTAACGTTTACAGAAACTTCAGGAACCCTGGTATTGAATTTGGCTTTGTATTTACCACCGCCGACATTTTCCAACGTACCACCACCACTCATAGCCACAGATACGTTGCGAGGATCAACACCTGGTACTGAAACCGTAATTGGGTTTTCCAGACCAACATAGAACAGGTTCATTTCATCTGCTGCAACAGAAGCAAATGGTTTAAAGGCAGAGTACTTACCTTCAAAATCATAGGCTTTTGTTCCACCTGCAGGGTCAGGAACCACGATTTGTCCTTTGAACGTTTGTTCACCGACACTCTGCGGTGTCACCTTGTACTTACCTACACCGTTTTCGATGGTCAGTGCATTGCCTCCTACGAAGATTTTGTTGTCAGATTTGGTATTGCTGGCTACGAGAAGAATGTCTGCTTCATAAGAAGTTCCAATCATTACATATGAACTCGCAGAAAGAACCTTTGCTTCAAGTCGGTCAAATTTGAAGTCCATGGCGTCGATACTCTTTGCCAATTCGTTCACCACTTCAGCTTCCAGGTTGCGACAATCATTCTCCACTTTGCTCAACATGGCAAATACCGCAGCCAACGGAGCGTGCTCCAATGTCATGCTTTCCCAAGTTTGAGGCGTTCCATCAGAGTTCTTGCCGTCTTCCGCTCGAAGCGAGGTGGAAGTTTCATAGGCTTCTTTAATGCCTTTGGGTACTCTGCAACCGTCAGAAGAATCAGGACTGAGGAAGCTTACCAAAGCTACTCTTGTATCATTGATTTTCTTCTTCAGTTCTTTACCTCTGGCACCGTTGTTCTCTACCATAAAGTAATTGGCGTGAACTTCGATATTATCACCCTGAGAAAGCTCTGCCTTGTCACCAACTTTTCCTGTTGCCTTAGCACCATGCCCATCGTCATCGAGTTTACGGCCGCCAGCCTTTTCCTCGAGTTCTTTCTTCATTTGCTTGATGTAAGTCATAAACGCCTCCGATTTAGCGCGAACCTGTTCAGCACGTTTATAGTAAGGAGTAGCTTTCGCGGCTGTTGCCGGGTCAGAAGCTTTCTTTTGCAGCGCAGAGAACATCTGATTCGTACGATCATTCATGTTACTGGCTGACTTATCCAGGGAGTTCTCAATTTGATTAAACGCCCTGATGATTTCTTTGGATACGTTCAACGCCAAGAGCGCAGTCAACACGAGATACATCATGTTGATCATCTTCTGGCGTCCTGATACTTTACCACCTGCCATCTCTTATTTTATTTATTAAGTGAGTATGGATTTGTGGTACTATCAGCGGCTGCCGCCCATGGCGCTCAGCATGTTTCCGTAAATGGTATTCAGATTACCAATATTCTTGTTGAGCCTTCCAAGTTCTTCTTTGAACTCCGCTGTAGCGCCTTCTGAAGCAGTGAGGTTGTTCAATACGTTGCTGAGGCCACCAGAGAACGATGTCAATGAGTCATTTACCATACCGGTGCTCTTGGTAATTTCCTCCATGGTGCGCGCAGCCTTTTGCGTGTTCGCAGCATACTCGGCAGTTGCAACACTTGCACTGTTGAGGTTGCTCATGTCAGAAACGTTTTCAGAGAGTGATTTCAGGCCATTACCCAAGCTTTGAATCAATTCAGGACCAATTTTCGCTTCTTCAAGCATTTGATCCAGTTGCTGGGTAACACTCAAATTGCTGCTTACTTTTTTCTCTGGCTTCTTACCGGTATCTACTCCAGCCAACTCTGGATATACCAGTGACCAATCAGGATCCATGTGAACCGGTTCGAAGGCCGAGATGATAAAGATCACGCACTCCGTTCCCATACCTACCACCAGCATCATGTCCGCACCTTTCCAGTGCATGATTTTAAACAGCGCGCCGGCGATTACTACTGCTGCACCAATTCCATAAACCATGTTCATGAATTGTTTCCACTTCTTGGTTTCGAAGAAACTCTTGCTCATGTGTGTGTTGTTTTATTGTTTGTGTTTAGTGAATATTCTGTTTTATTTTTTGTCGCGGTTGGAACGTCCGAGATACGATTGCACGCAACGGAATCCAACGTAGGATTTAGAAGTATCCTGGTATTCAAAAGTTCTGGCACCGTTTTCGATGAAGTAGGCTACATCTTTCCATGAGCCGCCACGAATTACTTTGCGCTTCAGGGAGATTGGAGTACGCGCTGCTTCTGGTCCATATTCAGGAATACGGGTATAGTATTCCGCATTCAGGTCATGGGTAATCATGTTGTTGCCAATCTCATAAGTGGTGGATGTCCATTCGGAAACGTTTCCACTCATGTTGTACAGACCAAAATCGTTCGGGAAATATGAATCTACGCGAACCGGATAAACACCTCCGTCAGCACCGTAGTTACCACGAAGTGGTTTGAAGTTGGCCAACATACATCCTTTTTCATTTCTGGTGTAAGGACCTCCCCAAGGATATTTGGTGCCAATCCTGCCGCCACGAGCAGCATAT
The DNA here is from genome assembly GCA_044360435.1 of Bacteroidia bacterium. Lineage (GTDB taxonomy): Bacteria > Bacteroidota > Bacteroidia > NS11-12g > UBA955 > REEB481. Next base: position 8,836 of record JBIKKI010000021.1, read on the forward strand.
TCCCATTCATATTCGGTTGGAAGCCTGAAGTCTTCAGTAACGGGCAGTCCAAGGGATTCCCAGTAATTGTTCTTGTAAATGGTGCGCCAGTTGCTGAATGCAACAGCCTGATGCCAATTCACACCAACCACAGGATAGTCATCAAATTTCACGTGGTGGAAGTAGTGACGCGCCTGTGGCTCGTTAAAGCTGTATGTGAAGTCACGAACGAAGGCAAGGGTGTCAGGATAAACCAGGGTTTTTTCTTTCTTGATGAACTGAGCGCGGTCTTTGGGTGCATATTTATCTCTGTCGAGGTTTGCAGCCATAACCATATCATACCACTGGTAAACATAGGTCAACTTACGGGTATCGATTTGCTTTTTACCGCGGAAACGTTCACTCTCGCGATAGTACATATCCTCGAGTTCCTCGCGATATTTTTCCCAATCGAGTTCTACGTCATAGTTGATTACCCGGTTTCCATCTTCGTCTTCGATGAAAAGCGCATCTTCATCTACCATGTAGCGTGCGATGGAATCAATGACGAAATGCACAAACTGGCGGTATTCGTTATTGGTGATTTCCGTTTCATCCATCCAGAAAGCCGTAATGGTAATTTGCTTGTTGGGTTGGATATAGGAAGAGAATACGTCTTGGTCGGCCTGACCGGTATGGAACGTGCCACTGGGAACATAGACCATGCCGTAAGGCTGAGGATGAAACCACACCCTCCTTCCCTGCACACCAATCACATCTCCAGTGTCCTGCTGGCCGCAACCCGCTATGAATAGCGCCGTTCCGGCTATACCGAGTTTTGCCGTGTGGCTCAGGCGAATTTTTCCAAATTCCCTGATACCATTCAAAACTTTCGCAAAGCTTTTGTTCATGACAGCTTTTTTGTTTGTGTTTTTTTGTGAATCCGCAAAAATAACTGGATTAGTCACATTTGCAATTTTTTGATTTTCTAAGATGAATAACGCTACGTGTAGCGAAGTATTGCAAGTTTGTCGAAATTTTATTCAATGTCGTTATTCCGATCTAAGTGCCTTGGTGTGAGGATAATCACCGGATCTGGCGGTGGAGGCAATTGAATGGTGAAGCAATAGTTCACCTGCAGTTCATGCGTACCGTTACTTGCGCTTTGAATTCTGCTCAATGTTACGTCATAAGAATAACCAATACGCAATTCTGGACGGGCATAATATCCAAGCAATACGGAAACTGCATCGCTTTCTGTTCGGTATGCCAAACCGCCTGCAAATAGGTTGTTCATTTTCACCATTGCGCTCAAATCAACCTGAGGTTTTGTGCGGTATTTCACCAAAACGGAGGGCATGAATTCCAAATTTCCATTCCCCATGAAATTCGGGATTGTCATTCCGGCCACGCCGTAAAAATGACGAACGGTGGTTACCTGGATGGCGCTGGCAGTACCGTAGGCATAATCCTGAGGAAGCAGATTTGTGGTAGAAACCCCAACATACAAATCATTCATGTTTGGATTGCGGTACATCAAACCGGCGCTCAACGTGGTTTTTTGGTCGGAAAGGCGTGCATTGGGGATGAAAGGGTCGTTGGGTTGCAGCGGACGTAGCTTAGAACCGTCAAGCTCTTTTTGCAACATTCCCGCATCCACACCAACACGCAGTTGTGATCCGTTGGACATGTTCAAAGCACCGGCAAACGCGATGCGAACATTGGTATTCAGTTCATATGCAACACGGTCCGTGTAATAAGAAATACCAATACCCCCAAAATTCACCTGCCCTTTTTTGCCATTCAATGGTGCAGAAAAACCAAAGCCGCTGGTTCTTGGTCCAACTTGCGTCTGGATTTGGCTTTTGGTAGGAAATGCAGGCGTAGTGTATTCAAAGGTGCGGTCATCATAGCCCCTCCACTGCTGGTGAGAAATTGCATTCACACACCATTTTCCGCTTTCACCCGCTGTAGCAGGATTGTAAAATAATTTGTTGAAAGCAAAATGCGTGAAATAAGGGTCCTGCTGAGCGAAGAGGGGGGAAATACCCGCCAACGCCAACACAGTTCCAAAGGCCACCAGTTCCCTGATCTTCATTTTGTTAGTAGATTTTGACAATAGCTTCAAACGACAAATATGGAGATTTCTTTAAATGATTGCAACTAAACGTTGAAAGCTCTTAAAAAAATGACGGGCTTTGTTATACCCTGTTTAGATTTTACCGGAGATTTCAGACTTCAGCACCAACATCTGCAGCGCCGTTTCTGCGGCTTCCCGGCCTTTATGACCATGAATGCCTCCGATGCGTTCTTCAACCTGTTCAGCATTGTTCACGGTGAGCACTCCAAAAACACATGGCTTTTGAGCATCCAGGCCCGCCCGCAGAATTCCGTCAGCAGCAGCGGCACTCACGTAATCAAAGTGCGGGGTGTCTCCGCGTATGATCGTTCCCAAGCACACCACGGCATCAAATCCTTGTGAAAAGCACCAGGCTGCGGTAAGCGGCAATTCGAAGGCCCCCGGACATTCAAACACGAAAACCTGATTCTCGGGCAAACCATTTTCGAAGCAAACAGCTTTTGCTCCTTCCAACAAGCGCCCTGTATAATTCTTATTCCAAGATGTGTAAACCAGCGCTATTCGGCTGCGCAAATCCAGGTCTTCAAGGTGCGACGGTTTGTATCCGCTTTTGCCTTGTTGATGTATCATTCCCGGTTGAAATCACCCATTCTGGCTTTAACACGATAAATATACTTATCGATGTCGTTGCCCTCAACGGTATTTCTGAATTCTTTTCCGATACGCTCGTAGCAACGCAGCGCATCTTTATCCTGACCGGCATCTTCGTAATGAATGGCTGCCATTTTCAGCATTCCGGGTGTAGTCATGTCGTTTTTCGACATACCGGCGGCATCTTCATACAGACCTGCAGCTTTGGCCACATCGCCCTTTTCGGCATAGCATGAAGCCAGAGCACCTTTTGCAGAAGGGCCGAGGAAATTATCATTGAAGTCGGCACGTTCCAGATATTCGATTGCCTCATCAAATTTCCCGGTCATACGGTAGCTGATTCCGGCCATCAGGGCAGCCTCTTTACCAGATTGGGTAGCGCCGTAATCATCGGCCAGTTCTGGTGCTCCGGGGAATCCTTTACCACCTTTCAGAACGGCTTGGAATGAATCTTTGAAGAAAACAGACCTGATTTTGAAGATGTAGGATTGCGCCTCTTTTTCCTGAGACGGAATCCAATAATAACGATATCCAAGATACAGGCCCGCCAAAGCAACTACTGAAATGGAAATCAGGTTTACCTTTTTCTTGTTCACCACATACCAGTCGGTGACTTTTTGATTCAGGCCGGAAAAGAAATTCTGTGATTCAGACATTTTTATTAACCCCGCGAAAATAATGATTTTACCTCCTCAGCCAAATTTCACTCTCTGATGAAAGGATAATCATGCTCCACATACACCTCAGTAAACAGTTCTGAAGGATCCGGGTATGGACTATTTTCAGAGAATACCACGCTTTCATTCACCTGCTCGATGATTTTTTCTTCGATTTGTTCGAGTTCCTGCTCGGTGGCATATTTCATCTTCAGGATTTTCGCTCTGGTAGTTTCAATAGGATCACGCTGTTTGTAATCGTTCACTTCTTCCTTGGTGCGGTACGTTGCCGGATCACTCATGGAATGACCGCGGTAGCGATAGGTTTTGATTTCAAGGAAGGTAGGTCCATTGCCGGCACGTGCATGTTCACACGCCTGATAAATAGCTTCATGTACGGATTCCGGAGTCATTCCATCTACCTGAAATGAAGGCATATCGTAGGCACTGCCAATTTTATAAATGTCGGGCATGTTGGTAGTACGCTCTACCGAAGTTCCCATCGCGTATTCGTTGTTTTCGCAGATGAACACTACCGGAAGTTTCCACAGCATGGCCATGTTGAATGTTTCATGAAGAGCACCCTGACGCACGGCTCCGTCTCCCATGAAGGTAAGACATACATTTTTTGTTCCGCGGTATTGCTCGGCAAGTGCAATGCCGGCACCCAGGGGAATCTGTCCGCCAACAATACCATGACCGCCGTAGAAGTTGTGCTCTTTGCTGAACATGTGCATGCTGCCACCCTTCCCTTTCGTGCAGCCGGTCACTTTTCCGTACAACTCAGCCATCACCGCATTGGGTGAAATTCCCACTGCCAAAGCATGGCCGTGGTCACGATAAGCCGTGATAACAGAATCCTCCTTGGTGATGGCGGTCATCATTCCGGCTGTAATTGCCTCCTGACCGATATACAAGTGACAAAAACCTTTTATTTTCTGCTGACCATACAGCTGCGCAGCTTTCTCTTCGAAGCGGCGAACCAGCATCATCTGCTCGAACCAGTAGAGGTATTGTTCTTTGCTGAACCCGTTTTTGGCGTTTTTACCCATAATTAAGCAACTGCAAACATACAAAAGAGGCTTAAACCGGAAGGCTTAATTTTGCATCGATGGAACTACAGCGTTTGCACCTCATCAATTACCGCAACCACGAATCGCTCACGCTGGATTTCTGCTCAGGCGTTAACGGCATTACCGGACCCAACGGTGCCGGTAAAACAAGCATCCTCGACGCCGTTCATTACCTGGCCAATTGTAAAAGTTATTTCAACGGGATAGATGCGCCTTTGCTTCGCCATGAAGCATCCTTTTTTACGCTCCGCGGAATTTTTTTATTGGGAAATGCCCAGGAAGAAATTGTGATTCATGTGCCCACCCAGGGAAAGAAAACCATCAAACGAAATGGGAAAACTTATGAACGCGTAATGGATCACATCGGCTTGCTGCAAACGGTCATGATTGCACCCAATGATGTTGAATTGGTTTGGGGCGGCAGCGAAGAACGAAGACGGTTCATCGACCTGACCATCAGCCAGACGCACAGGCCTTATCTGGAAGCGCTCATGCAATACAAACATGGGCTTGAACAACGCAATGTCTTACTCAAAGCTTTGAAAGGGAAACCTGCCGACCCGATACTCTTTGAAGCCATTGAACATCATATGGTGCAGGCCGGACAAAACATTCATAAAAGACGCCGCGCTTTTTTCGAAGAGTTCCAGCCTTATTTCCAGTTGGCCTACGCGCGCATCAGCGGTGCACAGGAACTGGCCGGACTGCAATACCAGAGCGATTTGGATGGGAATGACCTGCAGGGCCTCTTGGATGCGAACCGTCATAAAGATTCCATCCTGGAACGCACCACGAAAGGTCCGCATCGAGACGATGTTCTGTTTACCCTCAACGGATACCCGCTGAAACGGTACGGTTCCCAAGGACAGGTTAAAAGCTTCGTACTGGCTTTAAAGGCAGCACAATACCAGTATTTTCTGCAACAAAAAGGACAAAGGCCTGTTTTGTTGCTCGATGATGTTTACGAGAAAATTGATGAAGCCCGTGCCCAGGCACTTATGGATTTGGTTTCCTCTGGAGATTTCGGACAAATCATCATCAGCGATACCCATGCAGACAGGGTAGAAAAACACCTGTCACAAACACAGGTAAAAACGCAGTTCTACGCCTTGAATCGCGGCGGAACCCTGCTTACTTGATGTCGAAGGTATTCATGAAGGCCGTAGTGAAATTGCCTTTCCTGAATTCTTCGTCCTGCATGATTTGTTGTTGCAGCGGAATGGTTGTTTTCACACCTTCAATGATGAATTCCCCGAGCGCACGTTCCATTTTTACGATGGCTTCTTCCCTGGTTTGGGCAGAAACAATCAACTTGGCAATCATGCTGTCGTAAAATGGGGGAATGGTATATCCTGCGTAAATATGGGAATCAACACGTGTTCCATGACCACCAGGTTTATGCATGGAGGTGATTTTACCGGGGCTTGGACGGAAGTTGTTGTAAATGTCCTCGGCATTGATTCTGCATTCAATGGCATGTTTCAGGGGAATATAATCCTTACCTGAAATTGGGAACCCAGCTGCAATCAGGATTTGCTCCTTTACCAGGTCGTAATTGATAACCTCCTCGGTTACCGGATGCTCCACCTGAATTCTGGTATTCATTTCCATAAAGTAGAAATTCCGGTGTTTGTCCACCAGAAACTCAACTGTTCCCACACCTTCATATTTGATGATTTCAGCGGCGGCCTTGGCTGCAGCACCCATTTTTTCCCGGAGTTCTGGCGTCATGAAGGGTGAAGGCGTTTCCTCAATCAACTTCTGATGGCGCCTTTGGATGGAGCAATCACGTTCACTTAGGTGACAAACCTTGCCGTATTGGTCGCCTGCCACCTGAATTTCAATGTGGCGGGGTTCTTCAATGTACTTTTCCATGTACAGCCCATCGTTTCCGAAGGCTGCACCGGCTTCCTGCTTGGCGCTGTTCCATGCATTTTCCAATTCATCTTCAGCCCAAATAATCCGCATGCCTCTTCCTCCGCCACCTGCAGTAGCCTTGATGATCACCGGATAACCAATGGTTCCGGCAATGTTTTTTGCTTCCTGCAAATGCTCCAGCAAGCCATCAGAACCGGGAATGGTTGGCACGCCCGCTTTCTTCATGGTATCCTTGGCATTGGATTTATCGCCCATGGCATCGATTTGCTCTGGCGTTGCCCCGATGAACTTGATACCGTGGTCGCGGCAAAGTCCGCTGAACTTGGCATTTTCGCTGAGGAAGCCATAGCCTGGATGGATTGCGTCGGCATTGGTAATTTCTGCAGCTGCAATGATTCTGGGCATGTTGAGGTAACTGTCTCTGCTGGCGGGAGGGCCAATGCACACAGCCTCATCGGCAAAGCGCACATGCAGGCTGTCGCGGTCGGCGGTACTATAAACGGCCACCGTTTTGATGCCCATTTCCTTGCAGGTACGGATGATACGCAGGGCTATTTCCCCGCGATTGGCGATTAGAATTTTCCTGAACATGAAACGCTTGCTTATGCCGGTTCTACAAGGAACAGGGGCTGATCGTATTCAACGGGAGAAGCGTTGTCAACCAATACCTTAACGATACGGCCACTCACTTCGCTCTCTATCTCATTGAATAATTTCATGGCCTCGATGATGCAAACCGGTTTGCCGGGTTTTACTTCATCACCCACGTTTACGAAGAATGGTGAATCCGGATTGGGGGAACGGTAAAATGTACCAATCATAGGCGACTTGATGGTGATCAGGTTGCTTTTGGTTTCTGCTGCAGGGGTCGCCGGAGCTGCAGGCGCTGCAGGTGCAGGAACTTGCGCTGCAGGCATCGCCGGTGCCACCGGAACCGCTTGAACCTGCGCTACCGTGGTTACCGTTGCAGGGTTCTTCTTGATGACCAGTTTAAAGTCTTTTTGACTGATTTCCACTTCATCAACCCCCTGGGAAGATACGAATCGGATCAGTGCCTGTATCTCTTTCAAATCCATGTTTCTCAATCTTGAAATGAGGGGCAAAGAAAGAAAAAAAAGCGCACATGGCGTGCAAACTCTTTTATGGGTTGAAAATACCTTTGGATTATGGCCTGAAAACCAAACCCAACTGCACGATTCCCTTAGCTATGCCGGTTTCCATCATGATGCCCAGATGCTCTGATGCCATCATGCGGAAGCCAATGGTAACATCCATGCCCAGATTGAATGGAATGAGCATGATGTCTTCTTCAAATTTATTTCCGCTTGAAGGGTTTGTGCTGGTTTCTTTGATCCGGTCGCGCCGGTAGCCAACCCCAAATCCAAGATAGGGATCAAAAAATTTACCCGGCTTCAGGTGGTAATTTACCCGTGCCAAGGCACTCCAACCGGTGTATGTGCCGGTTCCGCTGCTGCGCGCTGCCGTGTCGGTCCATTCATTCTTCAGCGACATGAATGCCAGATGTACACCAAAGCCCAGATTCGAACTTAAAGCCCACTCTCCTTTTGCCATCAACGGACCAATAGCCGTGTGCACTTGTTGCTCTTTTGACACATCACTGGCTTCGAAAGTGCTCCGCAGAAAATTCCCAAAACCATAGGCTAGGGTAATGAAGGCGTCATTTTCTGCAAATGCAGGTCGGTTTGTTGAACCCTGATATTTTGGTTTATTCGCTCTTGCCAAAGTGTCAGCGGCACTGATATGCGCCAGCTGCACGCATGTAAGCACGATACACAACCAATGTTTCCTGATCATCGCAACGAAATTCAGGAATCACTTTGGCGGGCCTGTTGACCAAGGTCAGGATTTTGCCTGAAAAGGGCTGCTTAAAGGGGAATATTTCCGTGTTTCTTCCGGGGAAGATTGCGGACTTTATGTTCAAGCATGCTGAACGCTGCAATCAAACGAGCCCTGGTTTCTTCAGGAAAAATGACTTCATCGATATAACCACGTTCGGCTGCACGGTAGGGATTGGCAAACAGTTCGCTGTATTCCTTTTCCTTCTCCAGCCAGGCCTGTTCCTGATTTTCTGCCGACTGAATTTCTTTTCTAAAGATAATTTCAGCAGCGCCTTTGGCACCCATAACGGCAATCTCCGCACCCGGCCATGCATAGTTCATGTCGGCGCCAATGTGCTTGCTGTTCATTACATCATAGGCACCGCCATAGGCTTTTCGTGTAATTACTGTGATGCGTGGCACCGTAGCTTCACTAAAGGCGTAGAGCAGTTTTGCGCCGTTGGTAATGATGGCATTCCATTCCTGATCGGTTCCGGGCAAGAAACCGGGAACATCTTCAAAAACCAGCAAGGGAATATTGAAGGCATCGCAGAAGCGCACAAAACGGGCTCCTTTTTGGGAGGCATGTACATCCAGGACACCAGCAAGATGCGCAGGCTGATTGGCTACCACGCCAATGCTGCGTCCGGCCAGGCGGGCAAAGCCCACGAGAATATTGGGTGCAAAATCTTTATGAACCTCCAGGAAACTATCTTCATCAACCACACCGGCAATCACCTCGCGCATGTCGTAAGGCTGATTGGGGTGATCGGGCACGATGCTTTTCAATACCTCGCGTACTTCAGAAGCTGCGGATTGGTATGGAATTGCGGGCGCCTGTTCTTCACAGTTTTGGGGAACATAAGAAAGTATATTTCTCAGGGTGCGGATGGCTTCGGCTTCGTTGGCAGAGGCAAAATGAGCCACGCCACTTTTGGTGCTGTGCACAGACGCGCCGCCAAGATCCTCACTGCTCACTTCTTCATTGGTCACTGTTTTCACCACATTCGGACCAGTCACAAACATGTAGCTGGTATGTTCCACCATGAGGATGAAATCGGTGAGTGCCGGAGAATAAACCGCGCCGCCGGCACAAGGTCCCATAATGGCAGAAAGCTGGGGAATGACTCCTGATGCCTGCACATTTCGGTAAAAGATATCTGCATAACCACCCAAGGAAACAACGCCTTCCTGGATTCGGGCGCCCCCGCTGTCGTTCAAACCAATCAAAGGCGCTCCATTTTCCATGGCCAGATCCATCACCCTGCATATTTTCTGGGCGTGTGTTTCGCTGAGCGATCCGCCAAAAACGGTAAAATCCTGGCTAAACAGATATACCGGCCTTCCCTGGATACGTCCGTAACCTGTCACCACACCATCTCCCGGAATGATTTGCTTATCCATGCCAAAATCGGTGCTGCGGTGTGATACGAATGCGCCTATTTCCTGAAAAGAACCTTCGTCCAACAACAACTGAATGCGTTCACGGGCGGTTAATTTCCCACGTTTGTGCTGCGCAGCGATGCGTTCTTCACCACCACCAAGCAGGGCCTGAGCTCTTTTCTCCTGAAGTTTTGCGCGTTTATCCATCATTAAAAAGCGATTGCAAACATAATTAATTCGCCGTGCCGGATGCGTCGGGAAGGCTGTAACGTTCAATAACCCATTCAGGGATACGGATGGCTTTACCGGCCTGCGTATCCATCAGTGCATAGTGAAACCCGCCTTCACAGGAAACTTTCATGTCGTTTTTCCGCAGGATGCGAAAATGAATCTCTGCCTGATGACTGTCCAGGCCATGAATCCAGGTTTCCACAATCATAGAATCACCCAGCAGCAAGGGTCTTTTAAATTCGAGCTGGGTTTTCCGAATCACCCAGGCCAGGCCCTGTTCCAAGAAAGACTCCATGGAATACCCGTAACATCGAGACATTTGTTCATACCGTGCCGCCAGCACATAATCCATATACCGGCTGCTGTGCACATGGCGAAACATATCCAGATCATCAGGGCGCACCTGAAGTTCTGTGGTGTAGTGTGTGGTGTTGAGTGGCATGAATAATCCTCAGAACAAGCCGTGCAATGCAGTTTCCACCTGAGTTATCATGTGGTTTGCATGTTCCGGATTTTCCTGATAGTCAAGGTCGTCGATATTCACGATAATCATCTTTCCTGTGTAGGAACTAATCCAGGCTTCGTAGCGCTCGTTGAGGCGTTTCAGGTAATCGAGTCGTATGGCTTCCTCATATTCCCGGCCGCGCTGCTGAATATTGCTCACCAGTTTTGGAATGCTTGCACGCAGATAGATGAGCAAATCAGGCTGTTTCAGGTTCTGATTGATGGCACCAAACAAACGGGTATAGTTGTCAAAGTCGCGGGTACTCATTAAGCCCATGGCATGCAGGTTCGGGGCAAAGATGTACGCGTCTTCATAAATGGTGCGGTCCTGGATGACGCTTTTTTCTCCTTTTCTGATGTTCTGGATGTTGTTCCAGCGCACCGTGAGGAAATACACCTGGAGGTTAAAACTCCAGCGTTGCATGTCGTCATAAAAATCGTTGATGTATGGATTTTCCTCCATGTCTTCCAACTGCATTTCCCAGCCATAGTGGCGGGCAAGCATTTGGGTCAGGGTAGTTTTTCCGGCGCCTATGTTCCCTGCGACGGCAATATGCATGGCCATGCTGCAATATTACCAAAGGGAAACATGTTGCCTGCGCTATGTGGAAAAGAAAGGCCGTGGCATAAAGCCCTGAAGTGCAGCCGGCTTCTGTTCAATAGAACTTTCGGAAACCGATCACGTTGCGCACTTCTGAAAGCGTTGCTGCTGCGCTGGACCGAGCCTTTTCTGCACCCATCGCAGCTGTGCGCGCCAGCAAGGCATCGTTGGCCAGAATGTCGCTGATTTTCGCCCTCCAGGGTGCGATGAACTGTTCCATATCTTCAGCAAGCTGTTTTTTCATGTCGCCGTAGCGAATGCTTCCCTCCTGATAAGCACGCTGATAATGACTGCGCACATCTTCGCTGCACACCAGCTGCATCAGGTCGAAGAGGTTCTGTACTGCCTGAGAAGGTTGCTCGCCGGGCGTTACCGGGCCTGAATCCGTTTTCGCCCGCATGATCTTTTTATGGAGTGATTCGGCGGGTTCAGCCAAATAGATACAATCGGCTTCACCGGCACTTTTGCTCATTTTTCCCGCACCGGTTAGGCCCGGCACCTTCACCAGCTCCTTGCGTTCTGAAAACGCCTGTGGTTCCGGGAATACTTCGGCCTGATAAAGCCGGTTGAACCGGTTGCCAAAGGTTCGTGCCATTTCCAAATGCTGTTCCTGATCCTTTCCTACCGGAACACGTGTTCCTTTGTGCAACAAAATATCTGCAGCCATCAAAACCGGATACGTGAGCAATCCGGCGTTGATGTTGTCGGGCTGAGTCCTTGCCTTTTCTTTAAAAGATGAAACGCGCTCGAGCTCGCCAAGATATGCGTTCATGTTGAGGTACAGGTATAATTCTGTAACCTCAGGAACATCGCTTTGAAGGTATAAAGTTGATTTTTCCGGATCCAGACCAGCGGCAAGATATTCAGCCAGCACACGCTTCACGCTGCCATGCAAATCGCCGGGTGTTGGGTGTGTGGTGAGCGAATGAAAATCAGCAATAAAAAAGTAACACGGATATTGTTCCTGCAGCTGAATGAAGTTGCGTACCGCGCCAAAATAATTGCCAATATGAAGCATACCGGTGGGCCGGATACCGCTGACCACTGTTTCCATGCGGGCAAAATTAGCACGCTGCGCTGCATTTCCACACGCTTGAAGGTTAGCCTAACCAATGATTCTGCCCCATTTGTGAAAAGCTGAATGGCAACTGGTGTATCATTCACATTATTCTTCGATTTTTGCAGTAATGGAACTAAAGGATATCGTGGCCATTTCCGGATTAGGCGGGCTGCACCAGGTGATAGGACGGAACAAGTCCGGCTTGATTGTTGAAACCATTCATGGCAACAAAAAAAGGTTTGGTACCACCATGCAACAGAAGATTTCTGTGCTTGCAGACATTGCCATTTTCACCAGCGGTGAAGATGTAAGGCTGCTTCAGGTGTTTCGCAACATTGAAGCTGCCGAGGCCAGTGGTTTGACCGTTCCGGATGCAAAAACAGACAACAATGGTCTGAAAGCATTCATGGAACAGGTATTGCCAGAATACGACCGCGAGCGGGTTTATGTTTCCGACATCAAGAAAATAGCCAGCTGGTACCTCATGCTGAAAGGAATCGTAGACTTCCAGAAAGAAGAAGAAGTAAGCGAAGGCGCTGAAACTGATGCTGAAGGAATTTCCACCGACGGCGCACCCAAATCCAAAGCCCCGGCGAAGAATTTCCACGCAACAGGAGGAAAAGTAGCCGCACCCAAAGGACCGGCAGGTGGTAAAAGCAAAACCAGCACCCCGAGAAAAATGGGTAGCTAAACCATGACCAACCGCAAATTCCTGCCTGAGTCGCTGGTCATCCAAAACTGGGACGACCTGAAACCCTATTACGAAGAACTCACCAAGCGCCCGGTTTCCGGAGTGGAAGCCTTCCGCACTTTGCTGCAACATACCAGTGAACTGGAAAGCGTGGTGAGTGAAGACCTTGCCTGGCGCTACATCAAGATGACCTGCGATACGAGCAGTAAAGAAGCAGAGTCGGCATATCTTGATTTTGTACAACACATTCAGCCGCATATTGCACCTGCGGAAGATGCGCTGAACAAGAAAATTATTTCCTGCCCTGAAACCGCTGCGCTGGAAGCTGAAGATGAAGCATACCGTATTTATTTCCGCAGCCTCCGCAATGCGGTGGAATTATTCCGTGAAGTAAACGTGCCCATCCAGGCAGAACTGCAAACCCTGGCGCAGCAATATTCCTCCATTCAGGGCGCGCTGAGTATTCAATGGGAAGGGAAAGAATACACCATGGAACAGGCCGCCATCTTCCTTCAAGATCCGAACAGACAGATCCGTGAGGAGGTATGGACACTCATGCACGAGCGGCGCATGCAGGATGTGCAAAAACTGGACGACTTGTTTACCGAGATGGTTCAGAAACGCCATCAGCTGGCGTTGAATGCCGGTTTCCGCAACTACCGCGATTATATGTTCCGCGCTTTGGGCAGGTTTGATTATACGCCTGAAGACTGTTTTCAGTTTCACGAAGCCATTGCTACGGTAGTCGTTCCCATGTTGCGCAAGCAATACCAGCACCGCATGCAATTGCTGGATGTTGGTGAATTACGTCCCTGGGATCTGGCGGTAGATCCGGAACAAAAACCGGCACTGAAACCTTTTCGCGATGGCGCGGAACTGCTGGAACGCAGCATCCGCTGTTTGTCGCTGACCGATCCGTTTTTCGGCGAATGCCTGGAAGAAATGAAACAGCTGGGCTTGCTGGATTTGGAAAGCCGCAAAGGCAAGGCTCCCGGAGGTTATAACTATCCGCTGGCAGAGCGCAATGTCCCATTCATCTTCATGAATGCCAGCGGCAAAATGCGCGACGTTGAAACGCTGGTTCATGAAGCCGGTCATGCCGTGCATTCCTTCCTGAGCTCTTCCCTGCCATTAAATGCCTTCAAACACACACCCAGCGAGGTGGCTGAACTTGCAAGCATGAGCATGGAGTTGCTTACCATGGACCAATGGTCGGTGTTTTTCGACCGCGAAAGCGATCATACCCGCGCCAAGCGCGAACAACTGGAAGGCATCATTCAAACCCTCCCATGGATTGCCATCGTCGATAAATTCCAACATTGGGTGTACGAACACCCCAACCATGGCATCGAAGCACGCAAAGAAGCCTGGGTGCGTATAAACAGGGAATTTGGCACCGGACTGGTTGACTACGCCGGCTATGAAGATGCACTGGCCTGGGGCTGGCACCGTCAATTGCACATTTTTGAAGTTCCCTTCTATTACATCGAATACGGTATGGCTCAACTGGGCGCGATTGGTGTCTGGAAAAGATATATGGAACACCGCGAGTCGGGAATTAATGCCTATAAAGCTGCATTGAAACTAGGATATACGCGCAGCATTCCGGAAATTTTTCAAACCGGTGGAATCCAGTTTGGTTTTGGTGAAGCTTATGTGAAAAGCCTGTTTCAATTTGTGGATCAGGAAATTCGCAAGCTTCCTCAGTAATGAACGCTAAAACCATTCATCGTTTCGGCTGGCATTGGGTGCTGCTTGCATTCCTGAGTCATAAACTGATTTTGTTTGCCGGATATCCGGAGCTTGGCTGGAACCATTTCAACCCCGATTTATGGGTGCGTTGGGACAGCGGCCATTATTTCGCCATTGCCGGGCATGGATATGAAGCATTCCCCTGCTGGTCCAAATTCCCGACGTATGCACCAAATTCGGAGGCGCTTTGCGGAAACTGCGGCTGGATGCCCGGATTCCCCATGCTCATCCTACTGTTTCAAGGTTTGGGAATGAGCGCAGCGGTTGCCGCGCAATGGATTGTAAACGGCGCTTTTTTGTTGTTCCTTTCATTTCTCTGGATGCACTTGCTTCGAAATGCTGGAGCAAAGGGCGTTCTGATGTTGTTTTTAACCGCCTGCTGGCCGGGTGCCGTTTACTTCCAGGCAGCCTTCCCCATTTCATTGTTTGTCTTGATGGTAGGCATGTGTTTGACGTACCTGCAACAAGCCCGGTGGACGTATGCAACACTTTGCGCTGCCGGCGCCAGTTTGGCTTATTCTACCGGATTTCTGTTGGGTGCAGTGGTGGTTCCGTACATCATTTATCGGTATAAAAATTCCATTCGCGAGGCCTTCCGGTTTTTACTGATTCCAACGGCATCCCTGCTCAGCTTCGCGTTGGTGCTGTGTTTTCAGTGGTGGCAAACCGGTGTGTTCGGTGCCTTTTTCCAAACACAATCAAAATACGGCCACGGACTGAACAGCCCGTTGAAAATCCTTGGACTGATCTGGAACAGGGCGCTGGAACATCCGAATGCGGAGGTGCGTTTCACGGACTGGTTGACCCTGTGCATCACTGCCGGGTTGCTGCTGTTCCTCGTTTGGTACTTCCTGAACACCGAAAAAACAGAATTGAAACTGCTGTTGGGCGCCTATGTACTGTGTTTTTGGTTTTTGCCACTTTCCATGAGCCCGCACCTGGCGTTTTACCGACAGGCTGCAGCACTGTTGCCCTTGGTTATGTTCATGATTCCGCTTTCACAAAAAACCATTCTTGGACTGCTGATTGCCGGTATGGCCATCAACCCGGTATTGTCCCGTTTCTTTCTGCAGGACCTCCTGCCCT
>JBIKKI010000107.1:0-7639 GCA_044360435.1 Bacteroidia bacterium
CACGCGAAGCGATGAATTTCGCCAGCGACAGCCTGAAGAGTCAACTCCAAAAAGAAAGCAAAAAGCTCCAGGACAGTTTACAACAATTTAAAGCCCTGTTCATGCTTCCTGCTGATATTCGCGGCTATGAAGATGTGACCGTGCGTCTGAACAATCTGCTGTATGATGCTTATGGCTACAGCGTAAATACGGCTTCTTTCCCCGGCCGCAACGCATTGGATGCAGTGCGCATTGCTGCTGAAGAAACAGATCAAATTTGCCTGCGGCTGAACTCATTCTTCCAGGGCCCGTGGAAGCAGTTTTCGCAGAAAGTTGAACAAAACAGGGCGCCATTATTTAAAGAAATTCAGAAACTATAACAACGTGAAGCGCATCATATGGACGCTGCTGGTGCTTGCCCTCGCTGCAGCATTGGTTTGGAGGATTGTGGCCGGCAATAAAGGCGCAAAGAAGACAGCGCAGGGTGGCCCGGGGAAACAGGCAGCGCCCGTATCGGTGGTTGTGGCATCCGCAGCAAGTTCCGGCGGCACTTTGTCGGTGAGTGGCACCTTACGTGCACCAGAACAGGTTCAGCTGCGCGCCGAAGCTGCTGGTCGTGTGGTTTGGCTGAACATGCCTGAAGGTGCGCGGGTAGAAGCCGGAGCCTTGCTGGCCCGCATCAACGATGCAGAACTGCGTGCGCTGCACAAGAAAATTACCGCACAGTTGCAAATTGCAACGCC
The DNA here is from genome assembly GCA_044360435.1 of Bacteroidia bacterium. Classification (GTDB taxonomy): domain Bacteria; phylum Bacteroidota; class Bacteroidia; order NS11-12g; family UBA955; genus REEB481. The sequence goes on from JBIKKI010000107.1 coordinate 723, forward strand.
TCGCGTAGCAAGACTGCAAACGCTGCGCAGCGCAGGTGGCGTGAGCGCTGATGAGCTGGAAGCAGCCGAGCAGGAACGTGCAAACCTTCAGGCCGAACTGGAACAAACCGAGGCCCGACTGGCTATGTGTGAACTCAAAGCGCCTTTCAGCGGGGTGCTCGGACTCAGGCGCATCAGTATTGGAAGCATCGTTTCCACACAAGATGTGTTCAGCACGCTTACCCAAATGGAGGGCATGCAGCTGGACTTTGCCGTTCCCTCCATATATGCAGCTTCAGTGGCGAAAGGAAGTAGGATTACCTTCACAGGAGAAAGCAGCGGCGATACTTTTCAGGCAGCAGTGATTGCTTCTGAAGCGGCACTCGACGAACAAACAAGAACACTCACGGTGCGGGCACAGGTTCAAGGGCAACATCCGGTATTGAAGCCGGGTATGTTCTGCAAAGTGCTGGTACCGCTCACACAGCAATCCGGAAGCATCAGCCTGCCCACAGAAGCATTGGTGCCGGTATTGCGCGGTTATCAGGTGTATTTGGTAAAACAGGGGAAAGCCACAGCTACGCCGGTGGAAATCAGCGAAAGGACAGAACAAACGGTACTGGTAAAGCGCGGACTGAGCCTGGGAGATTCAGTGATTACCCGCGGATTGCTCGGCCTCAGGCCCGGTGCACAGGTAAGGGTGGTGAACAGGTAAAAAACAGCCGTGTCGTTATCATCCATCAGCATCAAAAGGCCGGTTCTGGCCATCGTGATGAACTTGCTCATCCTGCTGTTCGGGTTCATGGGCATGCGTTACCTAGGCGTTCGGGAGTTTCCTTCCATTGACCCGCCGGTGATTACCGTACGCACCAGCTACGGCGGCGCCAGTGCAGATATCGTAGAATCACAAATCACCGAGCCACTGGAAAAAGCCATCAACGGCATCGCGGGCATCCGCTCCATTTCTTCTGCCAGCAACCTCGGTTCCAGCGTAATTACGGTAGAGTTTGACCTGAACTCCGACCTGGAAGCTGCTGCCAACGATGTGCGCGATAAAGTATCGCAGGCGGTGCGCAGCCTGCCGCGGGACATTGACGGATTGCCCGTGGTGAGCAAGGCAGATGCCAACAGCGATGCCATCATCACCATGACGGTGCGCAGCGCCAGCCGCGACCCACTGGAAGTGAGCGACTTCGCCGAATACGTGCTTGCCGAACGGCTGCAAACCATTCCGGGTGTTTCCAATATCCAGATTTGGGGACAACGCCGCTATGCCATGCGCATATGGATGGATCCGGTGAAACTGGCTGCACATCAACTTACACCACAAGACGTACAACGTGCCCTCGACCGTGAACATGTGGAACTTCCCGCAGGAAAAATATCCGGTGATGCTACCGAACTGAGTGTGAAAACCCAGGGAAGAATGCGCACCCCGGAAGAGTTTAATCGCTTGATTATCAGTGATTTAAACGGCAAAACGGTTCGCCTTTCAGACATCGGATATGCCAGGCTTGGTGTGGAAAATGAAGAAACTGTATTGCGTGAACGCGGCGTGCCCATGATTGGTCTGGCGCTGGTGCCTCAGCCCGGTGCCAACTACATTGATATTTCCAACGAATTCAGCAAGCGATTCGCAGAAATTAAGAAGTCAGTTCCGGCAGATTATGAGATAAACATCGCCCTGGACAATACCATGTTTGTGCGGCGTTCCCTGGAAGAAGTGGGAGAAACCCTCATCATCGCCCTGCTGCTTGTGGTGGTGATTATTTACCTGTTCTTCCGCGATTGGCTCATTGCGCTGCGTCCGCTGATTGACATTCCCGTATCGCTGGTCGGGGTGTTTTTCCTGATGTACCTGATGGGCTATTCTGTGAATGTACTGTCGCTGCTTGCCATCGTATTGGCCACCGGACTGGTGGTGGATGATGGCATTGTAGTCACGGAGAATATTTACAAGAAGGTAGAACGCGGTATGTCGCCCAAAGAGGCGGCACTGAAAGGTTCTGCGGAAATCCTGTTTGCGGTGCTGTCTACATCGGTGACGCTGGCGGCGGTATTCATGCCGGTCATCTTCATGCAGGGTTTTGTGGGAAGGCTGTTCCAGGAATTCGGGGTGGTGCTGGCCGGTGCCGTGCTGATATCGGCCTTTGTTTCACTCACGCTCACGCCCATGCTGAATGCCTACCTGGTGCGCAAAGACAATAAGAAGAGCCGTTTCTACCTGGCCACTGAACCGTTCTTCCAAAAGTTGAATGATGCTTATGAACGTTCCCTAGGCAACTTCCTGAAACGGCGCTGGATTGCTGCAGCCGTGCTGCTGGCTTGCGTAGGCATGATCATCGGTGTGGGGAGTTTGCTGAAAAGTGAACTGGCGCCCATGGAAGACCGTGGCTGGATGCGCATGAGCATCACCGCCCCGGAAGGCGCTACGTTTGAATATACCGATGCCTTCCTCCAACAACTCAGCAATTTCATCGACGATTCTATTCCCGAAAAACGCCTCGCACTGGTAGTTACCGCGCCCTCCTTCTCGGGTTCAGGCGCCGCCAACACCGGATTTGTGCGCCTGATGCTGAAAGACGCTTCCGACCGAAAGCGCAGCCAAAGCCAAATCGCGCAGTACATCACCAAAAAGGCTGCCGCCTATCCTGATGCCCGTGTGTTTGTGATTGAACAGCAAACCATTTCTACCGGAGGTTTCGGCGGCTTGCCCGTGCAGTTTGTGATTCAGGCACCCAATTTTGAAGCACTGAAGCAGAAGCTCCCTCAGTTTATGGAGGAAGCCAGAAAGGATAAAACCTTCCAGGTGGTTGACGTGAATCTGAAATTCAACAAGCCGGAACTGCTGGTCACCATCGACCGCGAAAAGGCTTCAGCACTCGGGGTGCAATCCTCAGAAATAGCGCAAACGCTGCAGCTGGCTTTTGGAGCGCCACGCATGGGTTATTTCCCCATGAACAACAAACAGTACCAAATCATCGGGCAGTTTGACCGTGCGGGAAGAAACAGTCCTTCCGACCTCACCGGTATCTACGTGCGCAGCAAAAGCGGCCGCATGATCCGGTTGGGCGATGTTGTTCAGGTGGAAGAACAAAGCAATCCGCCGCAACTGTACCATTACAACCGATATATGTCGGCCACCGTTTCGGCATCTGTCGTGCCGGGTAAAACCATCGCCGATGGCATTAAAGCCATGAAAAGCATTGCCGCAAAGAACCTGGGTGAAGGGTTCAGCACCGAGCTCACAGGTGCCAGCCGCGATTTTGCGGAAAGTTCGGGCAATTTGTTGCTCGCGTTTGTGCTTGCGTTGTTGCTGGTGTACCTCATCCTGGCGGCCCAGTTTGAAAGCTTCAGCGATCCGTTCATCATCATGCTCACCGTACCGCTGGCTATGGCCGGAGGAGTGCTCGCGCTCTGGTATTTTAACCAAACGCTCAACATCTTCAGCCAGATTGGCGCCATCATGCTCGTAGGACTGGTAACCAAAAATGGAATCCTCATTGTAGAATTTGCCAACCAGCGCAGGGCGCGTGGCGAAGACAAACTACAGGCAATCACACGCGCTTCCGTGCTTCGTCTGCGTCCCATTCTAATGACCAGCCTCGCGACGGTGCTGGGCGCGCTTCCCATTGCAGCTTCTCTGGGCGCCGCCTCAGAAAGCAGACAAGGCATGGGCATTGTGGTTATTGGGGGCTTGCTCTTTTCACTGGTGCTTACCCTGTATGTTGTGCCGGCGGCCTATTCCTGGCTGGCCAGAAAACATGTTTCTGAAGAACTTAACCCTGTTTCCGATGATGAAGATTAAGCTTTTGATGCTGTTGTGTCTGTTTCCTTTAGCAGTCGGTGCCCAAATGCTGAGCCTCGACCAGGCGCTGGATACAGCCTGGAAACGCAGCCTGGGTTTGGCTATGGCGCGAAATGATGCGGCCATCGCGGCCCTGCAAAACACGGCAGGCAATGCCGGAATGCTTCCGGTAGTGGGTCTGAACGGTGGCATTTCGTTCTCGAACAACAATATTGAACAGCGTTTTTCCAACGGAACGGAAATCAGCCGCAATGGCGTGGGTGCCACCAACAACAACGCGGCACTGAATGTAAGCTGGGTGCTGTTTGACGGCATGCGCATGTTTGCAGAACGCAGTCGCCTGCAGTCGCTGCAGGAACTGGGGGTACAGGGCGTACTTCAGGAAGCGCTGCGCATAGCGCTCAATGTGCGTCTTTCCTATCATGCCCTGGCACGCGAACAGCGCCTGTACAGGTATTATCAAAGTTTACAGGAACAGGCAAAGCGCATCGCCTCTTTGGCTGTGTTGCGTGCGCAAACGGGCATGGGCAGTGCCTTGAACCAACTACAGGCCGAAAGTATGCATGAATTGTGGTTGGGCCGACTGCGTGAGCAGGAAGGCCGCATCCGCGAAGCACGCGCGCAGTTGGCTTTTGCCATGACCGTAGATGCCGCGCAGGTGCAAATGGTTGCTGATGCCGATACGAGTTCCGCATTGCCCGGACTTGAAGTATGGATGGAAGGTCTGCGCCGGCATCCGGATCTGCAGGCCGCCCAGATTCAGGAACGCATTGCCCTCGCCATGCAGCAATCTGTGCAGGCGCAACGCTTGCCACAGTTGCGGGCCAACAGTGCTTATGCATACAATGCCAGCAACAACAAGGGCGGATTCTTTCTGCTGAACCAGAGCAATGGCATCAATGGAGGTTTGACGCTGAGTTGGAACTTGTACAACGGCGGACAGGTGCGCCGTGAAATGGAAGTGGCTGCATTGACTCAGAAGCAGGCTGCATTGATGCGCCAGGAGCGCCAGCGCACGCTGGAATCGGAAATCACACGTGCCTATATCCGCTGCAGAACGGCTCATGAGTTCTACCAACAGGCGTCAATGGCACTGGAAAAAGCTTCCCGCGCAGCGGCATTGGTGCAGCAGCGTTTTGAAACAGGTGCTGCGGTATTGCTTGAACTGAACGAAGCACGCAGGAGTGAAGAAGACATCCGGCTGGCGGCAGAAGATGCGCTGTTTCGGCAGCGGGTGGCAGAAAGTGAACTGATGGCCCTTTCCGGGAAGCTGGACGGGTTCAGGCCTTAAGCTTCACCAAGTTCATCCAGCGCTTCCTTCAAGGCTTCCAGATAACCGCGGCCAAACTTCAGGTCGGGTTCCATGTAGTTGCCCTCCGCCCATTCATTCCAGGAACGCAGAAACACCAGACGGCTGTTTTCGGGTTTTTCCATCACCAGCTTCAGCACCTGCTGCACATGTTTCTTGAACGGCGCCGGACTGGAATGGGTGAAGATGTGCCCGCCACGCCCGGAACGCGGGGAATGATCCCAGTTGGGGAAGATGCTTGGATAACAATCAGCCCGCTTGTCTTCCGGCCCGACGAAGTATTTATAGTATTTCCGATAATCAACCACGCGTCCGCGTTTCAGGTACAGCCTGCTGAATTTCGTGAGCATGCGTTCCAGCAGGGAATATTCATGTTTCATAAAGTGAAACAGGCGCACCACATTCACGGCATCGAAACCCAGGCTCCGCAGGTGGTCGATGTCTTTCTCGTCGTGGCAGTTGGCTACAAAGTGGACGCCTTTCAATCCGTGTTCCAGCGCCAGCTGTTGCCAGAAACGGATGAAATAGGCCACGTCAAAATCTTTGGTTCCATGAATGAAGAAGATGGGTTTATCGTCCACACGCAGGTAGCGCGGATCACGAAAGGCTTTCAGCACGTATAAGAAGTGCTGTCGGTAATCTTCATCGCCCGGATATTCCTGTTTGATGAGCAGCTTGTTGGTGCCTCCCTTCTTAAACTGTTTGTCTTCCCAGCTGTGGTTGGCCCAGCCCAGGCAGAAGGGGAAATCAGGTTCGCCGCTTTCCAGCACTTCATGAAAAGGCCGTTCGAGCAGCCGTTTTCCATTGCCAAACCAATAATGCCAATAGCAAAAACCTTCCACGCCATAGGCTTTCGCCATGGCTGCCTGAGCAGCCCTGCTTTCAGGAAGTCGGAGGTCGTAATAGCCCAGGTCGGCAGGCACACGTGGCTGGTAATGACCGCGAAACAGCGGTTTGGCCTTGCCCACGTTGGTCCATTCCGTAAAACCTTTGCCCCACCATGCGTCATTCTCCGGAATCGGGTGAAACTGAGGCAGGTAGAAGGCGATGATGCGTGGCTTCTGCGCGGTCATGGGGTTTCAGCTAAACAGTGTCTTTTTAAGTTGGATGACATCTTCCACGCTGCGGATGGGCGCGTAGATGACTTCAAGATTGGCGCGGATCTGTGCGTCGCTCAGCGTGTTCAGGTCGATGTCCATCAAGGCTTCAATCACCTCCGGACTGTGGCGCATTTTGATGATGCGTGCCGGATTGCCGCCAACAATGGCATACGGTGGAACATCTTTCGTAACGATGGCTCCGGCAGCTACAATGGCACCTTTGCCAATACGCACGCCCGACATAATCAGGGCATTCGTGCCCAGCCAAACTTCATCTTCGATGATGATCGGGCCGCGCACCAGCGCATCGCGGGTTGAACGTTCCACCAGCCTGGAGTAGAAAGGGAAGGTGGTATAGGTTTCCAGCTGGTGGTTCACACCCATGAGGAATTGTACACCCGGAGCGATAGAAACGAAGTTGCCAATGTGCAGCTGTTCGCCTTCCTGAACAAACAAACTCTGCACGTTTAACATGCCATACGTGCCTCGTCCTACATGTACATTTTCCAGGGGAAACATGCGCTCGCCGGGCACGGTATCGTTATGCGGATTGCGTTGGCGCCACGCTTTGTTGAAGCGGTTGCGGTCGGCTTGCCGCAGCAGCGTTCTGATTCCCGGAATTCTGGATGCGAGGCTGCGGATCATGGCTTTTTCTCCGCCCTGATGATGGCGGTACTGAGGCGTTTTCCCCAGTAAATATAGCCGGGGTTGAAGCTGGTGC
>JBIKKI010000108.1:0-7577 GCA_044360435.1 Bacteroidia bacterium
TACAGCGGCGTTTTGATGTAATCGCGCACGTTGAAATCCTTGTCCAGGTCGTGGGCGAATAAATCCTTCAGCAGCACAATGCCGAGCACATGGTCGATATCATCGTCTTCACAAACCGGGTAGGCTGAGTGTTTCTCTTTGTTGATTTTCTCACGCACTTCCAGCCAATTGTCATTCACATCAAAATAGACAATATCGCTGCGGTGCGTGAACAGGGTATTCACTTTGCGGTCGCCCAGTTCAAACACGCGTTCTACGATATTCTGCTCGATGTCCTGGATTTCGCCGCCTTCGGCGCTTTCCTTGATGATGGATTTTATTTCCTCTTCAGAAACACGGCTGTCCGTGGTTTTTTTAATGCCAAAGATGGCCAGCAGGGCATCGTTGGAAAAAGTCAGCAGCCATACAAAAGGCATGGTCAGCACCGAAATTGCCTTCATGGGCCGGGCGATGCGGATGGCTATAGGTTCCGGGAACGTCATGCCCAGCCTTTTGGGAAACAATTCTCCAAGCACAATAGACAAATAGGTGATGAACACCACGATGATGATCACCGAAATGCTTTCTGCATAAGGCTTCAGCGCTTCAAAACCCGACAGGAATGCGGTTACGTCGTCGGTGAGTTTGTCACCGGAATAAACACCCAGTAAAATACCGATGAGTGTAATTCCGATTTGAACGGTTGATAGAAAACGTGTAGGTCTATCTGCCAGCTCCAGTGCTGCCTTTGCTCCGGAGCTTCCTTTTTTTCTTGCATGTTCCAGCTTAAACCTGCGGGAAGAAACAAGGGACAATTCTGACATGGCAAAAACGCCATTCAGCAATACAAGCGCAATGATGATGATTATTTCCACGACTGCACACTTGTGGGGTTCAACCTTTCCCGAAAAAATACGGGGTTAACGTATGGAGTTTTGGCCGGGCTACTACACGGGCCAGGCTCGTCTGGCAAGGGAGATTGTTCTGTGGTGTTCATATTTTTCTGGCTAAAGCGCGTTCAGCTGCGGCCACAATATACGGAGTATCCAGTCCATATTTCACAAGCAGCTCTTCTGGCTTACCACTTTCTCCAAAAGAATCATGCACGGCAACCATTTCCATGGGCAAAGGAAGCTGCTGAACCAGAAGTTGTGCGATGGAATCGCCAAGGCCTCCGTTCATCTGATGCTCTTCGGCACTTACCACACAGCGCGTTTTGCGGGCACTGTTCAATACCGCTTCCTGATCCAGTGGCTTGATGGTATGTATGTTGATGATTTCAGCACTGATTCCTTTTTCTGCGAGAACTGCTCCAGCCTGAATGGCCTTCCAAACCATGTGACCGGTGGCGAAGATGCTTACATCTGTACCTTCCTGCAGCATCAGCGCTTTCCCAATCTGAAAAGGCGTATCAGGCGCGGTGAAGATGGGCCATTTGGGCCTGCCAAAACGCAGGTAAACCGGACCGTGGTATTCGGCGATGGCCATCGTTGCGGCCTTGGTCTGGTTGTAATCACAGGGATTGATCACGACCATTCCGGGCAGCATCTTCATCAATCCGATATCTTCCAGAATCTGGTGCGTGGCTCCGTCTTCGCCGAGGGTAAGTCCCGCGTGTGAAGCACAGATTTTTACATTCTTGTCGGAATACGCGATGCTCTGACGGATTTGGTCATAAACGCGGCCGGTAGAGAAGTTGGCAAAGGTTCCGGTAAACGGAATCAAGCCACCGGTGGCCAGGCCTGCGGCCATGCCCATCATGTTGGCTTCAGCGATGCCGGACTGAAAAAACCTGTCCGGGTATTCATTCTTAAAGGCATCCATCATCAAAGAACCGGTAAGGTCGGCGCAAAGCCCAACTACCTTGTTGTTCTTGCGGGCTGCTTCCAGCAGGCCATCGCCAAATCCTGAGCGGGTATCTTTTTGTCCGAGAATTTCAAACTGCTTCATCAAACGAGGTGCTTTATAGAGAAATATTGACTGCTGTTCCGGTACTTATTTTAAACGGTTTCTCGAAGGTGTAAACCGTTCTTGTTTCGGCTTTATATCGCCCGATAATCTTGTATTCTCCGGGCTGCATAATCAAAATCTGACTCATTTTGGTGGGATCAATGTCGCAAACCCATTCCACTTTGTTGTTGGAAATGCGAAATACTCCGGCCACTACGTCCCTGCCCACACTCAGTTGCAGCATGCCCGGACCAGGAATTTCAATGGTAAAAGTCTGGCTTTGCTTGATGGAAATCTGCTCCAGGTAAATCCTGGGCGTGGTGAGAATTTCGATGTCGTAAACGCCTGTCAGGTAACGCTTTTTGGTATTGAAGTCCTGCAGATTTGCTGTTTTCATGCTTCCGGACTGCCGCACTATGGCGCTGAGCCTGTCGTATTTGGTAACACCCCCAATTTTCAGGTGTAAATCGCCTTGCGGTGTATTTAATCCGATGGTATTGTGCCGTCCGGGTATTACCTCAATATCGTTTTTCTGAACGGGAGGAATGGTATGCGCAATGATGTCATATTTACGCACCGGATCCAGATAAATGGTATCCGGAACACCTTTCCCGTTCATCGTATGGATGTAGTTTTCCACTACGGCACCGGATGCATGGTCATAAACAGTGAGCGGTACATTCGTTTCGTATGGCAGGTTGTTGATGTCCAGCAGGTTGATCTGGCAGGTGGTATTGTTTAAAACCTGGCTCATGATTACTCCGAGGATTTTTTCAAATTCCTGCTCATTCTGGGCATTAAAAAATCTGCCTACGCAATTGTACGCGGCGCGAAACTGCTCGCTGTTGGCGCCGATGCCAATGATGAACGGGCGCAGGATGATTCCTTTTTTCTGTAAGGCCTCACTCACCGCGCACGGGTCGCCATCGCATTCTTCCAGACCATCAGTGATCAGGATGATGATGTTGCGGCTTTTATCACCCGCCGGAAAATCATTGGCTGATTCCAACAGAGAATTGGCAATCAGCGTATAACCCAAAGGTGTTATCGCGTTGAGTTTGGTAACCAGTTCCTTGTGGTTGTAAGGCCGAAATGGAACTTCAAGGCGTGTATCTTTACAATCCTTGCGGGTGATGGGAACGGTATGACCGAACACGCGCAATCCCAACTCAAGATTCTGCACCTGCCTCAAACTGTCAACCAACTTGGTCATCAGCTTTTTGGCGATGGTCATGCGGTCACTCTGATCCATTTGGGCAGACATAGAGCCTGAACCATCCAGAACAAAAAGGATTCTGGTTTTTGGTATTGTCTGGCCACTTCCCTGTGCCTTGAGGGAAGAAAAATGAAAGCCCGCGGCAAGAATGGCGGCGAAGATTTTGAGTGAAGCAGTCCTGTACATTCCTATTGTTTAATAATCCCCTAAGGGTGTTTCGGGAAGCTGCGCTAAAGCTTTGGCAAGCTGATCATCGTTGGGTGCTTTTCCATGCCAGGCATGTGTGCCGGTCATAAAATCAACGCCCATGCCCATTTCGGTTTTCATAAGCACCACAACAGGTTTTCCCTGATGCAAACGGGCCTGCGCCTGTGGAATCACCTGAAGTATTTCTTCCATGTTGTTGCCGTCCATATGCAGCACTTCCCAACCGAAAGAAGCAAACTTGTTGCCAAGATCGCCCAATGACATAACCTCATCGGTGCTGCCGTCAATTTGTTGCTTGTTGTAATCAACAGTTACCAGCAGGTTGTCCACCTTGTTGTGCGCAGCAAACATCAGGGCTTCCCAGATTTGTCCTTCCTGCAGTTCTCCATCGCCTGTATTGCAATACACCAGATTGGGATCTGCGTTCAGTTTTTTGGATAAAGCCAATCCTACAGCCACGGAAACACCTTGTCCCAAAGAACCTGAGGCAATGCGAATGCCCGGCAAACCTTCATGCGTGGCGGGATGTCCCTGCAAACGGCTGTTCAGCTTCCGAAACGTGGCCAATTCCGCTACCGGAAAATAGCCGCTGCGCGCCAAAACGCTGTAGAACACCGGCGATATATGCCCGTTCGACAGGATAAAAACATCCTCACCGGCTCCGCTCATGGAGAACTGTTTCGGATGGTGTTTCAGGAAATGAAAATACAGGGCGGTAAACCAGTCCGCGCAGCCGAGCGATCCACCGGGATGTCCGCTTTGTACTGCGTGGACCATGCGGATGATGTCGCGGCGCACCTGCCCGGCGATCATCTTAAGTTCCTCAACGCTGGCCATTGATGTGCGCAAATTTACCGACTAAATGCAAAGAACACGCACAAGTTATACCCAAGTCAGGTTGCAGATGTTTGTTCAGAACCGAAAACCATCAACGGTAATTCACCTGCACCCGTGCCCGATAGCTTTTTTCCTTTTTTCGCTCAGAAATTTGCAAATCATTGACTTTGGGATAGGGTTCCAGACTCTGCATCACGAAGCGGTAATTACCCCAAACCGGCTGCAGGGAATCCGGAAGCATGCCTTCGGTTACTTTGATGGGTGAACCATTCACCGTCAAGCGCACCACAGCCCTGCCGGCCCAAAAGCATTGAGCACCTTCCGGACAGCGACTGTCTTCTTCCACAGATTCAAATGCAATGCTGAGTGAAGTTCCGCTCTGCGGATCCTGAACCTCTGCCTTCCCTCCCATGCGCAATGAAAAAGGAGTTCCAACACTGGTATGGATGAACTCCGATGCACAAGAACCCATGAGCATCGGAAGAAGTAAAAACAGAATTGTTGCTTGTTTCATTTCATCAAAGGTAAAGCCAATCCGAATCCAATGCAGCCAATTTGACCAACGGGTCAGGCTGTTTTCACCTCGAAAACCGACTTTTTGTCTCCAATTCAACCCAAATTCAATACCTAAAAAGACAAAATGACCGCGATTGGTGAAATGGAAACGTATTTGAAAATCGGAACACAGATCATTGAACATTATGAATTTGAACAAGTTCACCGTAAAAGCGCAGGAAGCCCTGAGCAAGGCTCAGAACACCGCGCTGGAATATGGACAGCAGGCCATCGAAAATGCACACATCCTGCATGGAATGCTGGAAGAAGACGCAGAACTGATGGGATTTTTGTTTGGAAAAGTTGGCGCCAACCTCAAACGTGTGGAAGAAGCCAACCTGGCACAAATCAAAAGTCTTCCCAAAGTATCCGGAGGCCAGGTTTACCTCAGTCAGCCGGCAAACACTACGCTGGTTCAGGCTGAAAAAGCCATGCGCGGGTTCGACGACCAGTTTATCACCAACGAACACCTGCTGCTTGCCTTGCTTGAATCCAAAGACAGTACCGGCAACATGCTTAAAGACGCAGGCCTGCGCCGTGGCGACCTGGAAAAAGCCATCCGAGAGGTTCGCGGCGGACAGAAAGTGAGTTCCGAAACCCACGAACAGCAGTTCAACGCACTCGGCAAATTCGCTGTGAACCTGAATGAACAGGCACGCACCGGCAAGCTGGATCCCGTGATTGGCCGCGATGATGAAATCCGCCGTGTGCTGCAAATCCTGAGCCGCCGCACCAAGAACAACCCGGTGCTGATTGGCGAACCCGGTGTTGGAAAAACAGCCATCGCCGAAGGTTTGGCGCACCGCATCGTAAAAGGCGACGTGCCTGAAAACCTGAAAAGCAAAACCATCTTCAGTCTGGATATGGGCGCGCTGATTGCCGGCGCCAAATACAAGGGTGAATTTGAGGAACGGCTGAAAAGTGTGGTCAAGGAAGTCATCGGCAGCGATGGCGAAGTGGTGTTGTTCATTGACGAAATCCACACTTTGGTAGGCGCAGGACGCAGCGAAGGCGCCATGGACGCAGCCAACATCCTCAAACCCGCCCTGGCCCGCGGCGAACTGCGCGCCATCGGCGCCACTACCCTGGCGGAATACCAGAAATACATCGAAAACGACAAAGCCCTGGAACGCCGTTTCCAGAAGGTGATGGTGGAAGAACCCGATACGCAGGACGCCATCTCCATCCTTCGCGGACTGAAAGAACGCTACGAAATACATCACCGCGTGCGCATCAAGGACGAAGCCATCATCAGCTCGGTGGAACTGTCGCAGCGCTACATCAGCGACCGCTTTCTTCCCGACAAAGCCATCGACCTTTTGGATGAAGCAGCCTCCAAACTGCGCCTGGAAATGGATTCCGTGCCGGAAGAACTGGACGAACTGAACCGCCGCATCATGCAGCTGGAGATTGAACGAGAAGCCATCAAACGCGAAAACGATACCGCCAAAGTGGACCAGCTGAGCGCAGAAATCGCCAACCTCAGCGAGGAACGCAACAGCATCAACGCACACTGGCAACGCGAAAAGGAAATCGTTGATGCCATTCAACAGAACAAGGCACAGCTGGAAGACCTGAAACTGCAGGCCGATCAGGCTGAGCGCAACGGCGACTACGGCAAGGTGGCGGAAATCCGCTACGGACTGGTGCGGCAAAGTGAAGAAGAACTGAAAAACCTGCAGCAACAACTGGCTGAAGTACAATCGGACAAGCCCATGGTAAAACAGGAAGTGGACAGCGAAGACATCGCAGAAGTGGTGAGCCGCTGGACAGGCATTCCGGTGCAACGGATGATGCAGAGCGAGCGCGAAAAGCTGCTGCACCTGGAAGCCGAACTGCACAAACGGGTGATTGGACAGGAAGAAGCCATCAGCGCCATTTCCGACGCCGTGCGCCGCAGCAGGGCCGGCCTGCAGGATCCGAAGAAACCGATTGGTTCTTTCATCTTCCTCGGCACCACGGGTGTGGGAAAAACCGAGCTGGCCAAAGCCCTGGCGGAGTTTCTGTTCAACAGCGACCAGGCCATGGTGCGCATCGACATGAGCGAATACCAGGAGAAACATACCGTTAGCCGCCTCATCGGCGCGCCTCCCGGCTATGTGGGCTATGAAGAAGGCGGGCAGCTTACCGAAGCCGTGCGTCGCCGGCCTTACAGCGTGGTGTTGCTGGATGAAATTGAAAAAGCACATCCGGATGTGTTCAACATCCTGCTGCAGGTGCTCGATGATGGTCGCCTCACCGACAACAAGGGTAGAACCGCCAACTTCCGCAATACCATCATCATCATGACCAGCAACCTGGGTTCCGACATCATTCGGGAACAGTTTGAACAGATCACCGATGAAAACCGGGAAAGCGTGATGGCACGCACGAAAACCCAGGTCTTCGAACTGCTGAAACAGGGCATTCGTCCGGAATTCCTGAACCGCATCGACGAAGTGATCATGTTCGAGCCGCTCAACCGCGATCATGTACGCAGCATTGTGGAACTGCAGATGCAGCAAATCATCCGGCAGCTGGCAGAAATGGGCATACCCTTCAGCGCCACTGAAGTTGCCCTCGACTGGCTGTCGCAACTGGGTTACGACCCGCAGTTTGGTGCCCGACCGCTGAAGCGGGTGCTTCAAAAACGCGTGATGAACGAGCTCAGCAAGCAGATTTTATCCGGTGCGGTGCACAAAGACAGCCGCATTGAGCTGGATTGCCTGGGATCGGAATTGGTTTTTCGGAATTCATAATTGATACGCAAGCCCCAACTCCGGAGGATTCACAAGATGCTTCGGGGTTGGGGTTTGGTTTTAGGGCGGGTTGCTAAAGACCTTATTTGCGCATT
>JBIKKI010000109.1:0-7565 GCA_044360435.1 Bacteroidia bacterium
AAAGAGTATTCCACCCCAAACAGCAGCCGTTTCATCAATGGCATTCTGGACAAGCTGCGCATCAGCCTTCAGGAAGAAGGGCTCATGCAAAAAATCGGCAGGGGCTTGCGCGAAAGCTGAGCAACTTCAGTTGCTTCCTTTGGTTAAATTTGCGCAACGACTTTTATGAAATTCAGCACCGGAATACTCATTCTGACAGCAGCTTTTACCGCAGCTTGCAACAGTGGTGGGAAAATCACTCCCGATAAAATCGATAACAATACAGCAAGCGCTGATAATCCTCAGGGTGATACCAGCAAGCGCGGCTGGGCAAAATTCGAATCTGAGTACCACGATTTCGGTAAAATCACGGATGGCGAATCTGTGCGCCACAAGTTCAAATTCACCAACGTAGGCAAGGGAGATCTGGTTATTTCCGATGTTCAGGCTGCCTGCGGCTGTACCTCTCCCAGCTGGTCCAAGGAAGTGATTCCTCCCGGTGGTGAAGGTTACGTGGAAACCGTGTTTAATTCTTCAGGCCGCGGTGAACCCAACGGCATAGAAAACACGAAATACGTAGATGTATTTTTCCAGAACTCAACTGTAGAAACTGTGAAGCTCACGTTCCGTGCGCTTGTTGTTAAAAAATAAAAACTATGAACCACATGATGTTACAAGCTGCAAACGCCGGCGGATGGTCGCAGATGCTGCCCCTGATTTTGATTATGGCCGTTTTTTACGTGTTCATGATCATGCCTCAAATGCGTAAGCAGAAAAAACAGCGCAACTTCCTCAGCGAAATTCAAAAAGGCGATCACGTAGTGACCACCGGGGGTATGCACGGTAAAGTTGTTTCCATCCAGGAGCAAACCTTAACCCTGGAAACTGAAAGTGGCAACCGTGTAAAGTTTGAAAAAGCTGCGGTAAGCTTCGAAATGACCAAAAGCGCTTATCCGGAATCCGGAAAGGTGGCCAAATCAGAAGAAAAAGGCGACTAAAGCCTTGTTGCGCGTAGGCATAACCGGTGGAATTGGCAGTGGTAAATCTACCGTATGCCGCCTGTTTGCACATCTGGGTGTGCCTGTGTATGCTGCCGATCAAGCCGCGAAAAGGCTGATGCGCGAAGATTCGGCATTGATCAAACGCGTGCAGGACGCTTTTGGTCCGGAAAGTTATCTGAACGGCGAACCCAACAGACCCTTCCTGGCACAAAGCGTTTTCGGAAATCCTGAAAAACTGGAGCTGCTGAACAGCCTGGTTCACCCAGCGGTATTTCAGGATTTTGAAACTTGGTGCGCCCTTCAAAAAGATGCACCCTATGTGATTAAAGAGGCCGCCATCATGTTTGAATCCGGCAGCTATAAACAAGTGCATACCGTTGTGGTTGTAGCAGCACCATTGGACTTGCGACTTCAGCGGGTGAAGGAACGCGACGGACTTAGCGATGAAGACATCCTCAAGCGCATGGCCTCACAAATGCCCCAGGAAGCATTAATCGACAGGGCCGACGCTGTAATCCACAACGATGGCAGCCATTCCCTCATCAAACAGGTAATGCAACTGCATCAGCGCTTTCTGAAATCTGCCGAACAAACTGGTGAAATGCCATAAATACCGAAGTCCCGTTTCCGGGACCTCGATAAAGTGTTATGAAGAACCCCTCAAGGTTAAGAAGCCTGCGGGATTCCCAAGGTAAATACCTTGTGCTTTGCAAACGTAAGCATAATTTTTCATCTTAGTGTACATTGAACACTTAGCTGTAATCAAACCCTTTTTCAAAACCTGTATCCCAAATTCAGCAGTTTCTATTCAGTAAAAACCAAGGATATTGCGTCCTGAACATGAATTTCACAGAACTGCGCAGCGATACCTTTACCCGTCCTACCTCCGGCATGTTAGAAGCCATGATGCAGGCACAGGTTGGCGATGATGTTTTTAGAGAAGATCCCAGTGTCAACGAACTGGAATCGTATGCCGCATCCTTGTTTGGCATGGAAGCAGCACTGTTTTGTCCGAGCGGAACCATGACCAACCAGATTGCCATCATGGTACATACCCGCCCCGGCGACGAAGTGATTTGTGAGGCACTTTCCCATATCTACGTCTATGAAGGCGGCGGCATGGCGCGGAACAGCGGCGTTCAGCCCAGGCTGATTCCCGGTGATCGGGGTCGAATTTCGGAAGCGCAGATTGAAGAGGCCATCAACCCGGACGATGTGCACCGCGCCCGCACCGCGTTGGTAAGTCTGGAACACAGCGCCAACCGTGGCGGAGGCAGTTGCTATGATTTGCAAACATTGAAGGAAATTAAAATCGTTTGCCGCAGGCATCATTTGCCGCTGCATCTTGACGGTGCACGCATATTCAACGCCATGCTGGCCACCGGACAGGAAGCCGCCCAGCTGGGTCAGATCTTCGACTCGATGTCGGTATGTTTAAGCAAAGGTCTGGGCGCGCCCGTAGGTAGTTTGCTGCTAGGAACTTCTGCATTCATCAAAGAAGCCCGACGTTGCCGTAAAGTGATGGGCGGAGGCATGCGGCAAGCAGGATTTCTGGCAGCCGCCGGCCTTTATGCCCTGAAACATCAGGTTACACGCCTGGAAGAAGACCACCGGCATGCCCGCATGCTTGAAGCAGCTTTGCAGGAAAGCGCCGTTGTTGATTCCGTGCTGCCTGTGGAAACCAATATTGTCATTTTCAATGTGCACGCCCGATACACGGCAGCTGAAATCATCCAAAAGCTGCTGCAACAAGGCATCAGGGCCGGCCAAACCGGAACCCATCAAGTGCGTTTTGTAACACATTTGGATGTAACTACAGAAATGATTGAACGAGCATGTTCCTGCATCCGTGCTTTGTGACAGGCTTTTTCACAAAAACACCCATAGGCGCTTGAACCTGCTGCGCCTTTTTGCATCAAAGCATGCCAACAGACACATGAAAAAACACCTCATGCTCTTGGGCTTTAGCCTCGTCTTTCTGCCAGCGATGCTGCTGTCGCAACGCAATGTGGTGCTGATCATTGCCGACGACCTAAGCCCTGATTATTTCGGCTTTTATCCGGAGCATGGCGATACCGTGGACGTACCGCATTTGCGGGCTTTATCTGCTCAAGGTGTATTGTTTACCCAATGCCGCAACAATCCCTTTTGCTCTGCTACGCGTGCAGCCATACTCACCGGAAGGTACGGATTCCGAACAGGTATTGGCGCCGTGGTAAGTCCGGGAAGCAAAGCGCTGGACAGCAGCGAATACACCCTGGCGCAGCGCATTCGCGATGCAGCCCCAGGTATTGGCAGGGCACAAATTGGCAAATGGCACCTGAGCAATCCTACACCTGCAAGCAACCTGAAACTGCCGCTTTACTTCGGGTTTCAACATTTCGAGGGCCCATTCATTGGTGCGCTGCCCAGCTATACCAACTGGACCAAGAACACCAATGGCGTGAATAGCACGGTTACAACCTACGCCACCACCGAACAGGTGAACAATGCCATCCGTTGGCTCCGTGCTCAGGGAAGTAACCCTGCATTTCTTTGGCTGGCCTTCAACGCGCCCCATGCACCGTACCATCTGCCCCCGGCTGACCTGCACAGCTACAGCGGCCTGAGCGGCACCACACAGGACATCCGGGCAAAACCAAAAGCTTATTTTAAAGCAATGGTTCAGGCCATGGATCACGAAATAGGCAGGCTGTTCGATTCCCTGAGGAGCATGAATCGCTTCGACAGCACCGACATCATCTTCATTGGCGACAACGGGAATTCCAAACAAACCGCACAAATCAGCGACACTTCCCGGGTGAAGGGAACCATTTACGAATACGGCATTCATGTGCCCTTAATGATTTCCGGACCGTCGGTACGTGGCCCGGGTCGTATATCTTCCTCTTTGGTTCAGGCGGTTGATTTGTTCGAAACCATTCCTGCCCTGCTCGGGCTGAACAGCGCACTTCCTTCCGGCATCGTCAGCGATGGCCGCAATTTGTTGCCCATCCTGCAAGCCAAAACTGATTCTGTACGACCCTGGTCTTTCAGCGAAGTATTCCAGACTCCTTCCACGGCAGATGATGGCAAGTGTATCCAGACGAGCCATTACAAACTGCTCCATTTTGACGATGGGCACGAAGCCTTGTATCACCTGTCGCAGGATCCTGATGAGCGCATCAACCTGCTGACACAAAACCTCGACCCTGATGCGGCTGCACAATACGCGTATTTGTGTGCGGAATTGGCACAACTGACTGCCGGAATAAGCACCTGCAATTCCAGCGGACTGCAACAGCAGGAACTACCGTCAACCCTACGCGTGTTTCCCAATCCAGTGGGCGATATCCTCACGGTAAGCGGCGTTGCACCGAAAAGCACCTTAGAACTTTTAGACCTGAACGGACGTGTTTTGATGCTTCCAACTGAAGGAAACACCTTCGATGTTCAGGCATTGAGTCCGGGCATCTACCTATTGCGGCATGAACACCAATTGCAGCGCATCGTGGTAACGGGCGATTGAGCTCAATTGACCGGAGGTGAACCGAACCGGCTTCCCATTTACATCTTCCCTTGCAGGATTCTGTGCCAATACAGCCAGGGCAATACACGTTTTTTCAACTGGTACATGCTCCAGCGTTCCTTGCTCTGGTCAAAGGGGAAGGTTTCTGTAGGTTGATTGTCATAGTTAAACTCCGCCAGAACCAACTTGCCATAACCTGTAATGAGCGGGCAACTGCCGTAGCCATCATAGCTGGCTGACAAGGTCTTCCCTTCGATGGCTGAAATCAGGTTTTCCACCAGCACAGGCGCTTGCTTGCGTATGGCTGCACCAGTTTTGGCATTGGGGGTATTGGTGGCGTCGCCCAAAGCAAATACCTGTGGAAACCTTACATGTCGTAAGGTGTGTTTATCTACATCAATCCAACCCAAAGGATTACCGGGCATGGCCAGCGGGCTGTTCTTGATAAAATCGGGTGCGCTTTGTGGTGGCACTGCGTGCAGCATGTCAAAATGTTTTTCCACCTCATGCGTATTCCCATCGGCATCGCTCACGCGGAACCATGCTTTGTGTGCAGGCCCATCAACGCGAATCAGCTCGTATTTGAAATTCAGTGTGATGTCGTAACGACGAACCGCCTTCATCAAGGTATCGGCGTATTTCTTGATACCGAAAATTACGCCTCCGGCGCTGCAGAACTCGATGTTCACCTTGCCTTTAAGTCCTTTTCTGCGGAAATAGTCGCCGGCCAGATACATGATTTTCTGCGGCGCACCGCCACATTTCACAGGAGTTCCAGGATTGGTAAACAGCACGGTTCCTCCGTTCATGCCCTGCAGCAATTGCCAGGTATAGGGTGCGTAATCGGGATGGTAATTCGATGTAACTCCATTACTTCCCAGGGTTTCCTTGAGGCCTTCAATTTTATGCCAATCGAGTTGAATGCCTGGCGCGGCCACCAGCCATGAATAGCTAAAACTGCCGCTTGTAGCCGTATGTACAATTTTCTGTTCGGCGTCAATTTCTGTAGCCCGATCACAAATCCATTCCGCTCCGGGAGGAATAAATGCCGATTCGGGTTTGATGGTGTCGGCCATATCAAAGACACCGCCACCTACCAAAGTCCAGGCCGGTTGGTAGTAATGATTCTTTGATGGTTCAATGATGCCGAGACTCAACTCAGGCTTTCTGGAACGCAGGCGCGAAGCAACCGATAATCCGGCATTGCCGCCGCCAATGATGAGGATGTCAAAATGTTTCATAGCTGGTAGTTTGTTGCATCATGTACATGCATCAAAAGGTGCAGATTTCCACTGAAAACGTACAATCACGTTTCTTAATGGACATGAACAATCCAGATGACCATGCATGATGAACTTCCGAATTAGCCACTCAGCGACCTTGGCTGCGCGTGACTTCAGTCACGCATGAAACCTAAATACATCAGCATATCGCATGACGTGCATCATGGCACGAAAGGAGAGCTGTTGGATTTTCAGGCATTAATCCAACTCATCCACCCGCAGCGTGCTGTGTATCAACTCAATGGGCTTCCAGCCAGTTGCGGCCATGTCCTGATTCTACCAGCACCGGCACCTTGAGTGGAAGGGCTTGTTCCATGTGCTTCAGGATGCGCGGCTCCACGCGTTCCAGCTCTTCCTTCGGCACATCAAACAACAATTCATCGTGCACCTGCAGAATCATGCGGGTTTGGAACCCTTCTTCCTTCAGCATCTTATGAATGCCTATCATGGCCAGTTTGATCATGTCTGCCGCCGAACCTTGTATGGGCGCATTGATGGCGTTGCGTTCCGCGAAGCCACGCACCGTCATGTTGCGGCTGTTGATGTCGCGGATGTAGCGCCTGCGGCCCAACAGTGTTTCCACGTATTCATGCTTACGGGCGAAATCCATGGTTTCATCCATATAACGCCTGATGCCCGGAAACTCACGGAAGTAGTTGTCAATCAAATCCTTGGCGTCCTTCCGTGAAATGCCGATGCGCTGGCTCAGCCCAAAAGCGCTGATGCCGTAGATGATGCCAAAGTTCACGGTCTTGGCTTGTCGGCGCATCTCTTTGTCCACCTGATCCAGCGGCACACCAAACACCTTCGCCGCTGTTGCCGTATGGATGTCTACGCCCTGTTTGAAGGCATCCATCATGGCTTCATCGCCGCTCATGCTGGCAATCACGCGCAGTTCAATCTGTGAGTAGTCGCAGCTGAGCAAGGTGTGATGTTCATCACGCGGGATGAATGCCTTGCGCACTTCCTTGCCCAAATCGGTACGGATGGGAATATTCTGCAGGTTCGGGTTGTTGCTGCTCAAACGACCGGTGGCAGCCACGGCCTGATTAAAGCTGGTATGCACACGCCCGGTTTTTTCAGAAACCATGGCAGGCAGCGCATCCACGTAAGTGCTTTTGAGTTTCTGCAGCTGCCTGTAATCAAGGATACGCTGCACAATGGGATGCGCCGTGGCCAGTCCAAGCAGTGTTTCCTCATCGGTTTGATACTGACCGGTTTTGGTGGTTTTGGCCTTATCGCTGAGCTTCAGCTTGTCGAATAGTACCTCTCCCACCTGCCGTGGACTGCCAATATTGAAGCGCACTTCCGCCAGAGAATAAATTTCCTGTTCAATGCTTTTTGCTTCCGCTTCCAGTTGCCGGCTGTATTCGTTCAGGAAGCTTGTATCCACGCGTATGCCTTCCTGTTCCATATCTGCCAGCACCTGAATCAAGGGAACTTCTACCTCGTTGAACACCTGCGCTACCTTCCCTTCCTTCAGTTCTTGCTGTAAAACAGCATGCAATTGGAGAGTGATGTCGGCATCTTCCACGGCGTATTCTTTCACCTTTTCCACCGGCACATCCGCCATACTGAGCTGGTTTTTGCCCTTCTTCCCGATCAGCGTTTCGATGCTTACCGGGCGGTAATTCAGGTAATGTTCGGCCAGCATATCCATATTGTGTCGCTTGTCGGGTTCAACG
Source organism: Bacteroidia bacterium (assembly GCA_044360435.1). GTDB lineage: Bacteria > Bacteroidota > Bacteroidia > NS11-12g > UBA955 > REEB481. The sequence continues at coordinate 7,457 of JBIKKI010000109.1, forward strand.
AGGTAATGCGCCAGCATGGTGTCGAACAAAGGACCTTGCACCGCAATACCGTAGCGGCGCAGGATGAGGATATCGTATTTCAGGTTCTGCCCGATTTTCAGCGCAGGGC
>JBIKKI010000110.1:0-7535 GCA_044360435.1 Bacteroidia bacterium
CACCCGAATCCCCGGGAGATTTATAAAGAAGTGCTGCTGAAACGCGGCGAGGTAGATGCCGAAATCGCGCGGGAAATGGAGCTGAAGTTCAAGCAGTTGCTTCAGGAGAAACTGGAAGAGGCGCGCAGCACCTACGAGCCTGCACCTGCCGCGCCGGATGACGCCTGGACCGGTTTCCGCCATGCCAAGCGCGAAGACCTGGTCAACATCACACCCACAGCCGTGGACCGCGAAACGCTGCTGCACCTCGGTACGCAAATCAGCACCTTGCCCGAGGAAAATCTTCCCATCAAAAAGGTACAAAACCTGTTTGCCGAGCGCCGCAAGATGCTCGATACCGACAAGCTCGACTGGGCCATGGGCGAATTGCTGGCCTATGCTACCCTGCTGAAGGAAGGACATCCCGTGCGCATCAGCGGACAGGATGTGGAACGCGGCACCTTCTCCCACCGTCATGCGGTAGTGAAGAAGGAAGACAGCGAAGCAGAATACGTTCCCCTGAACCACCTCGGCGGCGATCAGGCGAAGTTCGATGTGTTCAACAGCCTGCTGAGCGAATACGCGGTGCTGGGTTTTGAATACGGCTACAGCCTGAATAACCCGAATGGACTGACCATCTGGGAAGCGCAGTTCGGTGATTTTGGCAACGGAGCGCAAATCATCATAGATCAGTTCATTGCCAGCGCGGAAGCGAAGTGGGGCAAGTTCAGCGGACTCACGCTGTTGTTGCCTCATGGCTACGAAGGCCAGGGACCGGAACACAGCAGTGCCCGTCCGGAGCGCTTCCTGCAGCTCTGCGCCATGAACAACATGCAGGTGGTGGTGCCGAGCACGCCGGCCAGCATGTTCCATGTGTTGCGCCGCCAGTTGCACCGCGATGTGCGTGTGCCGTTGATTGTGTTCACTCCGAAAAGCCTGCTGCGCCACCCGCGCTGCGTGAGCAGCCTTGGCGATTTAAGCAGCGAAGGGTTCCGTCCGCTGATTGACGACGTAACTGTGGAAGCAGGAAAGGTGCGCCGAGTGGTGTTCTGCTCCGGGAAGGTGTATTACGACCTCTTGCAGTATCAGGAAGCCAACCAACACAACGATGTGGCTTTGGTGCGCCTTGAACAATTGTATCCGCTGCCTGAGGAAGCCATCGCGGAAATAGCTGCGAAATACGCCAAAGCCGAACTGGTTTGGGTGCAGGAAGAACCCAAGAATATGGGCGCCTGGATGCACCTGATGCGCTACGACTGGCCCCGTGCCCTGCGTTGCATCAGTCGCAAGAGCAGCGCTTCTCCGGCCACAGGCTACAAGAAAGTACACGACAAAGAGCAGGAAGAGATCGTCATTCAGGCCTTCTCCTAAAACAAAGAAGCCGCCCCTTTCGGGAACGGCTTGCTCTGTTGCTTTTTCTTGCTGAAGCTGTTTACGCCTTGGTCAGCTCGGCGTTGATGTACAGTTTCACATCATCAGAAACCACCAGGCCTCCGGCTTCGGTTACTGCGCTCCACTCCAAGCCAAACTCTTTGCGGTTTATGCTGCCTGTGATGTGGTAGCCGCTGCGGGTCATGCCCCAGGGATCAACGAGGGTTCCGTTGTGTTCCGCATGCAGGGTTACTTCTTTGGTCACGCCGCGCAGGCTCAGGTTTCCGGTAACATCGTACTGGTTCTCGCCTTTGCTGTGGATTGCTGTGCTTTGGAAGTTCAACTCCGGATGGTTTGCGGCGTCGAAGAAGTCGGCACTCTTCAAATGACCGTCGCGCTGTTCTGAATTGGTGTCCACGCTGTTGATGTCAGCCTTGAACCAAATGCGGGCCGTGGCGAAATCTTCACCGTTCATCTGAAATCCGCCTTCAAACTTGCGGAAATATCCGGTTACGGTGCTGATGACCATGTGACGTACTTTAAACTGAATTTCTGAGTGGGCTACGTCAATAACCCAGTTGCTAACTGCTTGTGTTTCCATAATGTATCTGTGGTTTAATTTGGTTTCTTTGTTTTGTTCACCAGTGCATGGGCACTTCAATGAATAACACCTGAGCATCCTCGTTTGCTTTGGTCAGAATGGAAGAAGCTTCGGTGATGCCAAGGGCGTCTCGGTGCATCAGTTGATTTCCTGCAATTTCAATGGCTCCGCTGACCACGAAGGCATAAACCCCATTGCCGGCATTTTTCACTTCATAGGTTCGATCCGCTCCCGCGGGAATCCTGGCCATCGAAAACCAGGCATCCTGCCCGATTTCCAAACTTCCGTTTGCCCCGTCGGGGGAAACAAGCACGGTCCAATCCTGTGCGCTGCCAATGGCTTCAGCAAACGATTTCTGCGCATACCTGGGCGTGGTGTTTTTCGCCCTGGGAAATATCCAGATTTGAAATAAATGCAGCGGATCTGTATGGCTGGCGTTGCGCTCGCTGTGTTGTATTCCGGTTCCGGCGCTCATGGCCTGAACCTCTCCGGCGCGCAGCTGTTCCTTATGGCCCATGCTGTCCTGATGCTCCAGCGTTCCATCCATCATGATGGTGACAATCTCCATGTTGTCGTGCGGATGCGTGGCAAACCCCATTCCCGGCGCTACATAATCGTCGTTCAGCACGCGCAGGGCGCCAAAGTGAATCCTTGATGGATCATACCAGCCGCCAAAACTGAATGAATGCCAGGTTTTTAGCCAACCGTGGTTGGCGCCGCCCCTCAAGCCTGCAGGATGATAGATGGTGTTCATTTGTTGTAGGTACAATTATTGGTTCAAATTTTTTATTCGGAGATTCTGAGCTTATCGAGGAGGTCGTTCAGCATTCCCGCTTCGTCGGCATTCAGTCCGATGCGCACAGGATCGTCTGTCATCCACTCCTGGTCAATCTTCTTCAGTAAAGCGGAACCACTGTCGGTAAGCACAATATGAAGTTCGCGCTTGTCATTGGGGCTTTGCTTCCGTTGCACCAGTCCCTTCGCCTCCAGTTTGTCAATGATTCTGGTGGTATTGCTGCTGCGCTCCAGCATGCGTGCCGTGATGTCTTTCACGCATACTTCTTTGCTTTTCTGGCCGCGGACAATGCGCATCACGTTGAACTGTTCGTGCGACAAACCATGCTTCCGCAGAAAGGGCAACATCTTATTCTTCAGCCACCAGGCGCTGAAAATGATGTTCACCTGTGCCTTGTGAAACTCATTCTGGAAAACCTTGGTCTGAACCTCGTCTTCTATTTTCACGGTGCAAAGGTATTGTGTTTTTAGTTGTATGTACAATTATTTTTTGTCTTTGCAGAACCGAGGATGCTGATTGCCGGAAGTATCTTTGCCCAAAATGGCGGATTCCAACTTCATTGATTATGTAAAAATTTGCTGCCGCAGCGGGAAGGGTGGCGCAGGAAGCCGTCATTTCAACCGAACCAAAATGAACCCCAAGGGCGGGCCGGATGGTGGCAACGGTGGTAAAGGCGGCAGCATCATCCTGCGTGGCAATGCGCAGTTCTGGACCCTGTTGCACCTGAAATACCGCAAACACATCATGGCCGGCGATGGTGTAAACGGAAGTCGTGCCCTGATGACCGGTGCCGACGGCCGCAATGAAATTCTGGATGTTCCCCTGGGCACGGTGGCACGCAATGCCGAAACAGGCGAATTCTTGTTCGAAATCACCAACGACGGTGAAGAAAAAGTATTGGTTCCCGGCGGCCGCGGCGGTTTGGGCAATGCGCATTTTGTGAGCGCAACCAACCAGGCTCCCGACTACGCGCAACCAGGAGAACCCGGGCGCGAAGACTGGATGATCCTGGAGCTGAAGCTGCTTGCCGATGTGGGCCTGGTAGGCTTCCCCAACGCAGGGAAAAGCACCCTGCTCTCTGTGATTACGGCCGCTAAACCCGAAATAGCCGATTATCCGTTTACCACACTCAAACCCAACCTGGGCGTGGTTCAATACCGCGATTACAAGAGTTTTGTGGTGGCCGATATTCCCGGAATCATCGAAGATGCCCACAAAGGCAAAGGCCTTGGACATCGTTTTCTGAAACATATTGAACGCAACGCCGTGTTGCTCTTTCTGATTCCCGCCGACAGCAAAAACCACATGGAGGAGTTTTCCATTCTGCTGCGCGAGCTGGAACAGTTCAACCGCGAACTGATGCACAAACGCCGCGTGGTGGCCGTAAGCAAAGCCGACTTACTGGATGAAGAACTGAAACAGGCCATCTCCGCAGAAATGCCCCATATTCAACCCCTGTTTTTTTCAGCCGCCACCGGCGAAGGCATTCAGGCGCTGAAAGACCGCCTCTGGACTGAAATCAACCGCGAAATCTAACCCCATTACAGGCCCATCATCGTGAAAACCATGCTTCTGCGCAGCGAACACCTTGTGAAACAATACCGCCAGAAAAAGGTGGTAGATGATGTAAGTGTTGAGGTGAAACAAGGTGAAATTGTTGGTCTTCTGGGACCCAATGGTGCCGGAAAAACCACGTCTTTTTACATGTTTGTTGGTTTGGTGAAGCCCGACAGCGGACAAATCTTCCTGGACCAGACCGACATCACCCGACTTCCGATGTACAAACGCGCGCAGTTGGGTGTGGGATATCTGCCTCAGGAAGCCTCCGTTTTCCGTGAACTCAGCGTGGAAAACAACGTGCGCGCCGTATTGGAAATGACTTCCCTTTCCAAAGTACAACAAGAAGAAAAACTCGAAGAGCTGCTGGAGGAATTTGGCCTCAACCGCGTGCGCAACAACAAAGGAAAGGTGCTGAGCGGCGGAGAACGACGCAGAACGGAAATTGCCCGGGCACTGGCTACCGATCCCAAATTTATTTTACTCGATGAACCCTTCGCCGGTGTGGATCCCATCGCCGTGGAAGACATTCAAAGCATTGTGGCGAAGCTGAAAGAGCGCAACATCGGCATCCTGATCACCGACCACAACGTACAGGAAACCCTGAGCATCACTGACCGCGCTTATCTGCTGTTTGAAGGAAAACTCCTCAAGCAGGGCAGCGCCGAAGAATTGGCCGCCGACCCAATGGTGCGCAAGGTTTACCTGGGACAACATTTTGTGCTGCGCCGCAAGTTTCAACATCCGGAATCCAACACCTGATCCCGGAAACGCTTTTCCTTTTCCATGCGCATCATCAGCAGCAGCAACACCGACGTGTACTTCCACCTGGCGGCAGAAGCTTACCTGCTGGACCACAGCGATGAAGATGTTGCCCTGATCTGGCAAAGCCACAACGCAGTAGTGTGTGGCAAACATCAAGTGGCACTCAAAGAGGTGAATTACCCGTATTGCCGCAGCAACAACATCCACATCGCACGTCGCATTTCCGGCGGCGGCACCGTGTTTCATGATGCCGGCAATGTGTGTTTCTCCTTCATCAAAAGCTATACAGACCGGCAACACGCCGTGGATTTCCGTGGTCATACCCAAACACTGGTGGATTTTTTACAATCCCTGGGCGTTCCGGCAACCCACAGCGGCCGTAATGACCTGATTGCCAATGGCTTGAAAATCAGTGGCAACGCCGAACACCTCAACCAACGGCGGCAAAAGGTGCTGCACCACGGCACGCTTCTGTTCAACAGCGACCTGGAAAACCTGGGACACGCCATCCGCGGTCACGTGGAAAATTACAGCCACCACGGGGTGGAAAGCGTGCGCAGTAAGGTAGCCAACATATCCGCGTTCCTGCAACAAGCGATGGGTTTGGATGCGTTCAAAACCGGCATCGCCGAACACCTCAAGCGCACCGTTCAACACAGCCGCATCGATGTTTTTTCTGCTGAAGAACTGGCCGCCATTGATACCCTGCGCCAAGAGCGATTCACTCAGGAAGATTGGATTTTTGGCTACGGCCCGCGCTATACATTTGCACGTGAAGTGCCAACACCAGCCGGTGTGCTGGCTTGCGCGCTTTCGGTAGAAAAAGGCAACATCACGGAAGCCGCGGTAACGCTGAACGGAGTTTTGCTTAGGGCACTTTCTGAGGAGCTGACCGGAACCCTCCACCACAACCCGGACCTGAACAACCTGGTATTGTTGCTTCCCCCGGGAATTCCTCTGGATTTGCTGGAGGATGTCCTTTTCTGAACACCATTTCCATGAACAAGAAAGAACGCGCCGCCTGGATTCATCAAACACTGGAACATTTCTACCCGGAAGTTCCGGTGCCCCTGGATCATAAAGACGCGTACACGCTGTTGGTTGCTGTATTGCTTTCGGCCCAGTGCACCGATGAACGCGTAAATAAAATCACGCCGCACCTGTTCGCGGAAGCAGACAATCCCAATGACATGGTCAAATTGTCTGTAGAACACATTCGGGAAATCATCAAACCCTGCGGATTAAGTCCGGCGAAAAGCAAAGCCATCCACCGACTCTCTGAAATCATCCTCGAGGAACATGACGGCAAGGTTCCTGAAAGTTTTGAAGCACTGGAGCGCCTGCCCGGTGTGGGCCACAAAACCGCCAGCGTGGTGATGAGCCAGGCCTTCGGACATCCGGCCTTCCCCGTGGATACACACATCCACCGGCTGGCCTACCGCTGGCGCTTGAGCGCGGCAAAAAACGTGGAACAAACCGAACGCGACCTGAAACGGCAGTTCCCGGAATCATCCTGGAACAAACTGCATTTGCAGATTATTTTCTTCGGAAGACAGTTTTGTCCGGCGCGTGGCCACAAACCCGAACAATGTCCCATCTGCTCCGTGGTGGGCTGCCGATAATGATGCTCAATAAAACAAGTGCTTTTTGGCCTGGGTGCGCCAGCCAGCCTGACGCTCATAGTCCACAAAATAAATCTTGATGTCGGCCTGGCTCTCGTACTTCACAAAGTAGATTTTCTTCTTCGCCTGACTGGCATAATCCGTGAAAAACCACTTACCATCATTGCCGCCGGCCTGACTCTGGTATTTCACTTTGTACACCTTCAGGTCGGACTGGTATTCATAACTTACTACAAAGACTTTCACATCAGCCTGACTCTCGTAATCAACAGAGAACACTGACTGCGCTTGCGTTTTTCCTGAGGCGACACACAGAAATAGAATGAGGGAAAGAAAAAACTTCAGACGCTGCATCCAACGAAGTTAAGTTTCGGTACTTGTTTGATCAAACACGTGTGAACCAAAATGGAAGTGGATAAGGCTGCACGGGGCGGTTGCGAATCCGCCAGGGCGCGGGCCACAGGTTGTTGCTGCGCCTACCGAGGTGGTTGATCCAGCCAAGGGGAAGCCCTTGGTAGGAGACAGCATTCCATCCTTCCGTGGTAGCATCCGGCAGGATGCCGTCGCCACAAAGGAATGCCAGGGCCTCGTCTAACGTCAATGGCGTTGTTTTACCACTGTTGAAATGAACACTCAGCGCGAGTTCGGGATCAGGTTTAAACTTGTTCCCCATGAATGCACCGGCACGCGTGCCACTATGAACCACACGAACCGAATGCAATTGCATGCTCAGGTTTGCGGCCCTTTCGCTGATGAGGTACAACCCCTCTTCGCGTTCAACCAGGTGCGCACCTTCAGAAACCCACGCCGGCCGGCTGATTTCCTTGCGTTTTACCAACTGCTG
>JBIKKI010000111.1:0-7527 GCA_044360435.1 Bacteroidia bacterium
GATCTACGTTACAGCCACGCATCACGGCGATGTGGTAGCTGAGCAACTGCAAGGGAATGGTGTTGATCAGCGGGCTCAGTGATTCGTCGGTTTCGGGAACTTCAATCACATGATCGGCCATTTCTTTAACCTTCGTATCGCCTTCCGTGACCACAGCAATAATCTTCCCTTTGCGTGCCTTTACTTCCTGGATGTTGCTGATTACTTTCTCGTAGTGCGCGCTGTTGGTGGCAACCACGACTACCGGCATTTCCTCGTCAATCAGTGCAATCGGACCATGTTTCATCTCGGCAGCGGGATAACCTTCGGCGTGGATGTAGCTGATTTCCTTCAGTTTCAGCGCACCTTCAAGCGCCACGGGGAAGTTGTATCCGCGGCCCAAATACAGGAAGTTGCTGGCATCTTTATACTTAGAGGCGATGTCCACAATCTGGTCGTTGAGCTTCAACGCTTTTTCCACTTTGGAAGGAATGGATTCCAGCTCATACATCAGGGTGCGGAGTCTGTTGCCGGACATGTTGCCTTTCAGCTTAGCCACAGCCATGGCCATGATGGCCAGAACAGTTACCTGTGCGGTAAACGCTTTGGTGCTTGCCACGCCAATTTCCGGCCCTGCATGCGTATAAGCGCCGGCATGGCTCATGCGGGGAATGCTGCTGCCCACCACATTGCACACGCCAAAAACCGTGGCTCCGTTGTTTTTGGCCAGTTCCATCGCTGCCAGTGTATCGGCGGTTTCACCCGACTGGCTGATGGCAATCACCAAGTCATCGCTGTAAATCACCGGATTGCGGTAACGAAATTCGCTGGCGTACTCCACTTCCACGGGAATGCGGGCGTATTCTTCAAACAAATATTCCCCTACCAGACCGGCATGCCAGCTGGTTCCGCAGCCAATCAGGAGCAGACGTTTAATGTTGCGCAGCTTCTCTTCATATTCAAAAATGCTGCGCATGTGGAATTCAGCCTCTTTGGGGTCGATACGTCCACGGAAACTGTCCAGAATGGATTTGGGTTGCTCGTAAATTTCCTTGAGCATGAAGTGTTCGTAACCACCCTTTTCCAGTTGTTCGAGGTTCATTTCCAATTCATGCACGTAAGGCGTCTGAATTTCGTTGTCGATGGTGCGCACCGACAAGGAACCATTGTCAACAATGGCAATTTCCCCATCGTTCAGGTATATCACCTGGCGGGTGTATTCTACGATCGGTGTGGCGTCGCTGGCCAGGAAATACTCTCCGGGTTCGTTTCCAATGCCAACCACCAGGGGACTTCCTTTTCTGGCCGCGATGAGGTGTTCCGGATGGTTTTTGGAAAGAATGACGATGGCATAAGCGCCAACAACCTGAGCCAGTGCAGCGCGAACCGCATCCTGAAGCGACAGGTTGGTATGGTTCATCACATCCTCAATGAGGTGAATGAGCACCTCGGTATCGGTATCACTCTCGAAGGTGTGGCCACGCAAAATCAAACCCTCTTTCAGGGTCATGTAATTCTCAATGATACCGTTGTGGATGACCGCAAGCTCACCGTTTTGTGATTTGTGCGGGTGTGCATTCACATTGTTTGGAACGCCGTGGGTGGCCCAACGGGTATGTCCCATGCCCATGTTGCCTTCCACATCCTGTTCTGTAAGGCTGTTTTCAAGGTCAGCAACCTTGCCCTGCTTCTTGTAAACGCGCATGTCGCCGTTCATCAGGGCGATGCCGGCACTGTCGTAGCCACGGTATTCCAGGCGCTTAAGGCCTTTTATGAGGATGGGGTAGGCCTGTTTCGGGCCAATATAAGCGACGATTCCGCACATAGGGGTGTAATGATTTGCGCGAAATTACATCATTTCCAGCACTTGACCGTGGCGCGGCTTTCCTGCAGCACTCATGCGGCAGTGCCTGATTTTATGAACATTTTTAGCGTTGTTGCCGGGGTGGCATTCGGAACTCATCTGTGAAAAAGAGGATGGAATTGGGCCGTGGTATTTCAGGGAATATGAATGCATCGCTGAAAATACCTCATTCATGAGGCATGTAATCGCTGAATATTCATTATTTCTGGCGGACGATTCAGAAACAGGAGCTTGATTTTGTTGAAGAAGAAAATGGCATCATCCGCGCTTGTGATTTCAAAGGGAACACCGGGGCCGGAACAAAATTCCCAACTCGTTTCGCAGTGCCCGCCAGGCCTCGGGTCTTGTTGTTGACAAGGAAAACTTTCGCGACTTTGTGCGGAAAGTGGAAGATAGGTGAATAGAGATTTCTGTGAAACTGAAGGCAGATGGGCAGTGAAAAATCATCCGAAACATAAAATCTTTAAAAGGTTATTTTCGCCCTATGCCTAAACCCAAACTCCGTGACTGGGGCCACGATGTGGACGGATACCTGGAAGCCGGCTGCGGACGTTGTTCGCTGGGTGGCACGCCGCAGTGCAAAGTGCATCGTTGGCACGAAGAATTACTGGCGCTGCGCGCGCTGCTGCAGGATACGGAACTGGAAGAAAGCATCAAATGGGGCATGCCCTGCTATGTGTTTCAGGGGAAGAACGTGGCCATGATGGCGGCTTTCAAAGATTATTGCAGCCTTTCTTTTTTTAAAGGTGCCTTGTTGGACGATCCGGCGGGGATTTTGGTTTTTGCCGGACAGGATTCGCAGGAAGGCAAACAGTTCAGGTTCAGAAGCGTGGCCGAATTGGCTGCCGCAGCCGATGAACTAAGGAAGCTTATCGCAGCGGCCATTTTGGTTGAAATTTCAGGGAAGAAGGTGGAACGCAAACCCATTGAAGCACGGCCTATTCCCGAAGAACTGGCCCAAAGGTTTCAGGAAGCGCCAGATTTGGAAGCAGCATTCAGGGCATTAACACCCGGCCGACAGCGCGCCTATCTGCTGCATTTCAGCGGAGCGAAACAATCGGCCACACGCGCAGCCAGGATTGCTAAATGTGAACCGCAAATACGCGCGGGAAAAGGCCTGAATGAAGGCTGAAACAGCAGGTTTTATTTTTTCTTTTTCTTACCGGAAATACCGAATTCCTGTCCCCGTTTTTTTCTGCTGCGGAACACCATGACCAAACTAAACAGACATGCCGGCAACAAGAGCCAGCCCCACAATGAAGCGGCGCCTTCCTGCATGAAGCGGTAGATACATTCAGTTCCGCTGATTACCGTGAGTGCGATCCACAGCACTACGGCTACCTGTTGTTGAATCATGCTGCAAATTAATGCTGCCACGAACCTTCTTGATCACCCAATGCGTAAAGGTTTGATTGGCCGTCATGCCGTCGCCCATAATGATTTGATCGGCGGTGGTGATTTTCACAAACTTCTCCGTATAAATCTTTCCCGAGCGTTGGTCCCAGTGCAATTCTTCGGTATTGAGTTTTTCACCCTTCACATTCATCACCTCAACATTTCTGCGCAGCAAAACCTTCTTGGCTTTGGTATAGCTGATGGCGTATTCTGAGCTGAGGAAGCTTTCCACGCGACCGGAATCGTCAAAAAACTCGCCTTTTACACCGCGTGGCATTTCCACATAAGGTTCGGCGCTTTGCTTGATGCCCACCATCATGGGCGTATGCAGCTTGGCTTTGAGTTTACCCGAGTCGGTATAGCTGATGTCCACCTGTTCAGCTACTTCTTTCGCCTGTACCGTGTCGCGGCTCCGGTTCCTCAGTTCTTTGTTGGTGAACTTGGTACAGGAGGCGAAGGCAAGAAGCAAAAACAGTGAACCGGAACGCATCAGTTGTATTTGTTTCTGTCGAACCACACATCACCCAGGCTCACGCCCAGGATGAGGCGCAGGTACTGTTCGCGAGCCAGACCGGCGTTAAAGGCGGTAATGCCCCCGCGATCCATATATTCCAGAGTGATGTTGAGTTGAGAACGCAGAAAAGTATTATCGAAATAGCGCCGCGAAACCGGGATGCCCACGCCAAGGGTATAGGCTTGTTCCTGAATCTGCAATGCGCCGCTTGCGGTATTGAAACGGTTTTGTGTGAGGGTATTTCTGTAGCCCATACGCCATTCCACGGGAATGCGGTTGCGGGCTCCTTTTTTACGCGCAGCTGCTTCAGGGTTGATGTTTAAGCCCACGCCCCAGGTGCTGCGTGCCGCAAAATTTCCGCTGGTATAAAAAGCGTTGAACTTATCCCATTGTTCCTGGCGGTATTCGGCACCGATGCGCCATTTTCCGGGGCGTTCCATACTGTATCCCACTGCAAAACCATCAGGAAGTGTTATGCTTCCTTGTTGAGAAACATTAGAAAGAACGGTGTCTTTGTATGAAGGAAATCCTCCGAATCCGCTGCTGTACGTGCGTACCAGCCGCGATTGGGTTCCGGTGGTATTCTTGTTCCACAACAGGCTTCCGCCCATGAGGTGGTGGATTTTTCCGGTGTTGAAATTCAGGTGCATTCCAAGGCGGTGTTGCCATCCGCTGATCTGGATGCTTCGCTGGTCTTCAAAACGCATGAAATAACCGGAATCTTCCAGATTGAATACGCTGAAGTCGCGCAACTGTCCGAACAAGTAAGCTGCCTGATACCCAATGGACAAACGGTTGGCGATTTGAAGGGCATGTGCCAGGTAAAAACGGTTCAAACCGCCGCCACCGTTGTGGTACACGTCGTGGCGCAAGATGCTGGAATCGGTGAGTGTATAGTTGAAGCCAACCGCAGAAACCGGCGACAGTCCGAAGGCGGTGCCCATGTTGATTTTCAGCAGTTTTGGCTTGGTTTTGCCATTGGAATCTACATAACTCCCGGTAAGGATGTTTTTGTTCATGGTAGGAAAGGCCATGTTGAGGTAAGAGAAGCCTCCGGAATTCACATCGCGGCGTTTGTTGAGCGCGGTGATTTTTCCGCTGCTGCCGTAAAAGCCGAAATCAAGGTTGCTGTAGCGCAAAGCGCCAAGGGTTGCAGGGTTCAGCGCGCTGTTCTGATACCGCGAACCGGCCGTTTGACTGAGTCCGCCAACGGCGCTGATCTGACTGAATTCGCCGCCGCCCAGCTCTCCGATGCCGAAGTTGGAGTAAGGCGATTGGGTAGAATTTTGCGCCTGAAGGCCAATAGGCAGGAAAAGACCCAGCAAAAAGGCCTGAATGAGGAGACTTGGTTTAGATAGCATGATGGCGACAAATCGCATATAATCCCCGAAACAGCAAATCCGGGTCCGCAAATATCCGCTTTTGGTCTGAAAGACCGAAGGTTGTTGCATCTCCGCCTGAAAAGAGGATGTTCAGTGTTTTGTATTCGTGTTTGGTGTGGCGAATCCAGGTTTCTACTTCGCCGTCGATGCCGCGTTGAACACCTGCAAGAATAGACTCTTCAGTATTTTTTCCAATGTTTCCGTTGAAGTCGCTGTGGCCCACTAGCGGAAGTTTGCCGGTGAACTGATGCAGGCTCCGGTAACGCATCTGCAGTCCGGGTGAGATGGCGCCGCCGGGATAGCTTCCGTCTTCCAGAACCAGGTCGTAGGTGATGCAGGTGCCCAGGCTGATGATCAGGCTGTTTTGTCCGGGATACAAATACCAGGCGCCATTCGCCAGGGCCAGCCTGTCGGGTCCAAGGGTTGCACGGCTTTCGTAGGTGCAGCGCAGCGGCGTTTCCGTGGTTCCATTCAGCAGAAGATATTGATCGGCTTGTTGCCAGGGATTTGGATCGCCACTCACATCTGAAATGATGCCTACCGGATGTTTGTGGATGAGCTCCTGGATTTCACTGCGGCTTAGTGAATGATCCTGAAAACGCGTGGTTATTTCCCCTAAAGAGTTGAATAAACAGGCTTTGCTGCGGGTGTTTCCTATGTCAATCGCCAGGATTTCGTGCATGTTGTGTTTGGTGAAACGGGTGAATTCAGATTAGGTTACAGCATAAGGCGCGCTTGCGGGTGGTGCCATTCCCGTATTTCGCCCAAGGCATCGCGTACCAGGATGCCGCCACTGCGGGTTGCGCCTAGCAAATTTGTTGCCATGATGTTACCGTCCTGAAATTGAAGTTTGATGGGTTCATGTCTGTGCATCAACAACTGGTTATAGTCGTGGAGCATTTGTTCCTTACGAGGGCCACGCAACATCAGGTAACGCGCTTCCAGCTTCTGGAATAATACATCGAAGCAGGCTTCCTGCGAAAGGATGCTTCCGTAAATGTTGCGCAGTGAAGTGGCAGGTAATCCTGCAAAATCCTGTTGGTTTACGTTCATTCCTATACCCACAACGGCAGCCTGCCAGCGAGTTCCTGCCCAACTGTTTTCGATGAGGATGCCGGCAATTTTTTGATTTTGAACATAAACATCATTCGGCCATTTCAGCGCGCATTCCTGATGGCAAAGCGCGGAAGCGGCTTCACATAAGGCACAGGCAACAGCCATGTTTAAGAGGAACTGATCGGCAACAGTGAGCGTGTGTGGATATAAGATGACTGAGGCATTGATATTGGCTCCGCGTTCACTGAGCCACTGTTTTCCGTGTTGTCCGCGGCCGGCGTTCTGGAAATCGGTAGTAACGGTGCATCCTTCGGGGGGCATGCTGTTCCGCACCAAATCCATGGCGAATCGGTTGGTGGAATCCAGTTCCGGAATATGGATGCGCTTTTGGCCAATAAACATGTAAACGGCGTGTAAGGTGTAAATTGCACCCGGAATTATGGCAAAGAAAGCAGATCAGAGCGATATCCTGGCCCAGGTGGTGGTTAAGGGCATGCAGGAAAAGAAAGGCCTGAACATTGTGACACTCGATTTGCGTTCGGTGCGTTCACCCATGGCGGATTATTTTGTGATTTGTCACGGAACTTCCGACCGACAGGTTGAGGCGATTGCCGACAGTGTGGAGGAAGAAGTGCGCAAGGCAACAGGTGAGAAGCCATACCATCGCGAAGGCGGCAATCAGGCTGAATGGGTGTTGTTGGATTACGTATCTGTGGTAGTTCATGTGTTCAGTGAAGAGAAACGCAGGTTCTACGGTTTGGAAGAATTGTGGGGTGATGCGGAACGAAAAGAATACGAAACATTGCAATAGCTTGTTTATGTGGCTGTGAAGTTTATATCTTTGCAGCCCGATTCAGATGGCCCGTTCGTCTATCGGCTAGGACGGCTCCCTTTCACGGAGCAAAGAGGGGTTCGATTCCCCTACGGGCTACGACAGCAAGAGTATCCGAAAATCTTCGGTATTTTTGCAAAAGGTACATCGCGGGATGGAGCAGTGGTAGCTCGTCGGGCTCATAACCCGAAGGTCACAGGTTCGAGTCCTGTTCCCGCTACTAAAACAAGTAGTTAAGCCCTTGATTATCAGGGGCTTTCTTGTTTCTTAGGTAGAACATGGGTAGAAATTGCAAACTTACCTAATGAAAAAACCATCTACTGCCCGCCTAAGTGCATAGTAACTTCAATCACTCCATCTTCAGGACTTGCAGTGAGCTGCTGCCTTGAAAGCTTGGGCCTGAAATACTCAAGAAGGCCAGTGTAAGCATAGACATACTGCCCGGGTTTGAGCTGCCTCATGGAATCAATCAACTTTTCTGCTCCTTCTGTAATCAAGAACATTT
>JBIKKI010000112.1:0-7503 GCA_044360435.1 Bacteroidia bacterium
AGATTTCGATTTTTTCAGCGCACTGCTTGGATCCGATGCGGTGCTGGTTTCTGAAACAGACCGGCAGCGCTACGCTTCCGACTATACCGAAGATCTTTCCTTCCTGCCCGACTGCGTGCTGTTGCCGGATACCGCAGAGAAAGTAGCGGCCATCCTGGCATATTGCAACGAACACCAGATTCCCGTAACCCCACGCGGGGCCGGCACCGGACTGAGCGGCGGCTCCCTGCCTGTGTATGGCGGCCTAAGCCTTTCCACAGAAAAACTGAACCGCATCCTCAGCATTGATACTGAGAATTTCCAGGCCACAGTGGAGCCCGGCGTCATCAACGAGGTATTCCGCAGCGCGGTGGAGGCCCGGGGGCTTTTCTATCCACCGGATCCTGCCAGCAAGGGCTCCTGCTTCCTGGGTGGAAATATTGCCCACAGCAGCGGCGGACCCAAAGCGGTGAAATACGGCACCACCCGCGACTATGTGCTCAACCTGCAGGTGGCGCTGCCCGACGGCAGCCTCATCTGGACCGGTGCCAATACCGTGAAGAACTCCACGGGTTACAACCTCACCCAACTCATGGTGGGCAGCGAAGGAACGCTGGGCATCGTGACGGCCATCGTGTTCCGCCTCATCAGTCTGCCGAAACACAACCTGCTCCTGCTCGCGCCCTTCGCTAACCCCGTGCAGGCCTGCAGGGCGGTGAATGCGGTGATGTTGGCCGGCTTCAACCCTTCGGCCCTGGAACTGATGGAGCAGAGCGGCGTGGCCTTGTCGGCAGAAGCCACGAAGACACCTTTTCCCCTGCGCGACGATGCCGAAAGCTGGCTGTTGCTGGAGCTGGATGGCAACGATCCGGAATTGCTTATGCAGGAGGCTGAACAACTATTCCCCCTGCTGGAGCAGGAAGGCGCGCTGGAGGTGCTGCTGGCGGATACGGACGCCCTTAAAGAACAATGGTGGAAGGTGCGGCGCAGCATTGGCGAGGTGGTAAAAAGTGCCAGTGTGTACAAAGAAGAAGATACCGTGGTGCCGCGCTTTGCCCTGCCGCAACTGATGGAAGGCGTGAAGGAAATCGCGGGCCGCTACGGTTTTCGCACGGTGTGCTATGGACATGCCGGCGACGGCAACCTGCACGTGAACATCCTGCGCGATGCACTCACGGATGCCCAATGGAATGAAGAGGTGCCCAAGGGCATCCGCGAAATTTTTAGCCTTTGCCGCGAACTCGGCGGCACCATCAGTGGAGAGCATGGCGTAGGCCTGGTGCAGAAAGACTACCTCGATATTGTATTCTCAGCAAAACACTTCGCATTGATGCGCGGCATCAAGCAGGTCTTCGACCCGAAAAGCATCCTGAACCCGGGGAAGTGGGTGTGATGTTGGGTGTGTATGCCTTTCAGGGTATGAACAATGGATTTAATCCCGCTGAAACCCGATAGAATTTGTGGTTTTATTTTTTATTTTAACCCAACGAGTCGCGGTAGCCCATTGTTTCCATTTTTGATGATGCAAAGCAGTATAAATTTATTTAATCGGAGATGTATTTGGTTTTTTGCCGTTTCTGGTGTTTATTCACCAAACCAAACGCTTTTAAAATTATGAATAATATACTTACACTTTCATTCCGTTTACTGCGAAATTACGGAACTATGGTTCGACTTTTGAGGGGGGTAAAAGCCTTTTGTACCCTTCTGGCCTTTAACTGGATTTGCTCCGCGCAAGCACAAACACCGGGCTCCATGATGGAACAAGCTGCACCCATTCCATCCGGATTTACCAACACCCGCAGCCTCACGCCCCATGCCCTGGGGGTGGGCAAACTGCTGGCACCTGATGGCTGGCAGGAGATTCGCTGGTGTCAGCCACCTAATGGTCCGGAACAACGCGGACTTATTGTTACCCGTGAATCCTGCGTACCGCAGTCGCAACTGAATCCTCGAAACAGCAATGTATTTATTTACGAATTTGATTCACTTACAGGAGGCACGGATGCAGGAGGCAATACAGAAGCGCAATTTTCAACAGTACCATCGGTCTCTGTATTAGGACCGGTACCCTTTAGTTTCTACTCACCCTACAGTTCCGGATCCGTGCATGCTACTTCACCCCTGGTGACCTTCCGTAATGGACAGCAGCCCATCTTCCAGGCGCGAACGGTAGATTATCCGAACGGCTTGCCCGGCACTGCGGGCACAGGCTCGGTAAAAAGTCGCTTTATTGTGATGCCTGACGGAAACTGTGGCATCAACAACGAAGACCCCCGCGCGGCGCTGGATGTGCTGGATGCCAACATCCCCAATATGCCGGTGGCCATCCTGGGCAATGCGTTGCCGTTCTCCCAAACCGGGCTGGCTCCAAGGGTGGTGAATGGCGTCAATATGAACCAAACCTATTCACGGCACCTGGCCATCGTGCCCCGCCTGAAGGCGTACGGTTACAACATGATCAGCAGGGCTGAAGACCTGGGCATGTTCTTTACAAACGGCCTTGGTACGGAGGGCAGCAACACCAATGGTGCCCTGGTGATTGCGCCTTATACGAAAGATCAGAACGCCGGAGGCTTGCGCATGGAGGCCAATGGCAACACCGAGCTGCGCGGTAACTTCCGTTGCACCAAACTTACCGTAAACGCCAAGTGGTGGCCCGATGGGGTATTTGCGGATAATTACCGCTTAATGCCGCTGCAGGAAGTGGAAGCCTTTATTAAAACCAACAAACATCTTCCGGGCATACCCTGCGAAGACAGTGTGGTGCAGCAAGGCCAGGATGTAGGAGCCCTTCAGGTATTGCAGCAACAAAAAATTGAGGAGCTGACTTTGTACGCTATCGAACAGGAAAAGCAGCTCAAACAGCAACAGGCTATTATTGCTGAACAAAAACAGCAAATGGAGGCCCAGGAGGCCAGGTTGCAGAAACTGGAAACCCTCGTTAACCAAAAATAAACCGGTATGAAGATTTGGATAAATGGAATGTTGGCGGCCATGGCTGCAGGCCTGCTGCTGAGCCTTCCGGCCTGCAAAAAGAAATGCCACGACCCGCAAAACCCGGAATGCGAGGATTATGACCCTTGTTACGGGGTCATCAAACCAAGTGCGGATTTCAAAACCCGCCACTGGAGCCACTGGGGCACAGACCCCTTTCCCGGCGAAACCATTGAATTTTGCGATACCATCATGAATAATACAGCCAAATTCATTGCAAACTACACAAGTGGCTACAGTTATACCTGGAAAGTAGGTACAGACAACCGGGTGTTTAGCGGCAAGGAGCTGGTTATAGATTTTATTGACTTTTATATAGACACAACCAATCTCGAAAAACCGGGAAGTGACTTTTACAAACCCATTCCGGTAACATTAACGGTAAAAACCAAACCCAACGGAAAAAACAAAATTGGGTCCTGTACACCTTTTTCTGACACCCAACTCAGCGTCACCCGAAATTTGGTCATTTTCAGAGGAATGGATAGACGCTTTTGTGGAATTTTCAAAGGAAGGATTGCGGGAGAACAACAGGACCGGATTGTACAAATATTTTATAAGGTTGATAAAAATCGTCCTTTTGGTAGTTTGTCTTATTTAGGGTTTGTGAACCTGCCCAATGTAATCAACTTTGATACACTCAGAATTAGTGAGCTGGGTGATTTGTCAACTTATAAAAACCAACGATGGAATCACGGAAAGCGCTATCAGGTAGGCATAGATGGTTTTGATGACATTAACGGCATTTATGCCGGATCCATATTTTGCGAACTGCAACAGGATGGCAAGAAGTACATACGGTTTGAGTATACTTCAATCACCAAAGATTTGAAAACGGAAAAGTCTTACATATTTACAGGAAAAGAAATGTAATAATTATGAAATTAATCAACTTATATACAGGAATAATCATCGGTCTTACTACTGTGGTGCCAATGCGCGTATTGGCCCAGTGTTCCGATTGCGACGATAAACTGATTGTCACCGACCCCAGGCCCGATATAGTGGCAAATTGTGAAGATGCCACGAAGAAAAATAAGTTTTTCTGGTTTCCTTATAATGGAAATGACAATAGTGACTTTCTAGCCTACTACAGCTTTGCCGGGGGCAATATAACGGCCACCTTAAACAGCCCGTTTTGGACACCTGCACCGGGGCCGATCATAGGCGAGCATGCAGGTATGGGTTTAAGTGATTTTCATCCGGAAGACGGTTGGGAACTGTTAAAATCAGATGTAGGCTACCTGGCAGATAACACTACAAAGCGACAAATCGCCAAAACCCTAATTTACCTGTGCTTTTACAACAGATACCGGGGTGTTATGCGCTTTTTTGGCATGATGCCGGGTGCAACCAATGGCTGGGAGATCATCCGCTTTAAAATTGAAATACCAAAAACCAAACTTCACCCGATCGACAACACTTTTAATGTTTCCAATACTTCACTGCAAGCTACTAATCTTCTGTCAATACAGGGCCAAGCAACACAGCCATTGGATCAGCAGACAGAAGAACAAGTTTTGGAGGTGGTCACTGAATTTCCGGGAGCCTCACCCTCATCACATTTTTTCTGGTTTGAAATCCCTGTGGCGTATGATCCCTGCGTATGCAAAAACGACGTGGCCATTGGCCTTACTGCTCAAATAGAGCAGAATTGGGATTTAAGCCTTGAAGGCATAGTTGATGCCAAGCTTGTTCAAAAAACTACCACAGACATTAATGCTCAAAATCAGCAATATCAAAAACTGGTTTTTAACCGTGTCATCGGAGCCGCTGCAGCTACCGGAGTAGCGATTGCCACAGGCGGAACCGTAATCCAGGCAAGTAAATTTACAGACCTGATAGATGTAATAAAAGACCGACCGGGCAGCACGGCCAACAAGGCAAGATTACAGGCACTGAAAGACCTCATGAATACTGCTGCATCTAACTTTGTATATGATGCCAATGAAAAAAAATGGAAACATTTCACCACTGGCAAAGAACTAACCAAAGAAGATTGGGTAACACTGCTGGGAAACACCAATAAATTTCTAACCGGTTATTATGATTTTGTGGATCCCGCGCGGGGAGGAAATACTACAACTACTTCTGTATTGGGTAAAATTACCGCAACCGGTTCGGCCAACCAGGCACTGCCTACCAACGCACTTATCTTCTGGGGTCTCCCGGGTTCAAAAATGTCTAAAAACCTGGGCGAAGAGCTAACACCGGTAGATGTAAACAGCGACAATATTGCAGATTACTACGAACCTGAATATCCGCTTTACAACAAACCATTGGGTACGCTTGCCTTGATTAAAACTCCTGAAGTTGCCAGGCATCTTGCAGGTACAAAAGAAATCTGCGACGAACCTGATCTTACTACTGAAGATCCTTTCGATGCGCTAAAATCAAATAACCCTATTTTTACATTACAACTAAAAGAAGATTTAAAGTTCTATTTTAACCCTGCACTAAATATTAATACAAAAACAACCAAAATTCATGCTGCTTTTGTAATTTCAATTGAACATACAGACAAAGTAAATAAGACCGGAATAATAGGCCCTGTTTACAACCCAGATAAAATTCTTGTTAACCAATTAGATCCTACAGCTACAAGGTGCTTTGAAAATTTAAACTCTGTAAAAGCTGATATTAAACCCATCAACATGGGTCTAAGTATAACAGAAGATGAATATATTTCTACATTTGTACCCATTGAATATTTCCGTGAATTCGCTGTAAAATTTGTTGCAGATAAGAACTTTACAATATTTGACGACAGAGTATTCATTCGAGTTGTAATTGAATTTGAAAGCAATGACATTGCAAAAAGTGGAAAACCTGTTAGAAATACCCAGGTATTTACTTTTCCGGTGAAACTGATTGAACATACAGGTAATCCGATTGAAGTAATCAATTTGCAGAAGGATGGAGAAGATAAAAATTACATTTCTGATATTATTTTTACATCGGGTGATGACTTGATCTATTCTGGAAAAGTAACGATCAGCTCCAAACTATCTACAGCAACAGGTGTAAAGAAAAAGATTTACGCAATAGGCGGATTTGAAATGCTTCCGGGAGCTGAAATATCACCAGACATTGAACTGATTGTAGGGTATCCATTCCAAGGTTTGTATCCTCAAAATCAGATGACACAATCAGAAGTAATGTCATTCTGTAGCAATCAAAACGCCACAATCAAATACCGTGCGAACCAGTTCGCTAGCGCACCACCACCGCATGACACCATGCCACCGCGCAGTACCAAAAGCAAAACTAGCAAGCCCGATTTGAGGATTCATCCGAATCCAAGCAGCGAAATTGCGTTGCTGGATATTTTTTCTGTCACGGATGGCACCCTCAATATTGCCGTTTTGGACATGCAGGGCAGGGAGGTGTATCGTACTTCTTGTATGGTGGAACAAGGCTATGGGTTCAAGGAGCTGAACGTCAGCAGATGGCCTGAGGGAATTTACCTTGTGGCGATATCAGGCGCGCATGGAAGACATACTGAAAAACTGATGGTACAACGCAAGTAAACATAAGGCGGCATTCATTCACATGTGCAAAAAACAGGCATTTCCGGTCATTGTTGTGAATGATTTTCATGGCATTGCCGGGCATGCTCGTTTTTTCAGCATTCATCATCCATGCCAACCGCCATCTGCCCGGCATCCCCAGAGAAGACAGCGTAGTGCAGCAGGGACTGGATCTGGGTTCCCGGCAGGTATTGCAGCAGCAGAGAATACAGGAGCTGACCCTGTATGCCATAACTCAGGAATATCGTTTGAAACAGCAATTGGTCATAATCGAAAAGCAGAAACAGCAGATGAAATCAGAAAAAGGCTTAACTCCCTTCAAATAATAAAATAGATCATCAAATGATACCTGAGCGCAAGCGGAAGTCCGGCGGCCATGACCGTTACGACATCCTGGTGAACATCCTGGGCAGAAAATACATTCATGGTTCTGTAGAGAGTTCCTTTGATTTCATCCGTATTGCCCGTGATGGGGTGAATGCGCAGGTAATCAGGAATTTCAGCAAGTACTTCAGGCTTACCCGCGACCGCACTGCCGAACTCTTGCAGGTTTCGGAACCCACCATCTACCGCTGGACGCGCGAAGAAAAGCTGCTGGATAAGAATTATTCCGTGCAGTTGTTCGAGCTGGCAGATTTATTCCTGTACGGTGAGGAAGTCTTTCAAAGCCGGGAACACTTTTTTAAATGGACAGAACTGCCAAATGTAGCCCTGGGAGGTATGGAGCCCCTGCAATTACTGGAAGTTCCGGGAGGCATTTCGAAGGTGCGCTATCTTCTTGGCAGAATTCAATACGGCGTGTATAGTTGATTTCGATGCGTTTTTTTGCTGAAGCCCCTGTGTAAAACTCGGCAGCGGCAGCCCGTTCCGGCTTCTTATTTTTGCTCTATGGCCGAAAATGTGCAATACACCGAAGACCAAATCCGGAGCCTGGACTGGAAAGAACATATCCGCCTGCGACCCGGCATGTATATCGGCAAACTGGGCGACGGCACCA
>JBIKKI010000113.1:0-7326 GCA_044360435.1 Bacteroidia bacterium
ATCTTCAAGCACCCCGACTTTGCAGGCATCCACTTCACCGGAAGTACCGGCGTGTTCCGTCAGGTATGGCAGGAAATTGGGCAGAACATCAGCAGATACAAGAGCTATCCGCGTATTGTCGGGGAAACCGGAGGCAAAGATTTCATCCTGGCCCACCCCAGCGCTGATGTGGACGTGCTTGTGGCCGCCATCATTCGCGGCGCCTTTGAATTCCAGGGACAAAAATGCTCCGCCGCCAGCCGCGTGTACATTCCACAAACCCTGTGGAATGCCGTAAAACCGCGCCTGCTCGCCGAAATGGCGACCCTGACCATGGGTCCGACTGAAGACTTCAGCAATTTCATCAACGCAGTCATCGATGAAAAGGCCTTCAACAAAATCACCGCATACATCGAACAAGCCCGCAAAGACGGGCAAGAAATCCTGTGTGGAGGCGCTTATGACAAGAGCAAAGGCTATTTCATCCAGCCCACCATCATCATGGCCAAAGACCCGATGTACACCACCATGTGCGAAGAAATTTTCGGTCCGGTATTGAGCATTTACGTGTATGGCGACGATGAATTTGAAAGCACCCTGCACCTGGTGGACAAAACCAGTGAATACGCACTTACCGGGGCTGTAATTGCCCAGGATCGTTACGCCATAGTGCGTGCCACAGAAGCACTGCGCAATGCGGCGGGCAACTTCTACATCAACGACAAGCCTACGGGAGCTGTGGTTGGTCAGCAACCTTTCGGCGGCGCCCGAGGCAGCGGCACCAACGACAAGGCCGGAAGCAAACTCAACCTGCTTCGCTGGGTGAATCTGCGCACCATCAAAGAGAATTTTGTGCCGCCGAAGGATTACCGCTATCCGTTTCTTTCTGAAGAATAATTCAGTTCAGGCTACGCAAAAAAACCCTGCAGTACAACCGCGCTGCAGGGCTTTTTTATGTTTCGCACAGGCTTGCGCAGTTGCTGCATGAAAATCGTCTTCATTGCTTATCATTGCTGAACCGGCCGCTGTAACAAATACCAATCGTGCCAATTTACAACTATGAAAATCCTGTTGCTCGAAGACGACCCCATCCTGTCCGCAGAAATTGCCAGCTACCTCACTCAAAAAGGAATGAAGGTAAATACCGTGCAAGACGGCAGTCTGTTTGATGCAGAAAAATCCACAAGACCGCCTGATTTGGTACTGTTGGACATCAATGTACCGGGAATCAATGGTTTGGAAATTTGCCGCAAAGTGCGTTCAGACGATAAGAAAACGCCCATCATCATGTTAACGGCATACAGCGACATCACCCAAAAGAGGGATGCCTTTGAGTACGGCGCAGATGATTATATGGTAAAGCCGTTTCATTTTGACGAACTGTTTCTGCGCATACAGTCCATCCAGCGGCGCTTGGGAGCGGATCAAGATGAAGAGACGGCCGCCATCGTGATTGATGATCTTGAAATCTTTGAAAGCGACCGACAGGTAAAACGCGCCGGAAAAACGATTGAGCTTACCCCAAAAGAATATAAGTTGTTGCATCTGCTGGCAAAGGCCCAGGGCAAAACCATTCCGAAGCAATCAATTGCAGCCAGCGTATGGGACGCGCAGCTGGATTCATCCTTCAACACCGTAGAGGTTTATATCAACTTCCTGCGCAAGAAAATAGACAAGGATGCCGCGGTGAAACTCATACATACCCGGCACGGCTATGGTTATTATCTGAAAGCCGAAAAAGATGACCCTGAAGCGTAAGGTAACGGTAGGCGTAGCCATCGCCTTTTCCATTATCTATTTTTTTGCTGCTGCTTCCATATACCTCTTTTTTTCCTCCTTCCGCAAAGAGGAGTTCCTTTCACGGATGGAACAAAAAGCAGAAAATACGGTATTGCTGCTGGTGAAGTTAAAAGCGAAAAACACCCAGGTGGTGCAACTGTTTGACCAGGAAATGATCAACCGCCTGTTCAATGAACAAACCATTGTATTTGACAGCGGATTTAACATCATCTACTCATCCATTGCCACCAACGCTCTGAAAACTTATACCGGCTACCTGAACCAATTGCGCCTGCAACAAACCGTTTCCTTTTCTACCGAACAGCACGAATTCTTGGGAAAGAAATATTCCCTGAACGACCGAAATTACTATGTGCTGATGACGGCTGAAGACAAATACGGCAAAAGCAAACTGCAGTTCTTGCTGGTGCTTTTGCTGAGCAGTTTCATCATCAGCATCATCCTGATCTGGGTGCTTTCGTTTTATCTGATTAAACGTTTGCTGAAGCCCCTGGATTCATTTGAACGACAAATCACAGCCATCACGGTCGGAAACCTGAACGAACCCATCCCGGTTGGAACGGCCCAAAATGAAATCACCCTGCTCACCATTGCGTTCAACAAACTGCTGGAACGACTGAAAGACGCATTTGAACTTCAACGTGATTTTGCCGCCAGTGCCAGCCATGAACTGCGCACGCCGCTGACAAGAATGGCCTTTCAGCTGGAGAACATGGTGGAGCATGGCGCTATTGACGCCGAGCAGAGCCAACAACTTAAAAAACTGAAAGAAAGTGTCTATCAGCTGAATGAACTGGTCAGCAGCTTGCTTTTACTCGCCAATATTGAGGCGAAAGGCGAAACCGAATTCCATAAAGTTGAACGGCTGGATGAAATCATTTTCCGCGCTTACGAGCGTGTAAAAACGCTACATCCAG
The DNA here is from genome assembly GCA_044360435.1 of Bacteroidia bacterium. Lineage (GTDB taxonomy): Bacteria > Bacteroidota > Bacteroidia > NS11-12g > UBA955 > REEB481. Next base: position 2,697 of record JBIKKI010000113.1, read on the forward strand.
AGTTCTCACTGGGTTTTTCTGCGGAAGTCAGCGACCGGGTAAACCACGAGTTGCAGGTGGCTTCAGTGCCGGATATGCTGGAAATTGCATTCCTGAACCTGCTCAAAAACGCCTGCATTTACTCCTCAGGCCAACGTGCGTTTCTACGCATCATCCAGGAACACGAAGGGCAAATTGAGGTGGTAATCAGCAATGATGGCCCCACTTTGAACATCTCAGAAACCCATAAGCTATTCCAAGCCTTTTCACGGGGTTCAAATGCCCGCTTTGTGCTTGGTTCAGGATTGGGCCTGCGTATTGTGCGGCACATTTTGAATTTACATGGCGCACGCATCGAATATTCGGTCAACAAAAAAGGAGAAAACGAATTCCGAATTGTCTTTAAATCGGCCCATGCCCCGCGGCCAGACTGAATAGCAGTTTAATGCAAAATGCCGGCAGAAGCCGGCATTTTGAGTTACAAAAGTCAGGAAAACAGACAGGAGCTCAGGCGCCTACCATGGCGGAATATGCCGCTGCATCCATCAATTCATCCAGTTGGGCAGTATCGCTCATTTCCACGCAGATCATCCAGCCATCACCGTAGGGATCCTGGTTTACGCTTTCAGGAGCGCCATCCAAAGAAGCATTCACTTCAACGATGGTTCCTGCTACCGGCATGTATAAGTCACTCACTGTTTTCACTGCTTCAACAGTTCCAAAAATGCTTCCTTGGTTGAGGGCGCCATCCTGAGACTGGATGTCCACAAAAACAATATCACCCAATTCACTTTGGGCAAAATCTGTGATGCCAATCCAGGCTTTATTGCCTTCAACACGAACCCATTCGTGTTCTTTGGTGTACTTGAGGTTTTCGGGGAAGTTCATATAGTTTTTATGGTTAATTGTTGCTTTAATGGGTTTTTGGTTCCCAAATCATCTTCAGGAGTGTTGCTATCTTTTGCTTCATCTCAAAACGCTTCACGATGAAATCAACAAAACCATGTTCCTGAAGAAATTCTGAACTCTGAAATCCTTTGGGTAAATCTTTTCCGATGGTTTCTCTGATTACCCTCGGACCGGCAAAGCCAATCAGCGCTTCCGGCTCGGCAATGTTGAAATCACCCAGCATGGCGTAGGATGCAGTGACACCGCCTGTGGTCGGATCGGTAAGAATGGAAATGTACGGAATACCTTCCTGCGCCAGCAAAGCGAGCTTGGCGCTCGTTTTTGCCATTTGCATCAGGGAGAAAGCCGCTTCCATCATACGCGCGCCACCCGATTTACTGATCACAATCACCGGCATGCGGTGCTGGCGACCATAGTCGATGGCCCGGGCGATTTTTTCACCAACCACGCTTCCCATGGAACCGCCGATGAATCCAAAATCCATACACGCTATTACCACGGGAATGCCATTCATGGTGCCTGTTCCGCTGCGCAGCGCATCTTTCAGTCCGGATTTGGACTGGCTCACACGGATACGATCCACATAAGAACTCGTATCGGTAAAGTGTAGTGGATCGCCACTGCTCAGATTAGGATCCAGTTCAGTGTATTTCCCATCGTCAAAGAGGATGTTGAAATACTCACGGGATCCAATTTTTACATGGTATTCACACTGCGTGCAAACGTAACAGTTGTTGATGATGTCTTTGGCGGGCACAATGGCCTTACACCGCGGACATTTCTCCCACAATCCATCGGGTGTGAACTTTTTATCTTTGGTTTTGGTAACGATGTTCTCGCGAACACGCTGAAACCAACTGGGCTTATCGCCGCTGTCTTCTTCTTCAAATTCCATAACCGTAGTTTGTGTGGGAAAATCCGGGGTACCTGACGAAATCAGGCGATGGTTACCTGCTGATCCAGATAAACATCCTGGATGGCGTTCAGCAAAGCTACGCCTTCAGCAACGGGCTTCTGGAAGGCCTTACGACCGCTGATCAGTCCGGCGCCACCTGCACGCTTGTTAATCACCGCTGTAGCCACTGCTTCTGCCATATCGCTGGCACCTTTGCTTTCACCACCGCTGTTGATCAGGCCGGCCCTGCCCATATAGCAGTTGGCTACCTGATAACGACACAGGTCGATGGGATGGTCGGTAGTCAGTTCACTATACACTTTGGCATGTGTTTTACCGAATTGCAGTGCGTTGTATCCGCCGTTGTTGGTAGAAAGTTTCTGTTTGATGATGTCGGCCTGAATGGTTACACCCAAATGGTTGGCCTGGCTGCTCAAATCAGCGCTGGTATGGTAATCAACACCATCCTTTTTGAATCCGCTGTTGCGCAGGTAACACCACAGGATGGTACCCATGCCCAGTTCATGTGCCATTTCGAAGGCTTTGGAAACCTCCTGAATCTGCCTGGCGCTTTCATCACTGCCGAAATAAATGGTTGCGCCCACAGCGGTAGCGCCCATATTCCATGCTTCGCGAATGGTTCCGAACATGATTTGGTCGAACTTGTTGGGATAGCTCAAGAATTCATTGTGGTTGATTTTTACAATGAATGGAATCTTGTGTGCGTATTTGCGTGCATTGGCAGCCAGCACTCCGTATGTAGAAGCTACGGCGTTGCAGCCACCTTCCATCGCCAGACGGATGATGTTTTCAGGATCGAAATAAATTGGATTGGGTGCAAAGCTGGCACCGGCGCTGTGCTCAATGCCCTGATCTACAGGCAGGATACTCATGTAACCTGTTCCGGCCAGACGACCATTGTTGTAAATCGCTTGTAAACTTTTCAGCACCTGTGGATTTCTGTTGGACTGCGCAAATACGCGGTCAATGAAATCACCGCCGGGCAGGTGCAGATGCTCTTTGGAAATGGTTTTGCATTCGTGTTTGAGCAGGTACTCGGCCTGATCACCAAGGAGGGAAACTAGGTTTGCTTGCGACATAGTTGATATTGTCGGCAAAAGTAGCAAATTTTGAGGTTTAGCCAAGGTTGTGAATACAGAGGTCATAAGAGCAGTCAAAGAACATGAGCTGAACCAGGCTTTCTCCATCCGCCGCAAGGTGTTTGTTGAAGAACAGCAGGTTTCAGAAGAAGAAGAATATGATGAATTTGAAATCAGTTCCAGGCATTATCTGGTGCTGGTGGAAGGGAAAGCCGCAGGAACTGCGCGCTGGCGGGAAACACCAAATGGCTATAAACTGGAACGTTTCGCCGTTTTGCCCGAATTCAGGAAGTTGGGCGTTGGAACCATTCTGCTGAAAGCATTGCTGCACGACGTTCCCAAAAACCGCACGGTGTACCTGCATGCACAGGTGCCGGCCATGAACCTTTATCAGCGTCAAGGCTTCCAAGCCGTTGGCGCATTATTTTACGAGTGCAATATCCCGCACTACAAAATGGTGCTCAGCGTTTGAACTTCTTCCTCCGTGTTCCCGGGTTGGTCAGAAATCTTTTTCCGCACAGGGAATGGAAGATCCAATCGCGGGAGAAGATTCTGTACCTGAGCTTCGATGATGGCCCGCATCCTGAAATCACCCCCTGGACCATGGATGTGCTGGACCGGTTTCAGGCAAAGGCAACCTTTTTTTGTGTGGGCGACAATGTGCGCAAATTCCCTGAAGTGTACGCACAAATCTCGAACCGCGGCCACCGCTGCGGAAATCATACCATGAACCATCTGAAAGGATGGAAAACCCCAACCGCCAGATACCTTGATAATGTTGCTGAAGCAGCGCGCTGGATCGACAGCGATTTGTTTCGTCCGCCATATGGCCGGATGACCCGTGCCCAGGAACAGCAACTGAAAGACCAATACCGCATCATCATGTGGACTTTGTTGAGTGCCGATTACCAGCCAAACCTGAATCAAAAGCGGGCCCTGGAATTCCTGAAACGCAACACCGCACCGGGCAGTATTGTGGTTTTCCACGACAGCGAAAAGGCCAGAAAGAATCTTGAATTTTTGCTTCCACGTTATCTGGAGTTTGCCCATCAGGCAGGCTATACCTTTGCAGCCCTGTGATTTACCTGCTCACGGCCATTCCCCTCATCTACCTGATGGTTCAGGTACTGCAACTGTTGGTATTGTATCGCTACCGCAGCGGCGTGCAACCCGATCCGGAAACCTGGCCGGAACTTACCATCATGGTGGCTGCCCGCAACGAGGAAGCGCATATCATTGCCTGCCTTGAAGCGCTGTATGCACTGGATTATCCCAAAGAGCTCATGCATGTGCTCATTGGCAACGACCAGAGCACTGACCGAACCTCGGAACTTGTTGCTGCATTCATCGCAGACAAACCACAGTTCAAGCTCATCCACATTCAGGATACTGAACTTCCACTCAAAGCAAAGGCGCGGGTTATGGCGCAATTGGATCCGCACGCCAAAGGCACGTTCTACCTGATTACAGATGCCGATGTTCAGGTGCCGCCATCCTGGGCCAAAGGACTGTTGCGCCGCTTTACTCCGGAAACAGGCGTGGTAAGCGGAACCACCATGGTTCGCGGTACTGGCTTGCCTGCCCAAAACCAGGAAATTGACTGGGCCTATTTCATGGGACTGCTGAACATCATTTCGTACAGTGGTGTTCCGGCGACAGCCGTGGGCAACAACATGGCAGTTCGTGCAAAAGCATATTGGGAAACCGGAGGCTATGCCGCCATCCGCTTCAGCATCACCGAAGACTA
>JBIKKI010000114.1:0-7317 GCA_044360435.1 Bacteroidia bacterium
ATGATGACACGGCCGCCCTGCAGGGTCACCAGCGTATCAATCGGCATCGGTGAACCAGGCAAGCCGGTAAGCAGCAGCACAGAGTCAACCACAGATGTTCCGGGGTTTACGTTGATGCTGTCGCCGTTCAGTTCAATGTCGTTGGAAGACCAGTTTCCGGTAACCGCCACATCTACCGTGGTGAATACAAAGTCGTCTCCGGCAAAGGGCGGATCATTCAGCGCACCGTTGGGCTGTTCCACCATGATTTCCAGGGTCGCCTTGTCTGTTGCAGGCGTGCTGCCGTTGTCGGTGATGGTGTATTCTACAGAAACAGTTCCATAGAAACCGGCTACCGGCGTGAAGGTATAAGTACCATTGGCATTCAGCGTAAGCGTTCCGGCATTGGCAAAAGGAACACCGTTGTACGACATACCGCCAACTACAGTTCCTACGCCTACTGAACCGGACGCATCGTTCACTCCGTCGCCGTCGGTATCGCGCTGATAAGAAGTCACGGTGAATGAATTTCCCTCCGGATCCTTGTCGTTGGAAGCCACGGTTGAAGAAACCGGACCACCGAAGCTCAGGTTGAAGTCGTTGTTGGCAATCACATTGTTCGGGCTCCAGGAATACATGGAATCCACGCTGATGGTCAGGAAGGCAGTATCGCAGGATACAGGCGTTCCATCGTCACATACATTGTAAGGAATGGTTACGGTTCCGGTGAAGCCGGCAGCAGGCGTAAAGGTATAAGTACATCCGCTGAAGGTCAGCGTACCGGCCGGACTTACCGTGCCGCCGCTGTGGCTGATGCCATCCACGCTCGCCGGACTAACCAGCTGAGTTCCGCTTCCATCCTGGTTCAGGAAAGAACCAAAGGTTTGGGTATGGGCTTCTACATCCAGGTCATTCAGACATACGTTGCCTGTGATGCTGGTGTTCATCCATGTATTGTTGATGTCATTCGCCGCAACGGTGCTGTTGATGGTTCCCACCAACAGGTTGATGGTGGCGGTGGCGCACAAAGGCTGTGGCGCAACAACGGTTACGTCGCAGATTTCATACGTCACTTCATCTGGACCAACATAAGCCGTTGGCGGCGTATAAATGTACGTACCATCGTCATAGAACTTCACCGAACCGCCTTGCAGCGTGGTTTTGGTATTCAACAGGGTTGGCGTTCCGGGAAGGGTATCCAGGTCGATGTTGGTGGCAATGGCATTGATGCGGATATCGTCTTTGTCCGGTTCCTGGTCGTTGGAAGCCCAGTTTCCGGTTACAGGAACGTCCACAATGGTGTAGGAGAAATCATCGCCGGCATAAGGTGCGGTATTCACACCAGGCGTCGTTCCCAATACCACAATAATCAGCGCGGTACTGTCTTTTGCAGGAGATCCGGCGTTGGTGGTCATTCCGGAGCGCATCATCATCGGACCGCTGAAGGCCGTGGTGGTTGGATCGTCAAGGATCACATAATCCACGTTGATGGTTCCCTTGAAGTAATCGCCATTGAAATAGGTTGGCCAGAACTGGTAGCTACCATTGGCTTCAATCAGTACACGGCCTGCATCTTTCACGGGCTTGCCGGTGAAGTCTTGTCCAGCAACCTGGAAGGCCACACCAATCGTGGCGGTATCGTCGGAAACCAAATCACCGTCGGTATCGCGCTTAATGCCTACAATGGAATAGTTATTACGCTCAGGATCATAATCGTTGGAGAACAAGGAAGAGCCCACCGTATCACCATAGCTCACGTTGAAGTCAATGGAAGCCAATACGTTGTTGTTGTTGTCCAGCGGCTTGACGTAGATGTCGAGCAACGAAGTATCGTAGGCCACGTTATCGTCGTTGTCATTAATGTAATAAGGAACGACCACGTTACCGGTGAAGTTCAGCGCCGGAGCGAAAGTATAAGCTGCGCCTGTAAAGGTGAGCGTACCCGCAGTATCCACATGGTTTCCGTCTTTGTCTTTTCCTTTCACAATACCACCGCTGCTCAGGTGTGCGCCGGTTCCCGACTGGTTCAGGAAGGCACCGAAGCTCAGCACGTCGCGCTCAGGGTCAAAGTCGTTTCGCACCACATTGCCCACCACGCTGGTATTGATCAGGGTTTTATTGAAGTCGTTTACCGCAATTACCGAGTTGTAAGTAACCGGCTGCTGGGTAAAGGTGAAGATGACAATCACCTTCGCCGTATCGTATTTCACCGTCGGCGCAGTACATCCGCCCACGCTGAAGGTATCCTTGATGATGTATTCGAAGGAGTCCGCGCCCACAAATCCGGGGTTGGGAACATAACGCAAGAGCTTGTTAGGCAGGAAACTTGCCGTGCCCTGTGAGGCCTGCAACACACCTGAGTTGATGAACGGAATGAAGTCGTCATCATCAGGATCAGAATCGTTGTTCAGGATGAAATCAAACCACTGGCTGTTTTGTCCGGCAACGATGGAATCGTTTTGGGCCACGGGCGCATTGTTGGCAGGTGATCCGGCCACGTCAATGCGCAGCCAGGCAGTGTCTTTTGCCGCGGGCGAGCCATTGTCGGTGATGACATAGCGTACGCTGTCCGCACCAGAGAATACAGAAGGCGTTCTGTTGGGCGTGTACAGCACTTTTCCATTCACGATGGATGCAGTTCCGTTCAGTGGACTGCCAAGGATGCTTACAGAAGCAATGCTGTTCCCGTCGGGATCGGAATCGTTGAAGCGCACGTCTATCAGGCGCTCCTGACAGGCATTGGTGGCAGCCACGTCACGCACCGCAATAGGCTGACGGTTTCCAATACGCACAATCAGGATGGCGGTATCTGCCTTAGGCGCAGCGCAGGTTCCTGAACTTGGTTCCGTAACGCTGTAGTAAATGGTATCCACACCGGTTTGTCCGGCGTAGCTGTCGTAGCGAATGCTGTTTCCGCTCAAAGAGGCCACGCCTTTTGAGCCCTGACGCACAATCTTGGTAGTAAGGGAAGCACTCTCCGGATCGGAATCGTTGCCCTGAACGGCTACGGTCACGTTGCCACCGGGAGCGCTGATGAAGGCAGAATCTTTCACGGCATTAGGACTTCCGTTCTGACACAGAATGCGGTAGTAACCGGTATCTGTTAGACTTCCGTCACTTACAACGTACAATACGGTTGCCCAGCCAATGAATCCCTGGGAAGGTGTGAAGGTAATATTGTTGCCACTGCGCGTTGCCCTTCCGCCGATGGTGCGGAAAATGGAAGTCACAGTCAGCGGATCATTTTCACGGTCGGCATCATTGCTCGCCACATTGCGGGTTTTGGTGGCCGGCCAGGTTACGGTATCAAGATCTGTGCGGGGATGCGGCGCAGAATTGGTGAATGCCTTACAACCGGAAATATTGGTATAGCTCACATCCAACCTTGGACGTGCACTGCGGTGTGCATTCACAGAACGGAATACGGCTGCTACGTTTCGGCTGTAGTTACCGGGGTAGCGCAAACGCACACCCAGGTTGCTGGAAGGAGTCGCAATCCATTTCTGAACGGTGTCAATCAGCGAAGTACTGGTTACATAACCGTTGGTCGTGGTACCGGTTGAAATGGTTCCGAACACCCTGGAGGTTACGTCACCTCCGGCTGTAGTCCAGGCTACACCCGCTCTTCTGTTGTTCCAGGTTACACCCGCGCTGCTGAAGGAGTCTTTGCTGGTGGCAGACCCGTTGGCAATGGCCTGAATGTCAATGGAAAGGCTGGAACTTCCGCCACTGCGGTACAGGCGCATGCTGGAGGCCGTCACTTTTGCCGTGGTAGGCACATTCGACAAGTTGTTGTTACGATCGGCCCAGCCTGCGCGGAGCAAGGTGTCTGTTCCATAGTTGGTGGTGGTATTGCGCTGCCAGATGAACGCATCCCTCACCGGAGTCAGTGAAATGCTGGTATCGGTAAAGGTTCCGCCCCACTGATTGGAAGCACAAGCATCAGCGATGATGTTGATGATGGCTGTGGCCGTATTGGTCCTGCCAAGGTTATTGATGACTTCATAAACCAGCGTATCAGAAGTACGGTTGTCCTTATTTGGCTGATAGTTGATGGTTTGATCTACGTTGATGCAGGCAATACCACGCTTAGGACCGATCACAATACGGAACAAGCTGTCTTTCAACGAACCTACGCGCAGGTCGTTGGCGAGCACCGGCAATCGTCCGCCGCGGTCTTCCACAACGGAGAAAACATCATTCACCGGATTGGGCTTCTTGTCGATACAACCGTGACGCTCTCCAAGTACCGCGTCAATGGCCGGATTTCGGCCGGTACCAGCGGTAAAGCTGAATCGAATCCAACGGGCACCAGCCACGTTGGCTACCACAACATCCGTGCGTGGTGTGGTGGTGGCTGCTGCGCTGATTCCTGTTCTGGTGCGGGTCCAGGTAGTTCCATTCGGGCTCAGATCCACATTGAAGGTTGGCGTGCCGGAACCACCGGAACCGGGAATCCATGTAATATATAAGGTATCACCATTGGTTTGCAGCGTCAGATTTTGAGAGCCTACAACCAAGGTATCTGAGGTTGCGTTCATCACACAACCCACACCATCAGGAGCGCCCAAAGCATTTTCAGGGTCGTCGGTTGTTGCTGAACCGGGCGTTCCCAAGCCTCGGAGCGAAGCCGTACGCAAGGTATCTGCATAACCATCGGCAATCAAGTCCCAGAATTCGGAACCCCAGCAGCCGAAAGCATCTTTCGTACCAACGGTAACCACCACGCGGCCATTGGTGCAGGCGGGTGTTCCGTTGTTGTCGCATACGCGGTAGGTGATGGTATCTGTTCCGCCAAAACCCACAGGTGCTTCATAATACAATTCGCCGCTGCTGCTCAGTGTGGCCTTGCCATTTTTAACCGTCAGCAGGCTGGCACTCAATACCTGATTTTCAGGATCTGAATCGTTGCTCAATACATTGAGTCCGCCGGAAACTGCACCGGCACAACCACCCGTAATGGTTAAAGTTTCATTCGCAACCACCGGAGCGCTGTTGGAACCGGCTCCAGAAATCTGGAACGACCAGGAGTAAAACGCTTCGCGGCCGCAACCGTCTTTGGCGATCACACTCACGTAGCAATCGGTGTTCGACGCCACATTGGGTGCGGTAAACACCAAACGGGCAGAGTCGCTGCCCACGGTCGATGTGGTCAGCGTTCCGCCGCAGGCAGAAATCCAGCGGAAGGTATAAGAACCGGAACCGCCGGCAATCTTTACCCCAAAGTTCAGGGTGCCGTTCTTCAATACGCGGTTGGAAGAAGCGCTTTGGCTTGCCACGCGGATGGCATTGGTATTATTGGAGGAGGCAGTTCCACCAAAGGCAGAAGACAAACTGAAGTTGAAGAAGGCGCGCTGTGCCGCAATATTCGCGGTGGTTGGCGTGCCTTTGCTTGGGTTGTGGCGGTGTCCGCCTTCGTACATAATCATACCCGCAGAGGTATCGCCCATGGCGTAACCCCAGGCTACCACCGCTGCTTCGCGGGGTGCGCTGCCACCGGATGAATGGTCGGGATCCCAGACACCTACTTTCGTGGTGCTGCGCCATCCGCCGCCCACCACAGGAATGTAAATTTGTTCGGAACCGTTTTGCATCGCGGCATCCAGGCTGCCCAAAAACTGCATCACCGGATCCGTAGAATGACGGTAAGAATAAGGAACCGTACCCTGGGTATGGTCTGTATAGAATATTAAGGCATTCTTCGGGTTGGCATAACCGCTGGAAGAACCTGCCGCCGTTCCTGTTTTGTTGGCCAGGAAGTTGGTTTGTTCGCTCAGGTTGGAAGGGTTCACCATGTTTTCCAGGGCGCTCACTGCGTGGCAGGCCGCCCAGATGGAGCCGCGACAGCCGCCGGAAGCGGTGCTCTTCGTCCAGGTGAACAATTTTGAGTGTGTGCTCCATACCGGATCGGCATGAGGCATAATATAAAGGTCGTGACAGCAGTTCAGCAGCTTCGGATCAATGAACGTGATCGAGCTGTCGGGAATTTCAGCATTGGTCAGGTAAGGCTTGGCCACGCTGCCGTTCTGCAAATCGAGCAGGAAACTCCAGCGCGGAATGTTCAGCAGCGTACGGTACACCGGAAGCTGAACATCAGCAGCCGTGGTAATTCCGGAAACACCTTTACCCACCCAGGTAGTAATAATGGCGTTCACCGCCGCGGTGCGGTAAGGCGTGGTAATCACAAAGGCGCCTGATTTAAAGGCAGTGGCGCCAATGGTAAAATCAATACCATCCTTGTCTTTGGATGGATTGATGCACCACTTCACCGGAACCTGCGCACCTTTCATCAGGTTGTACAGCATGCCGTACGCCTTTAAAGTACTTACACTCTGGGTGCCACCCATGTCCACCACGAACGATCCGGTAGGAATCGTTTCGTAGTTGAGCGACTGCGCCTTCAACGGGCCGTACATCAGCAATGACATGCAGCTCAACATCGTCCATGCCAGCGTGCGCCGGAAAGCCGTGTTCAGTGCCGTTCTAAAAGGATTACAGGGCTTGAGGGAAAAAACTTCTTTCATCTTCAAAATCGTGTATGCATCCACTTCTTGTTCTTCCCACAAAAAGAACTTCGGCGCCGTTTTTAGATTGTAGAACTAATACTACAAAACGCACTTTTACCAAAATTTTGCTTCAGTCCCTTTTTGTGGAATTTTTCTTACACAAACCCGCGTCAAAACTGGAACCTTCATTCTTCAGAAATCTTCCTGAATTTATGACTTATGAACCCATTTCAACGTCAATTCCCGCTCAAGGGAAATTGTGGTTTTGGGATTGGACGAGCGGCACAATTGTGGATGAACTGTGGATGATTACTTTTGTCCGCCAGAAGAAAAAGCCTTGAACATCAGCCCAAAAATCAAGTTCCCTTCCCTTTTGGCCGGCATGGTTTCAGCTTTGCTGTTCGTTCATTCACTGCAAGCCCAACAGCGCACTGCGGTGGTGCAACTGCAAACCGAACTCAACAAATACCTGCTGCAGAACACTATTGCTGGCATGTGCAGCGACTCGCTGGGCGGCATCTGGGCGGCAACCCAATTTGGCATCCTGCACTCCGACGGAACAGATACCCGACTGATTCATACAGGAAATGATACCTCGCTAAAATCCAACAGATTTAATGGGATATATTTTCTGGAGGAAGCCGGTATTCATATTGCAGTGAACACCGATATGCAGATTTTTCGTCTGGGTAAATCGGGGCGCATGTATCCGTTTAAAATCAGGGCCGATCAACGCTTAATTACGCACAATAACCGCGCGTTCCTCATCAACCAGAAAGAGTGGAACCTGCCTGCTTCACTACAACTGATTATACCCGCGGACTTTTACCAT
>JBIKKI010000115.1:0-7305 GCA_044360435.1 Bacteroidia bacterium
AACGGAATTCCATAGAGTGGCTCGCCGGTCAAGGGATTCGTTTCCGCAGCCATTTTCTCCCTGATACCTTGTTCATCATCTGCACCAACGGCAAAAATGGTGCTCATGGTGCCCACAAAAACTTCCCGGGCCGCGAACGAAGTGATCAATGCTATTCCTGTTTTCCAGTCGAAACCCAGTGGCGCAATAACCGGCTCAATGGTTCTACCCAGGATGCCGGCGTAGCTGTGCTCCAACATGGCAGCAGATTTCATTTGATCTGCAGCTGTTGCATCCAATCCCTGATGTGCGGCAATGCTGACTGCCTTTGCGCCGGCTTCTTCCATAGCGTTACCCGGACCAAACGAAGCAAGGAACCACAGCACAACGGAGATAATAAGGATGATGCTGCCCGCCTGCCATACGAATGCCTTGCAGCGCTGATACATTCCCTGCAGGATGTTGGCAAAACGCGGCCACTGATAGTCGGGCAGTTCCATGATAAAGCCAGAACTGCTGCGCTGTTTTACAAACAGGCTGGCCACGGCGGCCACCACAAGCGCGGTGATGGCACCAAGCATATAGATGAGGGTGAGCAGCAATCCACGGGCATCGAAAATACCCATCGTCATTCCTTCCGGAATGGCCAGGGAAATCAACAGCACATATACGGGCAAACGCGCGCTGCAGCTCATCAAAGGCGTAACAAAAATGGTGATGAGCCGATCTTTCAGATTGGGGATGGTTCTGGCAGCCATAATACTGGGAATGGCACAGGCCATACCGCCCACCAGGGGAATCACGGAGCGACCGTTCAATCCGGCTTTACGCATCAGCCTGTCGGTGATGAAGCTGGCCCTGGGCATATAACCGCTGTCTTCCAGGATGGAGAGAAACAAGAACAACAGCGCTATTTGCGGAATGAACACCAGCACACCGGCAAGACCGGGAATGATGCCACCACTGACCAATCCGTTGAAAAAGCCTTCCGGCAATCTTGCCTTCACAAAGCTTCCCAAAGCAGACATACCCTCTTCAATCCAGCCCATGGGTGCTTCTGCCAGGTAGAATACCGATTGAAAAATCAGGTACAACATGAAAAACAGAAGAACAAATCCCCAGATTCTATGGGTGAACAAGCGATCCAGCATGCGCGTGGCCGAATGTTTTACCGGGGTATTCTTGGTTTGCACAGCATCTACTATGCTGCCAATAAAAGCAAATCGCCTGCTGGTATCTGTACGTCTTTGTTCGGAAGTAATGGAATCATGGCCGGCCAGATAATTCCTCAATTTGTTCATGGCCTGAGCGGGCGTGCCTGAATCGGAAGTGCTGGCCCAGGAACTATTTGTTTTCGCCGCAGCTGCTTCAAGTGCTGCTATGCCTTCGCCGGTGCGCGGATTTACAGGAACCACCAGTACGCCAAGTTTCAGCGACAAGGCTTCAATGCTGATTTTCATGCCTTTGCTGGCGGCCATGTCCATCATGCTCAGGGCCAGAACCATGGGAATTCCCAGTTCTGCCATTTCTTCGAACATAAGCAGATGGCGGCGCAGGTTGGTCGCATCGGCCACGTACACAATCAAATCGGGTGTAAGGCTTTCAGAAGCCAATACCATTGCCACTTCTGCTTCATCGGCGCTGGCCGGGAACAAGCTGTATGATCCAGGCAAGTCTACCAGATTGCATCGGTTTCCCTTCAGATTCCAGGTTCCGGCCCTGCGTTCTACGGTGGTTCCGGGCAGGTTGCTGGTTTTTTGCCGCAGCCCGGTGAGCCTGTTGAACAAGGTACTTTTCCCCGTGTTGGGGTTGCCGGCAAGGACGATGTATCGTGCTACGGAATCGCTCATTGTGTTTTTACCACTTCCAACATGGCAGCCTCTTCCCTGCGCATGCTCAATAAATATCCATCGCCTATTTCAAAGGCCAGAGGATCTCCAAAAGGCGCCTGAAACAAGAGCTGAATCCTTACCCCCGGAAGACAACCCATTTCAGCAAGCCTCGCCGCTATGGGATGGTCTGCTGCCGATGTGATCAGGGCTGATTCGCCTATGCTCAGGTCTGCTGCGTTCATGTTGTGGCAACAAATTTAGACCCACCGTAGCAGAAAATATATGAGCACCCGCATATTGGATATTCTGACAGGCTTTGTTGCAAGTGCATGCACCTTGGCTAAATTCGCATGACTAAATTGTATGGCAATAAAAACCATGGCTGAATATGCGGCCGAAGGCCGCAGTCCTGAAGTGCTGTTTTGGGTCGGCTGCGCCGGAAGTTTCGACGAACGGGCACAACGGGTATCCAAAGCTTTTTCCAAAATCCTGGAAGCCGCGCACATTGAATTTGCCATCCTTGGTGCCGAAGAAAGCTGCACCGGTGACCCTGCCAAACGCGCCGGAAATGAATTTTTGTTTCAGATGATGGCGATGAACAACATCGCCGTGATGAATGGATATGGCATCAAAAAGATTGTAACCACCTGCCCGCATTGCTTCAATACCCTGAAGAACGAATACCCGCAACTGGGCGGTAATTACGAAGTGGTGCATCATACCAGCTTTATCAATGAATTGTTCGAAACCGGCAGACTGAAGGTAGAAGGCGGCGCCTTTAAAGGAAGCAAAATCGTGTACCACGACAGCTGCTACCTGGGTCGTGGCAATAATATTTACGAAGCTCCAAGGATGGTTATTGAGCGCCTGGATGCCGACCTTAAGGAAATGAAACGCTGCAGGACCAACGGCCTTTGCTGTGGTGCGGGTGGTGCGCAGATGTTCAAAGAGGCGGAACAAGGTTCCAAAGAAATCAATATCGAACGCAGCGAAGAAGCCCTTGAAACACAACCTGACATCATTGCTGTAAATTGTCCGTTCTGCATGACTATGATGCGCGATGGTGTGAAACACGCCGGTAAAGAGGAACAGGTTGCGGTGATGGACATCGCCGAACTGGTGAGCCGCGCCGGAAACCTCTGACCATGCACCTGCAATTACCTCCTCATTCCCGCTTGTGGTTCTTTCTGGCTGATCGAAAACTGGAAGAACGCGAACTTGAAGAACTCAACACAAGCCTGATGCACTTTACTTCATCCTGGAAATCTCATGGCAGCAGCCTTTCCGCAGATTTCGACATCCTGATGAATCAAATGGTGGTCATCGCCGTGGACGAACAACAGGAAGCTCCATCAGGCTGCAGCATAGACAAGGCATTCCGCTTGCTTCAGGAATTTGGCAACAGCAAAGGCATTGATTTCTTCAATCGCTTGTTGGTGCCTTTGGCCGGCGCCCAAGGTATGGAATTGATACACCGCAGTCAATTGGCAGCCAAAATCGCCTCCGGAGCAATGCATCCCGATGACCTCTACTACGACATCACCATCACGCAGCTTGCTCAGCTGGAACAGGATTTTAAAAAGCCTTTACGCCATGGTTGGGCCCTGAAAGGCCTGAACTTATGAAACGCAGTCCCCTTTTTACACTCTTCCTTACCATCTTTATTGACCTGCTGGGCTTTGGTATTGCCATTCCCATTCTGCCCGTTTTCTCTAAAGAACTGGCGCTGAAGGCCGGGCTGGATTGGGATGCCGATATCCTTACGGGCATCGTTGCTGCCAGCTACAGCCTCATGCAGTTTGTTTTTGCGCCTATATGGGGCAACATGAGCGACCATCGCGGCCGCAGGCCCATCATTCTGAGTTCCATTCTGATCACTGCTCTGGGTTATTTTGTATTGGGTTGGAGCAGCAGTTTCTGGACCCTACTCCTGGCGCGCCTGATTTCAGGGATGGGCAGCGCCAATATTTCAGCAGCCCAGGCGTATATCGCAGACATTACACCGCCGCATGAACGTGCAAAACGCATGGGACTGATTGGCGCCGCCTTTGGACTGGGTTTTGTTTTTGGTCCTCCCATTGGAGGCTGGCTGGCCAAAGAAGGAGGCATGCATTATATCGGCTACTTCACCGGAGCGCTTTGCCTGCTCAACTTCGCGCTTGCATGGTTTACATTGCCCGAATCACTCACAGAACGAACCCGCGACAGCAAACCATGGTTTCAATCCTTCCAGGCCATTGGAAGTTCCCTGAATCATCCCCTCATTGGAGCATTGTTCCTCATCAACTTCATCTTTATTGTAGCCTTCAGCATGATGCAAACCAATGCCAGCTTGCTTTGGAAGGAACAGTTCTCACTAAACAATGCTCAATCAGGCAACTTGTTTGGTTTTATCGGCCTGTGCAGCGCACTGATTCAAGGACTGTTCATCGGTTATTTTACCAAGTGGATGGGCGCGCCAAAACTGCTGATGTTTGGCATCGTGCTGTTGTGTATTGGCATTGTGGGTATTCCCTTTCCTCCGGTTTCCTGGTTTTACCTGTTCACAGCGCTGAGTTTATTCCTCATTGCACTTGGAAACGGAATGATTATTCCTTCTGTAAACTCTTTAATTTCCGTAAATACAGACCCACAGGCTCAGGGGAAAACCCTGGGAGCGCTGCAAAGTACAGGCGCACTGGCCCGTGGCATTGGTCCATTAATCGCGGGATTTTTATACAGTATTGATTTTCACCTTCCCTATACGGGAGCCGGTTTACTCTTGATGATGAGTTTACTGTTTGCCTGGAAACTCAGCCGTTCCGGTTTGGGCCGGCCAAACCCTTAAGGAACGGGATCGTACCCGCTTCCGCCCCAGGGATGACAACGGCCAATCCTTCTCACGGCCAACTTCAGCCCTTTCCAGGGACCATGCTTTTTCAAGGCTTCCACCGCATATTGAGAACAGGTAGGCGTGTATCTGCAGGATGGAGGAATCATCGGAGAAATCATCCGCTGATAAATGCGTACAAAAAATACGAGCGTCTTAATGAGTATGCTTCGCAACATCAGCCTTGAATTTATCCAGTAAACGAAGATAGACCGGGAGTAATTGATGGTAGGAAACTTCATCGGCACCGTGATACATCAGTGCAATATTCAGGTGCATGTTTCTTTCCTGACAAAAATCCTGCAATGGGTATTTGTTCAAACGGTAGAGCTCCCGCATCACCCTGCGGATGCGGTTTCGGGTAACTGCCTTCTTGTACCTGCGGGCGGAAACCACAAAAACAACGCGCACGAATACCTGCGCAGGCGGTGCTTTTACCCAGTTAATTCTAAAAGGAAACTGACCTACAGAAAAAGAATGGTTGAACAGAGCACTGATGTGCCGTGTTCCCCGAAGGCGTTCGTCCCTGCGCAGTGTAGCTTTGCGCATGGTTCCTCGCGTTGGAGCTTAACCTTTGTGACCGCGTTCGTCGGAAACGGTGAGCTTGTGGCGACCTCTTGCGCGGCGAGCTGCCAGAACCTTTCTGCCGTTGGCAGTGCTCATCCTGTTGCGGAAACCGTGTTTGTTGCGGCGCTTGCGGGTACTTGGATTATAGGTTGGTTGCATGGCTGACCGGTTTTTTTATGGGCTGCAAAGATAGCAAGATTTCGTATTCCGTAACAAGCCCCACAGAAAATCATTGTTTATCTGTTTTAAGCAGCAGCGTTTTGCCCCCGCTCAGGATCAGTCGGTCTTCGTGGGAAGCGCTGAGGAACTGTCGGTTCACACAATAATTTTTGGCACAAAGGAACCCAAGTGGGGCAAGCAGCTGGGCATATGCCTCAAAACGTTTATCCTGGCGATACATGTGCCCGTCGCTGGCGTAAATGAGGCAACCCGGGAACACCGCCTCTACATACACAAGGTCTTCCAGGTTCAGGAATTGTGCCCGGCCCTGGCGGTTCACCGGTATGGCCTCGAAGCGGTGTTTGAGCATCCACAATGCTTCGTGCACCGCAGATACCGAGTTGCCCAGACTTTGCCTGCGCAGCAGCTTCACCGCTTCTGAAAGTTCGGTAGTATCAACGGGTTTATGCAAACAGGGAACGCCGGAAAATTGCAGGGCGCGCACGCTGTATTCGTCGTAAGCGGTAATGAAAATGGTTTTAAACGATACTTCAGGCAAACGTTCGAGCAGTTGAAAGGAATCTCCATCTTTCAGGCTGATGTCCAGGAACACCAACTCAGGATGTACCTGGGAAATCAGGGTTGTTCCGGAGTCAATATCAGCTGCCTCGCCAATGAGCGCTACATCGGGACAAACCATCTGAAGCAATACCCGCAACACTTCACGGGATTTGGTTTCGTCATCTATAATGATGGCCTTCATCATCGTGGTGCAGGTTTACAGGTATATAAATGGCCACGCGGGTGCCACAGGCTGCACCGTCCGGCGTTTTCAAATCGGTGATGGATACCGATACTTTATCCTTGAAGCGTCGGTTCAGCATTTCCAGGCGCTGACGTGTAACGCTCATCCCTGTGCTTTCATGGCGGCTGCGCCTTGCCTGGTTGAGAAGCTGTGACTTTTCACGGCCAATGCCGTTGTCTTCCACAATACAGTAAATATGATTTCCTGCCTGTTCCATCAGAATATCCAGGCGATGTCTGCCTTCCGGCATGGGCGTTAATCCATGCAGTATGGCGTTTTCCACATAAGGCTGGATAATCATGGAAGGAATCATCACCTGAGCGCCGCGAAGGCTTTCGTTCAGCGAGATGCTGTAGTCCAGATTACCATCCAACCTCAACTTCTCCAGTTCCAGATACGTTTCCAGCGATTGCAGTTCCTGATCCAACGGGATAAAACTGAAACGGCTGTTTTGAAGAATCTGACGCATCAGCGAACTGAACTTTGCCAGATACGCGTATGCTTCGCCGGCGCTTTTATTCAACACGTAGTACTGGATGCTGTTGATGGAATTGAAGATGAAATGCGGGTTCATCTGTCCTCTGAGTGCTTTCAGCTCTGTTTCCGCAAGGCTAAGCTGGTAGTTGCGGCGCAAAGCACCCGTGCGGATGCGGAACACCAGCCATAAGAGACCGAGAAACAAAGCTCCCATCAGCAACAAAAACCACCAGGTGCGCCAGTATGGCGGTAGAATCTGTACATGCAGCACTGCCGGCATGGACGACCAAATGCCATCATCGTTGCTGGCCTGCACCTGAAAAGTGTAGGTGCCGGGAGGCAGATTGGTATAAGAAGCGCTGCGGTTGTCGCCTGCCTCAATCCAGGTTTCGTCCAGCCCATCCAATCGATACCTGAACTTGTTCTGTGCACTGTTCACGAAACTTAAACCGGTGAAATCGATGCGCAGGAAATTCTGATTATACCGCAACACCATCTGACTTCCGGCATGGTACAGGCTGTCAAAGGGAAAGGGTTTCTCCATGACCTTCAAACCTGTAATGGCGGTAAGTGGCGGTGTAGTGTTGATGCTCAAAGCTTCTGGCTTGAAGTAGTTG
>JBIKKI010000116.1:0-7303 GCA_044360435.1 Bacteroidia bacterium
ATGATGAAGCTGAAGAACACCACCAGTACCATAAAGAGCTGAATCCGCGAAGCCAGGAAGATGTTTTTGGAATCGAGGAATCCATAGCGTTGTTCCAGCCAGCGACTGAGCCTCAGTGCGGCGCGGTTTGGGTGCAGCAGGTCGGTGACGGCTTTCAGCAGCCAAAGCAAACCGTAAAGCAGGAATACGCTGATCAGGGAAATCACCACCAGAAAAGTGAAGATGGTAATGCCGGTATTGAGGCTGTTTTCCGTTTTGCTTACCTGGATGACCGCGCCGGTTTCGTCGCGATAGTAGTAATGAGAATACCCGTCTTTGTTGAAGAATACATCGCTGGCATATACCTCCGGTTTGATTGGGAAGCCAAAATCGCCTTGCCTTTTGGTTAAGGTACCCGATTGATAAATGGCATAGCTGTAGGTATAATCCATGCCTGAGTTAAACAGGTTCCCGGAGCGGAAAATGTCGGCGTATTTCGCCTGCCCGAATCCGGATTTGGGTTGCAGCAATACGTAAAATTCAGCAACCCTTCGTGTACCGGCCTGCACCGGAAAACGACCCAAGTAGCTGCCTTTGTATTTATGATCTTTGATGTACCGGAAGTGGGTGCTTACTGTTTGACAAAGGTCGCTCTGGAACAGGTTGAGCGCTGTTTGGTAGTCGAGCGGATTTTCTTCTCTGTAAAAACGGCCTGTGCTGTCGTAATCCATCACCACCACTTCATAGTTTTCCAGCAACTTCGACAAGTACATCTGCCGGAGGCGCTTTTCAAATTCCGCCTTGGTTACGTCTTCACAGGTGAAGTAATCGGTGATGGCAGCGTCGTTGTTGATTTGATATTCCAGGGTGTGCAGCGCACCGCCGGGGCCGAGTTCGGTGCGCAACAAGATTCGGTTGGCCAACAGCCTGCGTGTATCGTGTTCTTTTTGTACGATGTAATGGCTGAAAATCAGGCTGATGCTGATGCAGGCTGCCAGCAGCCTCAGGAAGAAAAAGCTTGTTTGGCGTGTGTTCCAGAAAGAACTGTAGCCACTCAGGTAGAAGGCGCAATAGATATAGCAAATGGTAATCAGGTACCAGGAATTATCCAGCACGAAGCCGAAGAAGAGCCAGGGCAGCGCCTGAAACAGTGCACAAACCAGCAGGCTTCCACTGGCCGAACTCAGGGGCAGCAGCAGCGGACTGAACAGGTCGGTGAATGTTTTGAAGATGCGGTAAAACATCAGCACAATGAGTAAAGCCAGCAGGGTATAGGCGTCTACATTGTGGATTTCGTTAAAGTCGAAGGAGATGTGGCTGTCGATGACCAGCTTGGCAATTTCGCTGACCATGAAGTTGGCCGAGGCAAAAATGAGCGCGTGGATGAGCAGGGCTACCAGCCAGCGCACATAGCGATTTCTGGGTGCGGTAATAGATTTACCGAACAGGTCGTAAATCGCATTCAGGCTGCCCAGAACCAGCAGCGTATTGATCAACAGGTCGCCGAGGGAAGGAAAATACCACGACGATGCATACACCTCTGGCCTGAAGATGTCCAGGTTGTGGAAGGCCCCGAGCAACAGGTTTTGTCCGAACAGCTGGCGCACCAGCAATCCGGCAACCAGGATTACGATGGCTACCAATGGATGTTCCTGGGGAAATGTTCTCTTCAGCAGGAAATAACCGGAGATGAGGGCCAGTGCAATGCCCAGGAGCAACAGCCAGGAACCTTTGCCCGGGGCGCCATCATCATCGGCCTGTACGTGAAATGCGCTTAATCCCGCTAGTTTTACCGGTACGCTGCCTTCAAAGGGTGCGGGCGAAATGAGGAATGAACCTTGGATGCCCGGAATATTGGCTGCCTGGTTTCGAAACACCTGGTTTTGTACCGGATAATCGTAAAGCACAGGCAAGGCCAGCGTGATGCGGCTGCTGTCGCGGTACTTTTTTTCTTGTACAATCAGGTACCATCCATTGGATAGTTTTTGCAGGCTGCTGCCTTCCGTATGGAGTATTTCGTGGGCCGGCAGCGCATTGGTATTCCATAGCCGCAGGCTGTCATTGCGCCAGGCAAACGCAGCAATTCCTTCCTTCCGCAGCTTTTGAAACGCCGCGGTGGTGGCCGTAGGTTCCGTTTTCCAGGAAAAACACCAGCGTTCCATCTGAGCCAGCCGTTTGCCCAGATGGCTCTCCAGATTGGCCTTGAGTTTACGGCCTGAGGCCGGTCCGGAAATGCGGGAACTGTCCAGCCACAGTCCGGTCCCGAAGGACATCACTGCAAGCAGGAGCAGCCATTGCCATATCCGACCGGAGATTTTGTTCACAGGTATTTTGCTTCATTCAGGTAATGGCGCACATAATCATCCACCGCAGCTTCCAGCGAGGTAAATCCACCCTGATAGCCTGCTGCCAGCAGGCGCGACGTATCTGCCTGTGTGAAATACTGGTAGGTATCGCGAATATCTTCCGGAGTATCAATAAACTCAATGTGCGGGGGCATACCGAGGCTTTGGAACACCGCCAGGCTTAAGTCTTTGAAGCTGCGTGCCGTTCCTGTGCCCAGGTTGTACAATCCGCTGTTTTTGCGGTGTTGCATGAAGTGGATGAGCACCTGAAGCACATCTTTCACATAAATGAAGTCGCGTTGTTGTGCGCCATCGGCAATGCCTGCGCGGTGGGAACGGAACAGGTGCATCATTCCGTGTTCCCTGATTTGGCGATGCGCGTGAAACACCACACTGGCCATGCGGCCTTTGTGGTATTCATTCGGGCCAAACACATTGAAGAATTTAAAGCCGGCCCAGAAGTAAGGTTGTTCTTTTTGTTCCATGACCCAGAGGTCGAACTCCTGCTTGCTGCGTCCGTAAGGATTCATAGGTTTCAGGGATGCAAGCAGGGCGGGTTCGTCGGAAAAGCCCCCGGTGGCCATGCCGTACGTTGCGGCAGAAGAGGCGTAAATGAGGGGAATTTGCGCCCGGCAGCACAGGTTCCACATCTGCTGGGAATAGGCCACATTCAGTTCGTGCAACAACTCCAGATTTTGTTCTGCGGTATTGGTTCTGGCGCCCAAGTGGAAGATGAACTGAACCTCCGATTCCTTGCCTTTGATCCACTCAAAAAACTGGTCGCGTGGCACCATACAGCGGTAGTTTTTGCCATCCAGGTTTTTCATTTTCTCCGGCTGGGTAAAATGATCTACCAGCACCAGGTCTTGAAATCCCAAATGGTTCAATGCGCCGCTTAGGCAACTTCCGATAAATCCGGCTGCACCTGTAACAACAATCATCTTCTTGGTCTTAAAATGAAATCCATCGCATCAGCCACGTTTGGTTGTTCTTGTGTATTTCCACCTGCGAATCCACCAGTTTACACCACCAAAAATCAGAATCATCAACAGGGGAAGCAGCATATTCAGCCATTTCCAGTAAGCGCGTTCGTCTTTGATGCGGGTTTGGTCCAGGAGTCTTACGTTGAGTTCTTTTCCGCGGATTTCAATCAGGCCGTTTTGATCCAGCAGGTAATCCACACAGTTCATCAGGAACTTTTTGTTGGAAAAGGTGATTCGCGAGAAGCGGTCGTAACCCAGAGGATAAGGATTTCCGCTGCGCAGCATCACTCCGTTTCGGGCGATGTCGCCATCGGCAATCACGATCATGCTGTTGTTGGTTTCTTTGATGAATTCCTGTGAAGTGAGTTTTCGGCGGAACACAAAAGGAGAGCGGAAGGTTCCTTCAAGGAGTACACCACAGCTTTGGAGGCCGCTGTTCATGGTTTCCCTGAACTTAGGATCGCGCGACTGCATGTAGGTGCTCACGTAATCGATGGTTGCAGGCACGCCTACGGTTTTGGTATAGGGCGAGCTTACCAGCAGGTCTGTGATTTTTACGTCGGGCCTGCTCTTGGCGCGCAGGGTTGCCGGGAATTGCGACCAAACAGCGCCCAGGTTTTTCACAATCGGGTGGTCCAGGTTGCGGCTGGTGAACAGAGGGAAGTAGTACCAATCAAAAAACTCGCGGCGCGGCGTAGGGATGCGGTTGCAGGTGGCATCCATGAGCAGATTCGGGTTCAGGCTGACGCCGTATTCAAACAATTGCGCGGTGATGTTGTCCAGGTTTTGGTTGGATGCCAGAAAGGACGGGTTCCGTTCCAGCGAATCTATTTCTGCGGAAACAGGGTCAACCATCCACAGCACCTTTCCACCCTTCATGATGAACTGATCAATCAGATACAGTTCGGCATCGGTGTAATCCTGCCTGGGTTTGGCGATGATGAGTCCGTCGGCACCATTGAGTCGACGCTGCATCAGTTCCAGCAGCACCAGCCCGGCGCTGTCGGGGTTGGATGTAAGGTTCAGCTGGAACGGCCGGGCCGCTTCAGGGTCTGCCACGTTCAGGTTCATGCGTTCCACCTGATAATACTGACTCAGCTCACGACTCAAATCGGCGGTTTGCAGTTCATCCAACTCACCGCTGCCGTCGGCAATGATGATTTTCTTCGGATTGCCGGCGATGCAACGGCGCACCATATTGGCCAACTCGTATTCCAGTCCCTGAATGGCCTGATTTACATTGGTTTCAGGGTCTTTGGCAACGTCGAACAAGAAGAAATTCACACTGAATTCTTTGCCCTGATAAACCACATCCGCTCCGGGAACGACCAATTTGAAACTGGTTTCGTCGATGCCCTCGCGGTCGAAGTCGCGCACCGGAATCAGTCCGCGTTGTTCCATCTGGGTCAGGATGTTGCTTTTTTCTTTGTTGTCTTTCCCTTCCAGAGGATCGGTGAATTCGATGTCGATTTTCTGTCCGGATGCTTCGCGGAATTCATACAAGAGGTCGCGCAATTCATTGCGGAAGCGCTTGAACTTGCTGGACATTTCCCCGTCCAGATACACCTTCACATACAGTCGGTCCTTGATTTGACCGCAGAGCTTTTCGCTGGTGGCCGAAAGGGTATATCGTTTTTCCGCAGTAAGGTCAAAGCGTTTGTAGTATTGGTTGGCGAGCACATTGGCCAGCACCACCACAAATACCACCACCAGCAATTCGGAATAGGATTGCAGTTTGTTGCGGAGTTTATGATTCGTTACCATTTCCTGCTGGAGAATTTAAGTTTGGTGAAATAAAGAAACAGGCCGGTGAAGCTGGCAAAGTACACGATGTCGCGGGTATCAAGCACGCCTCTGCTGATGGAGCGGTAGTGGAAATCAAGCGTGAGCCATTCCAGCATGTTGCTCAAAAAGGGCAAATTGGGCAATTCCCCAATCATGCCTAACAGTTGATACCAGAGGAAGGATAATGCCATGCCTCCAATGAGCGCAACGATTTGGTTGTCGGCCCATACACTGGCAAACAAACCCATGGAAACGAAGGCCGCACCCAATAGGAGCAAGCCCATATAGCTTCCCAGGGTTGCGCCGGTGTCGAGGTTTCCGCGCGGATCGCCCAGCGTCCAGATGGTGTACACATACACCAGGGTGGGCAACAAGGCAAAGACAACCAGTGCCAGGGCTGCAAAGAATTTACCCAGGATGATTCCCCAGTCGCTCACGGGATGCGTGGTCAGGGTTTCCAGGGTTCCCAGTCTTTTTTCTTCGGCAAAGGAGCGCATGGTGATGGCTGAAACCAGAAAGATGAACAAGAGCGGTGCAAACTGAAACAGCACATCCAGACCTGCCACGCCAAGGTCAAATACCGTATATCCTTTCAGCATCCACAGGAATAAACCGACGGCGATGAGGAATACCAGCATCACCATATAAGCGATGAGGGCGCTGAGGAAGCTTCTGACTTCTTTTTTAAGTATGGTCCACATGGCGGGTTAGTTTTTGAAAGATGGATTCGAGGCTGTTTTGTTCGCTCACCAGTTCCAGCACTTCCAGATTATGGCGCAGGGCCAGCTGAGAAGCGCGCTGTCGCAATCCCGGGTCGTTGCTTTCCAGTCGCCATTGTTGTGACTGAAGCATGGTGATATGCACATCGCTGCCTAATTCTTCAAGCACAGCTAAGGGCACCTGTGTGGCAAATTGGATGCGCACGGCATGTTTGTTTTGTTCTTTGGAGCGGAGGTTCTCGATGCGGTCATCGGCAACCAGTTCGCCTTTGTTGATGATGATGACGCGGTTGCAGATGGCTTCCACTTCCTGCATGATGTGGGTGCTGAGCATCACGGTTTTTTCTTTGCCCAGGCTGTGGATGAGTTCGCGGATTTCTACAACCTGGTTTGGATCCAAGCCGCTGGTCGGTTCATCCAGGATCAGCACGTCCGGGTCGTGAATAAGCGCCTGCGCAAGTCCCACACGTTGGCGGTATCCTTTGCTGAGCTGCGCGATGAATTTATGTTGTTCGCGTTCCAGTCCGGTGGTTTCAATCATGGCATCTACGCGCTGGCGCAGGGTTTTGCCTTTCAGTCCGCATAGGCCGCCCATGAATCCAAGGTATTCGCGCACGTACATGTCGAGGTACAGCGGATTGTGTTCCGGCAGGTATCCAACATGACGTCGTGCCTGCATGCTTTGTTCGCGTACGTCGTAACCACAAACGGAAATAGTGCCGGAAGTAGGAGGGATGAAGCAAGTGATGATTTTCATGGTGGTGCTTTTACCGGCACCGTTGGGGCCCAGAAAACCAAGGATGTCGCCTTTGCCTGTGGAAAAGCTGAGCTCTTTCACTGCCCATTGTGTTCCGTAGCGCTTGGATAAGCCTTGAACTTGAATGCTCATAGAGAATCAGCAAATATAAACCTTAACTAAGCCGTCGACCTGCGCATTTTAGCCGCGGGCGCGTTCACCGACTCCGGAGGAGTCGCATCTTCCACAATTCCACCCGGCACGCAACCTCGACTCCGGAGGAGTCGCATCTTCCACAATTCCACCCGGCACGCAACCTCGACTCCGGAGGAGTCGCATGTCCCAGCCTAAACGCATGTAGCGCCCCCCCGACTCCGGAGGAGTCGCATCTTCCACATCACGCCCCATCCAGCCAGCGCGACAATTCCTCCTCGGAATAAGCCACCTCAAAATACTCCAGAAATTCCAGAAACTCCTCCCTGAACGACTTCTTCTGATGATGCTCCTTTTGATTCTGGATATAGCGAATCACCGTATCCACCTGCGCGCTGCTGTAGGAAAATGCCCCATAGCCCACCTGCCACCTGAATTTCGTCACAGGGTAATATCGTTCATTGATAAACACAGTTGAAGCCTTCTTCACCTCACGAACCAAATCAGCCAGGATACACGTGGGACGCATCATAAAAAAGATGTGCAGATGATCCGGCATGCCATTGATCGCCAGAACATCTTGCCCCTTGTTGCGGAAAATAC
>JBIKKI010000022.1:0-23183 GCA_044360435.1 Bacteroidia bacterium
GGCAGATTCCTTCCGCGTGATCCAGACCGAGAAAGGCGAATACCGCCGGGTGGTACTTTTCTTCCCTCCCACCACGAAAGACCTGTACCTGGAAGTGAATGTGTCTTTCGTAGGATGGCTCAATCCATCGAAGCTTCCCGCGAGGCAAATCAACGAAGACCGCTTTCAGCAAGTGCGCAACGCTACGCACAGGGAATGGGAACAACAACTGGGCAAAATCAAGGTGAAAGGAAGCGCCGACCAAGAATCGATTTTTTACACCGCTTTATACCATACCATGATCGTCCCGAACCGCGTGGATGATGCAGACGGCAGCTATCGGGGTATGGATTTCAAGGCACACGAGGGCAAAGGCGCCCATTACTCGGTATTTTCACTTTGGGATACCTACCGCGCCATACATCCGCTTTATACATTGATTGAACAGCAGCGCACCCGCGAATTCATGCGAACCTTCCTGCGCATGTACCGCCAATCGGGCCGCCTCCCGATATGGGAACTCGCCGCCAACGAAACCAATTGCATGATCGGTTACCACGCCGTGTCTGCCATCGTCGATGCCATGGCCAAAGGCATCTTGCCCGACAGCGCCGCCGCCCTGCTGCAGGCTGCCAAAGCCAGTGCCGAAGCGCCCGTCTTCGGCCTCGACGACTACATGCGCTTCGGATTCCTGAGCATCGAAAACGAAAGCGAATCGGTGAGCAAAACCCTGGAATATGCCTACGACGACTGGTGCATCGCACAAATGGCCCGGATGTTGGGCGATACAACCCTGGAACAACAATACCTGAACCGCAGCCAGGCCTGGCGCAACCTGCTGGATCCTGAAACCGGCCTCATGCGCCCCCGCGAAAACGGCCGCTTTATGCCCCGCTTCGAACCCCGCGAGGTGAACAACCATTATACTGAAGCCAACAGCTGGCAATACTCATTCGCCGTTCCGCACGACCTGGAAGGCTGGATTACCCGGCTGGGCGGGAACGCGCGCGCTGAAGCCCTGCTCGACAGCCTCTTCAGCGTGGAAAGCCGCACCGTTGGACGCGAACAGGTTGACATTACAGGCCTCATCGGGCAATACGCGCATGGCAACGAACCCAGCCACCACATCGCCTACCTGTACAACAGCATCGGCAAACCGGCCAAGACGCAACAGCGTGTCAAACAGATACTCGACAGTTTCTACCACAACCGGCCCGACGGACTGATTGGCAACGAAGACTGCGGACAGATGAGCGCCTGGTATGTGTTGAGCAGCCTGGGTTTCTATCCGGTTTGTCCGGGCGATCCGCGCTACAGCATTGGCTATCCCTTGTTCCGCCAGGCGGAAATACGTTTCGAAAACGGAAATAAACTCAAGTTGCAGCGCACGGGTAGTGGCGATTTCATTCAATCGGTGGAACTGGACGGCCGGCCGATCCGCACCAATTTCCTCACCCACGAACAGCTTGTTTCCGCAGGGAAGCTCGTGTTCCGTATGGGAAACACCCCAGGTAGCTGGGGAACGGCCAGCGAAGACCGTTACCTCACCCGCAGTGCAGGAGCACCTGTTTCCGTTCCGGTATTCCAATACAACAGCGCTGTATTTGAAGACAGTCTGCACTTCACCCTCCGTTCCGAACCGGGCAAGGTGCCGCATGTACTGGTCATATACGAAGATGGAAAGCGTGCCCAACTCCAGCCCCGAAACGGACAATACACCCTGCATGCGAATGCCTGTGTGGATGCGGTCTATGGCGGAGCAAACGGATTTGTGCCTTTTGCCCGCGCCTGCTTCCACCGCAAACCCAACCGCTGGGAAGTGGAGCTGCTGCATCCAACCAACAGGCAATACAGCGCCGGAGGTCCGCAGGCATTGTGCGACGGCATCATTGGCGATACCGAATGGCAGAAAGGCAACTGGCACGGCATTCAGGGCCAATCGTACCTTGCCGTTATAGACCTGAAAGATACCCAAACCCTGCACCACATCGAAGCAGGTTTCCTGCAGGATACCCGCAGTTGGATTGTTTTTCCGGAAGGCGTGGATTTCAGCTTCTCGACAGACGGCGTGAACTGGAGCGATGCCTATGCCTATTCGCACACGATACTTCCTGAGGAACCCGGTGTGCGGCGTATTGCTTTGGGCGGGGAAATCAGGTGTTCAGGTGTGCGTTATGTGCGTATGGAAGCCTTTCAATACGGCCCTTTGCCGGCCTGGCATCCCGGCGCAGGCAACCCGAGTTTCATTTTTGTGGATGAGCTGCGCATGTGGTAGGGCTGAGGTTCCGGCCGAGGTTTAACAAAGTGCCGCGCGTTGTTTCAGGGTTTCGCGGCAACCCTCCATCATTTCCCGGACTACTGTTTCGGCATGCGGCAGGTCGTGGATGGCTGCGCTCACCTGCCCGATTTCCAGTTCGCCTTCGTCCAGATCGCCTTCAAACATGCCTTTCTTGGCGCGGCCACGTCCTAAGAGTTGCTGCAGTTCTTCTTTGGAAGCACCCCGTGCATAAGCAGCTTCAACTTCATGATAGAAGTGATTCTTGATGAGCCGAACCGGCGTCAGTTCTTTCAGCGTGAGTTTTGTGTCGCCGTCTCCGGCGGCCAGAATGGCGTTTTTGAAGTTTGGGTGGGCGCTGCTTTCCAGCGTGGCGGCAAAACGGCTTCCAACCTGAACACCTTCTGCCCCAAGGCAAAGTGCCGCAGCCATGGCCGGTCCGCTGCCAATACCGCCGGCTGCAATCAAGGGAAGCGCTACGGCAGCGCGAATCATGGGAATCAGGCACATGGTGGTGGTTTCTTCCCGACCGTTGTGGCCGCCAGCTTCAAAACCTTCCGCCACAATCGCATCCACGCCAACCTGTGCACATTTGAGGGCAAACTTCAAGTTGGAAACCACGTGTACGACGGTGATGCCGCGTTCCTTCAGCCAGCCGGTCCAGGTGGCGGGATTGCCCGCGCTGGTGAAGACGATGCGCACGCCTTCCTCAGCAATAATGTTCATGTGCTGTTCAATATCCGGATAGAGCAAAGGCACATTCACGCCAAAGGGCTTGTTGGTGGCCTGTTTGCATTTGCGGATCTGTTCGCGCAACACTTCGGGATACATGCTTCCTGCGCCAATCAAACCCAAACCGCCTGCATTGCTGACGGCTGCAGCCAATTCCCAGCCGCTGCACCAAATCATGCCGCCCTGGATGATGGGAAATTCAATTCCTAAAAGCTCCGAAACCCGCGTACGCATGTACGCAAAGTTATTCAGGCAACTCATTAAGTCATTTTATAGTCTTATGAATTGCATTTTATTTGAAAAGAAATCCCATTTTGCTTATGCATAAACCAATACTTGCTGTCATCCTTTACCTGTTCTGTGGCGGGTTGGTTCAGGCACAGAAGCCGACTTCATCCAATCACTGGGAACAGTATGCCACGGATTTGAAGTTTGATGAAAGCAGCGGCCAACTGCTGTTTGGGAAGATTCCGGAGCACCGCTATGTTTCAGCTTCAGCGTTTCCGCTTTGGTTTGCCCGCGCTGCCGGTTGGGGCGAGGAAACAACATTGCGGCTCATTGGCGAATTTCAGGATGACTTGGGCATGGTGCATTATCGTTACCAGCAGGTGCGAGACGGAAACGATGTGTACACCGCGCAGGTAATCAGCCATACCTTGAACGGACGCGTGCTGAGTTTTAATGGACGCTGGCACAGTGAAACCTTTCCGGATGCACAGCCGATGCTGAATGAAGAGGATGCACTGAAAAAAGCGCTCGAACAGGTGGGCGCCGTTTCGTATAAGTGGGAAATTCCGGAAGAAGAAATTGAATACAAAAAGATTAAAGAAGATCCTGCAGCAACGTATCGGCCCAAAGGCCGGCTGGTGTGGCTTCCGGAGCGTTTTTCCCCGGGCAGCGGAACAGTGAAGCTCGCCTGGTTGTTTGATATTTATGCCCACGAGCCCATGAGCAGGCAGAACCTGTTTCTGGATGCACAAACCGGCGCGCTGCTGGAAACAGAAAACCTCATCCACAGCGGCGATTCCAAAGGTGCGGCTAGAACAAAATACAGCGACACGCAGCAAATCATTACAGACAGTGTGAATACAACCACGTACCGTCTGCGTGAAGCCGGAAGGGGAAACGGTGTGGAAACCTTCAACATGAGGAAGGGAACGAATTATGGCACTGCAGTAGATTTTACGGATACAGATAATTTCTGGAACAACGTAAATGCCAACAGGGATGAAGTGGCAACAGATGCCCATTGGGGCGCTGAAAAAACCTTTGACTTTTTCAAGGTTTTGTTCAACCGCAACAGCTATGACAATAAAAATGCGAAAATCAGAAGCTATGTGCATTACAGCTCGAACTACGCAAACGCGTTCTGGAATGGTTCGGTGATGACTTATGGCGACGGTGCCACTGCTTCTACTTTAAATGTGCCGCTCACTGCGCTGGATGTATGCGGGCATGAAATTGCTCATGCCGTGACCACTTTTTCCGCCGGTTTGATTTATTCGTATGAAAGTGGCGCCCTGAATGAATCCTTTTCGGATGTGTTTGGTAATGCCATCGAACGCTGGGCCCGAAATAAAAAATGGAACTGGAGGATTGGTGAAGACATCACTTCCACAGGCAATGGCATCCGTAACATGGCCAATCCGAATCAGTTCAATCACCCGGATTGCTACAAGGGTTCGTTTTGGTGGACTTCAGCAGGCGATAATGGCGGCGTGCACGTGAACAGCGGCGTGCAGAATTACTGGTACTACCTGCTCAGCGACGGCGGCAGCGGCAAAAATGATCTTGGGAAGAATTTTAATGTGGACAGCATTGGCTACATCAAAGCAGCGCATATCGCTTACCGCAACCTGACCGTGTACCTCACACCGTCGTCGCAATACGCCGATGCGCGCACTTTCGGCATCATGTCGGCTGCGGATTTGTATGGAAACTGTTCCAAGGAAGTCATCAGCACCACCAATGCCTGGTATGCTGTGGGTATTGGCAATGCGTACGACAGTGGCTTTGTGAAGGCGAGTTTCATTTCAGATACCTTCTTCTGTCGCACGCCCGCAGTAGTGAACTTCACCAATACCAGCGCCAATGCAAGGTCGTCGGAATGGTGGTTTGGTGACGGTAATACTTCCAAAGTATTTAATCCCTCCAATACTTATCTGAACTATGGAAACTTCAACGTGAAGCTCAAAGCCACCAGTTGCTTTAAAAATAAGGTTGATTCCATCACCAAAACCGCGTGGATCAAGGTGGATTCCACCCTGGATATATGTCAGGGAATTTTGCTGCCGCCCTCCGGGCGTGATACGGTTCAGGCTTGCAAGGGAATTGTGTATGATCAGGGCGGGGAAGGAAACTATTTCCAGAACAATACCTCCATCCTGCACCTCACCGATCCCGGTGCCGACAGCATGGTGGTGCAGTTTACCATGGTTGACCTCGAACAGAAATACGATACCATTTACCTGTATGCCGGTTGGAAATCAACCGGAGCTACGCCCTGGAAAACCACCACCGGCCTGATGAATGCGGGCTTACCCATCCGGATTCCCGGTAATACCGTGACCTTCAAATTCTGGAGCGACCAACTCGTGGTGGGCAAGGGCTTCAAGGCGAAATACTACTCCGTGCGTAAACCTCTGAAGGTAAATGCAGGAAACGATACTACCCTGTGCTACGGCGATTCCATGCAGTTGAAAGCTGCTGTGGGTGGTGGTTATACTCCTGACCTGCGTGTCACCTGGAAAGGCTGGCCCAGTGGCGTGTCGCCTTATGTAAAACCTACCGATACTGCTACCTACACCGTTACCCTATACGATGTTTGTTCCGGGTTTTCTGTGAGCGACCAGATCAAAGTTGGCGTATTACAACCCTTGCAGCTTGCCGCCATGAAGGATACCGTGATTTGCAGCGGAACCACGGCTGCGCTGCGCGCTTCGGTGAGCGGTGGTTTGTCCCTTACCAGAAAACTAACCTGGACTCCAGGAAACCTGAACGGCAGTCCTGCTGCTGCAAAACCTGCCGCTACGACTACCTACATGGCCGTTTTGTCAGATGGATGCACCGATGTTCAGGATACCGCGTTTGTGAAGGTTTGGGTAAAAACACCGCTGAAGGTGAAGCTGCAAACGGTGGATACGCTGCTCTGCGCCAAGGATTCTGTACGTCTGACTGCTGTTGCTTCCGGCGGCGATACCTTGAAACATCAACTGCTGTGGAACCGCGGTTTGGGCAACGGTTCATTCAAGAAAACCAAGCCTTCTGCGGATGGCTGGTATAAGGTGACCCTCAGCGACGGCTGTTCCGCGCCCGGAAATTCCGATTCCGTGTATGTGCGTTACCGTCCGGCGCTGAACGTACGTCTTGACCCGGACACCCTGATTTGCGCCGGTCGCCCCGTATTCCTGCGTTCCACGCCTTCAGGCGGCATTCCCTTGAAACATCAGTATGACTGGAACCAAGGGCTGCCTTCCGGAAACAAAACGCATACGGTAAGCCCGGTCATTACAACCAAATACATCTTTACGCTTAGCGACGGTTGTATGAATCCTGTAAGTGACAGTGCTACCGTGACGGTTCGCGCCCCGCTGAACCTAACCTTGAACCGCGATACGCTCATTTGCTACGGAGCACCGTTCACCCTGAACGCTATGACGACAGGCGGTCTTCCCGCAGGATACCAGCTCAATTGGAATCAGGGTCTGGGCAGTGGAACCACGCACAATGTGAGTCCCTTGAGCACCACGGTTTATACGGCAATTTTAACAGATGGCTGCACTGTGAAACCCGATACAGCTAGCGTTACGGTAAGTGTTCGGGCGAAGCTGGCAGCAGCTCCGGTGTATAAAAACCTGATTTGCCCGGGCGATTCCGTGCAGGTGAATCTGGTATTGAGCGGCGGTTTGCCCCTGGCCCGCAGCATCAACTGGTTTGCAACCGTGAATAATGCACCGAATCCGTTTAAGTTCAAACCGACGGCTTCAGCATTCTATTCCTATACAGTGAGCGACAACTGCTCAAAGTCACTTACCGATTCCATCTACATTACCGTGAGTACGCCACCTGTGGCCGGTGCAGCGCCTGCGGTGTTTGATGTATGTTCCGGGCTTACAACCAACATCAAGAACCTGAGCTACGGAGCCGTTTCCTGGAACTGGAGCTGGTCTGATGGGCTGAGGCAAAGCGGCAACAACGGCGCACGTTCGTTCAAAGATTCCGGACTCTATGGGTTGAAACTGCTGGTGAAAAACGCCGATGGCTGTAAAGATTCGTTCCAAACCGTTTCTTTTGTTCGGGTGCACGGACAGCCGACGGCCGATTTTACCTGGAATCCCTTGAATCCAACCTCGCTGAATCCGCTGGCTTCCTTCACCGATTTATCCAGATACGCGCAAACCTACAGCTGGGAATTTGGCGATGGAGGCGGCAGTACCGACCCAAATCCGCAGTACAGTTTCCGCGATACAGGAACCTATCTGGTGCGGCTTATCGTGCGAAACAACATTGGCTGCGCCGACACCATGGTGAAGCCTTTAACCGTGCGGAACGTGTATATGATGTCTGTTCCGAACTCCTTCACACCAAATGGCGACGGACTAAACGATGTGTATAAACCCACCATCATTGGCCACAAGTGGATGCACTTTGAAGTGTACAACCGCTGGGGTGCGCTGATGTTCCGTGGCGACGATAAAAACGGCTGGGATGGCCTGTTTGAAGGCCGGCCTGCCCCCGATGGAGTTTATGCGGTGAAGGTTTTTGTGAAGGATTGGGAAGACAAAACCCATTTCGAGCGTGAAACCATCAGCCTGATACGCTGACAGGTTTTTTCCAGCTGCGGCGGTGGTTTTCGAACAACCACCAGAAAGGTCTGCGCCTGCGCAGCACCCTGAAATTCCGCCCTACATAATAGCCGATGTGGTTGATGGCT
The DNA here is from genome assembly GCA_044360435.1 of Bacteroidia bacterium. Taxonomy (GTDB): domain Bacteria; phylum Bacteroidota; class Bacteroidia; order NS11-12g; family UBA955; genus REEB481. Next base: position 7,920 of record JBIKKI010000022.1, read on the forward strand.
TCATCCGGGTCATCGGTAAGGAGCACAAGTTTAAGGTCTTCGGCAGAGATGGTACCTTCAACGACCATATCGTTGAGCGCGGCCCAGATTTCTTTGTAATAATCCTTTCCCATCAATACAATCGGGAAATCACGGATGCTGCGTGTTTGCACGAGCGTGAGGGTTTCAAACAGTTCATCCATGGTGCCGAAGCCACCCGGAAGTACCACAAATCCGTAGGAATACTTCAGCAGCAATACCTTCCGCACAAAGAAGTAGCGGATGTTTACCTGTGTGTCCAAGAAGGGATTGGGTTCTTGTTCCATAGGCAACACGATGTTTACGCCAACGCTGCGGCCATCGTTTTCGGCAGCGCCCCGGTTGGCAGCTTCCATGATGCCTGGCCCGCCGCCGGTCATGGTGGTAAAACCGGCATTGGCAATGGCGGCTCCGGTTTTACGTGCCATCTCGTAATACATATGGCCATGTTTGTAGCGCGCTGAACCGAATACGGTAACGCATGGCCCTACGAAATGCAGGGTGCGGAATCCTTTGATAAACTCCCACATCACCTTGAAGGCGAACAAGAACTCGTAGCCGCGGCTGCGCGCACCTTCCAGGTAGATTTCTTCTTCTGGTCCGGAGGGTTTGGGAATCACATTCATGGTTATGTTTGCAAAGAACGGGGAGGGAACTAGAAATTATGTGCTTAAGAAGCTTGTATTGGTTGAGAACATTGATTTTTTGTGCACTTGGTTGCCTTCAGGGTCCACTGGCGGCGCAGGATACCGTTTGGGCCCGAAAGTTCATCGAACAGCTGTGCAGCAGGAAGCTGGCCGGCAGAGGCTATGTGCAGGATGGAGCACTGAAAGCCGCAGCATTGCTGGAAGCGGAATTGCGAAAGGCCGGTGTACAAGCTTGGAATGGCACGTACAGGCACGATTTTTTCATCTCTGTGAATACCATACCTGAGCTTGCCGTTCAGTGTGGTGGACGCAGATTGAAGCCCGGAATCGATGTTCTGGCAGATGCAGCATCGCCTTCCTGGAAGGGCAGCCTGTTCCTGAGGAAATGGAGCTGGGCAGATACACTTTTCTATCCCAGGGGTCCTTGGCGTTCACTGGGTACCGTTCCCGCCGTTCCCGAAGCCATGCTCAGCCACCCTATTTGGGGCAAGCGTATTTCAGCGTTGCGTGCACAACATCCGGTTCCGGTTTGGGTAAACCTGGTGCCCCGTTTACCGGCCTGGGGCGTTGCTTCAGAACCAGATCCCCGGGTGGTGCTTTGGCTGCGTGAAGACAGGGTGCAGCATGACATACGGCTGGAGTTGAACATCAAAAATCAATATAGGCCCAGTCAGCTTTGCCGAAATGTGCTGGCGTATATCCCCGGCACGCGTCAGCCGGATTCTCTGTTGGTGCTCACCGCACATTACGACCATCTGGGGCGTATGGGGAAGGCTGTTTTTCCGGGTGCCAACGACAATGCGTCCGGAGTAGCCATGGTGCTCGACCTGGCGCGTGATTTGGCTAAAAAACCATTGCCTTACAGCGTGGTAGTGGTGTTTTTTGCTGCGGAAGAAGCCGGACTTCTGGGTTCTGCAGCCATGATACGCGACCGTATTTTGCCCCTAAACCGCATCCGTTTTCTAATCAACATGGATTTGATGGGCACTGGAGAACAAGGCATGACTGTGGTGAATGCCAGTGTTTTTTCACGTGAATTTAACTTTTTGGACAGTTTAAACAGGCATTATTGCCTGCTGCCCGCAATTCAGAAGCGTGGTAAAGCTGCCAATTCCGACCATTATTTTTTCACGGAAGCCGGAGTGCCGTCCTTCTTTGGTTACCTGGCTGGCCCGAGGCCCGCGTACCACAGTGTTGATGATGTTATGGAAACCTTAACTTTGCATGGATACGTGAATACTTATACCCTATACCGTATGTTTTTAGCACAAATCGCAGGAGCGGAATGATTCTGGGTCCACTCATCAGTTGGTATTTCAGGCAGCGCATCAACAGCCTTGAAGACGTTTTGTATCACCCACTGGATACGCAGGAACGTATGCTGCAAAACCTTCTGGAGGCAGGACGTTACACAGAGTTTGGCCGACAATATGAGTTTGCCGGCATCCAGAACTACGAACAATTCAAAAGGCGTGTTCCACTGCAGGATTATGAATCGCTGAAACCCTACATCGAGCGTACCATGGCCGGTGAACAAGGCTTGCTGTGGCCCAGCGATGTTTACTGGTTTGCCAAATCCAGCGGCACCACCAACGATAAAAGCAAGTTCATCCCCGTGAGTTTTGAATCACTGGAGGAATGCCATTTTAAAGGCGGAAGGGATGTGCTCACGTTCTACTGTGCTTCTTTCCCCGAAACCAAGATTTTCGAAGGCAAGAACCTGCTGATTGGCGGCAGCCACAGTGTGAACCAGCATAATGAAAACTCCTGGTATGGCGATTTGAGCGCGGTGCTGATGAACCACATGCCTGTTTGGGCCAGCTACCTGAAAACGCCGGATTTGTCCATTGCACTGATGGAACATTGGGAAGAAAAGCTGGAAAAAATGGTGGAAGCGACCATCAATGAGCATGTGACCAGCATTTCAGGTGTGCCTACGTGGACTTTGGTGTTGTTTCAGCGTTTGCTGGAAAAAACAGGCAAAAAGAACATTCGTGAAATTTGGCCAAACCTTGAATTGTATATCCATGGCGGAGTAAGCTTTGTGCCTTACTACGATCAGTTTGATGCGCTGATTCAGGGTTCTGGAATGCGCTATCTGGAAACCTACAACGCCAGCGAAGGATTCTTCGGAATTCAGGATGTTCCTGGTGCCAGGGAAATGCTGCTGATGACCGATTACGGGGTGTTTTTTGAGTTTATTCCTGCCGACAAGCTGGATGAAGATACCCCGCCTGTATATCCCTTGGCCGAGGTTGAAGCCGGTGTGAATTATGCGGTGGTCATCACCACCAACAGTGGCCTGTGGCGTTATCAGTTAGGCGATACCATTACCTTCAGCAGCGTGTCGCCGTATCGGTTTACCATCAGCGGAAGAACGCGTTTGTTTATGAATGCTTTTGGAGAAGAGCTGATGATTGACAATGCCGACAGGGCCATCACCCAAGCCTGCGCCGCAACCGGCGCTTTGGTGCGGGAATATACCGCAGCCCCGGTGTACATGAGTTCTTCCGAGCCTGGTCACGAGTGGCTGGTGGAGTTTGAACGCCCGCCCGATGACCTGCAGCGATTTACAGAGGTATTGGACCAAACCTTAAAAGCATGCAACAGTGATTACGAGGCAAAGCGACAGAAAGATTTGGCCCTGCGCATGCCAAAGGTACGCGTAGTTCCTGAAGGCGTGTTTCATGCATGGATGAAACAAAGAGGAAAATTGGGCGGCCAGCATAAAGTGCCAAGGTTATCCAACGATCGTCGGTTTGTGGAAGAAATCCTCGCCTTGTTTCAGCCTGGGCAGCAGCGCGGTTAATCGTTCTGGTATCCGAATTCGCGCAGGTAATTTTCCTTGTCGCGCCAATCTTCCCGAACCTTTACGCGCACATCCAGAAACACCTGCTTTCCAAAAAATGCTTCCAGATCCTGACGGGCTGCGGTGGCTGTTCTTTTCAGCGCCTTCCCGTTTTGACCGATGAGGATTGCCTTCTGCGACTCGCGCTCACAAATCACCTCCGTATGGATTTTCAGAATATGCTTATTGTCTTTGAATGACTGGGTTGTCACTTCAATGGAATAAGGAATTTCCTTGCTGTAATAGGTAAGGATTTTGCCGCGGATGATCTCATTCACAAAGAAGCGTTCGGTGCGGTCGGTCAGCTGATCTTCCGGGAAATAGGCCGGATGCTCGGGCAACAGACTGATGATCAGTTGTTCCAGCGCTTCCAGGTTGAACCCGTGCAGCGCGCTGAGTGGAATCACCGCCTTGGGATTGAGTTCACGCCATTGTGCCACTTCAGCTTCAATCTGCTCCTGATTTCCCAAGTCAATTTTATTCAGCGCTATGATTAATGCGGCTTTACTTCGGCTCAGTCGTTCTGCGATGCTCTCCGGAATGCCCTGTTCGCCGGGATTGGCGAGGTAAATGAGTACATCGGCATCGTCCAGGCTTTCCATGACGGCGCCAACCATGTGTTCATGCATCTTGTTGCTTACCCTGCGCACCAGCCCGGGTGTGTCGCTGTAGATAATCTGTGCCGATTCCTTGTTTACAATGCCCAGGATTCGGTGGCGCGTGGTCTGCGCCTTCGGATTAACCACACTGAGCTTCTCACCAACCAACTTGTTGTACAAGGTGCTTTTGCCTGCATTGGGCAAACCGATGATGCTCACAAATCCTGCTTTAAACGACATACCGATACAAATTACGGAATTTTGTGCGCGCAGCCACGTGCTTATTTTCAGAAATACCGGTTTCAGCGTGATAAACCCTTGCGCGGCTGGGTGGTTTTAATAATCCGTTTCCCATATACACGAACTATGGAAAGTGACTTTTTGCACACGATATCGGGGGACAACACGTCGGGTAATGTATTTTTTTCTGTACGTTCATCTTGGTGGTGATTACCTTAATCGTGATAGTCCGAGCCTCTGTCGGTTCTCAGGTCTATATTTGAACCTTTGATGAAAGGTATAATCCTGGCAGGTGGTTCCGGTACGCGTTTGTACCCCATCACAATGGCCACGAGCAAACAGTTGATGCCGGTTTATGATAAACCGATGATTTATTATCCACTGTCCATTTTGATGATGGCCGGTATCCGGGAAATTTTAATCATCAGTACGCCACAGGATTTGCCCGGTTTCAGGCGTTTGCTGGGTGACGGTGCGCATCTGGGTTGTAGTTTTTCATACATAGAGCAGCCGGCTCCTGAGGGTTTGGCGCAGGCATTTATCCTTGGAGCTTCATTCATAGGGAATGATAAAGTAAGCCTCATTCTGGGCGACAACATCTTTTTTGGCGCCGATCTGCAACAGCTGCTGCAAAGCCATAACGATCCTGAAGGAGGTATGATCTTCGCATACCACGTGAGCGATCCGGAGCGTTACGGGGTGGTTGATTTTGATGCCGACATGAATGCCCTTTCCATCGAAGAAAAACCAGAAGAACCAAAAAGCAACTATGCTGTTCCCGGCTTGTATTTCTATGACAACGACGTGGTAGAAATTGCCCGGAATCTCAAACCTTCACCCCGCGGTGAACTGGAAATTACGGATGTGAACCGAGAGTACCTGCGCAGAGGTAAACTGAAAGTAGCCGTTCTGCACAGAGGTACGGCATGGTTGGATACCGGAACGTTCACATCCCTGATGCAGGCCGCTCAGTTTGTTCAGGTGATTGAAGACAGGCAAGGCCTTAAAATCGGATGTATCGAAGAAGTGGCCTGGCGCATGGGCTTTATCAACAACGAGCAATTGGAAACCCTGGCGCGACCACTCATGAAAAGTGGATACGGCCAATATTTAATGAATCTACTCAAATGAGCTATAATATCCTGAAATACGCAGCAATGGTGTTTTTGAGCTGCAGTATTGGAATTGTTCAGGCACAGTTTATGCCCTTTCCCGGCATGGGGATGATGGGCATGCAGGTGCCTGGTTTTACGAATCCCCCAACAGATTCCGCACAGGCGAAAAAGGCAAGTCAGCCGCAACAAGACGCTGGCGCAGGTGCCAATGGACAGCCGGGAGAAAAACCCAAGAGCAAAACCGAGCAAGCCATTGACACCATGGACCAAACGGTGAAAAAGGATGAGCTTACCCTGAAGCGTATGAACATCACCGCCAGCAGGCTTCGCGTGGAAAAGGAACTCGACGAGCTGAAAGGCAAGGAAAACCTCACGGAAATTGATCAGGAACTCATACGCATCAAAAGCGAAAACCTGAAGCTGCTTTACGAGCGTGAAAAAGCCATGCTTGCCGAAGATCTGGCCAGGTCAAAGAGCGCCTCGCGCGATTTTCCCTCTGCCCGGATTTATGGACAGCACTTATTCCGCTCCAACAACATTAAACTGTTAGAAACAGGTGATCAAATTGCCGTTCCTGAATCTTATATCCTCAGCACGGGCGACGTGGTTCAACTGGAAGTTTGGGGCTACCGCTACTGGAGCCAAAGCGCCGTTATCGGACTTTCCGGCGCCATCGACATCAAAGGATACCAAAAGCTGTTCCTCAAGGGCATGACCCTTTCCAAAGCCAGAAGCTACATTGCCAGTCGTCTTGGACTGGAAGATGGCAACAGTTCATTTTCCGTAACCGTGACGCGTCCAAGAACCATCACCATTCAGGTGCTCGGCGAAGTAATCAACGCCGGTTCAGTGACCGTAACAGCCATCAATTCCGCCTTTAATATTTTGGCCTACATGGGGGGGCCTTCTAATCTGGGCTCCATTCGTAACATCGCCATCAAGCGCAACGGACAAATAGTGGATAGCCTCGATATCTATCGCTATTCCACAGAAGGAAAAGAGATTTACCTGCAAAACCAGGACGCCATCATTGTGCCACCTTCGGGAAAGGTGGTAAACGTGGAGGGTGGTTTGATGCGCCCCGGAAATTATGAACTCAAGCCCGGCGAAAAATTCTCGGATTTGATTCGCTTCGGCGGCGGTCTGGATCCCGTCGCCTACACTCGGAACATCCTGATTACCAGGATTTCTGATGATCAAACTTTCGAGCGTATCAGCCTTAATTATGATTCGCTGCGTCGTGCAGGAAAAGACTTTGAATTGAGAAATGGCGATGTGGTTTCCTTCAAAACCATCAACGACGACTATAAAGATTACATGGTGAAAGTTTCCGGAGCCGTGAACATTCCGGGCGAATTCAAAATCCGTAAAGGCGACCGCATCAGCAAAATCTTGAAATTGTGCAATGGATTGCTTCCAAATGCCTTCCCCGACAAAGCGTTCCTGATTCGAAACAATGTGGATCTGAGCAGGAATTTTTACTATTTCTCTCCCCAGGAAGTATTAGCCAATCCGGGAGGCGAGGCCGATTTGCCGCTGGAAGAGCGCGACATCATCCGCATCTTCTCGCGTCAGGAACTGCGCGATCAGTTCACCGTGGGCATCGAAGGTGAAATCAGACAACCACTGCAAACAGACTTCGTAACCGGCATGCGCGTGAGTCAGTTGATGTTTATGGGCGGTGGCCTCAAGGAACAGGCAGAAGTGGAACGTGCATTTTTGTTGCGCGTAAACGACAAACAGGAACGGAAACTGGTGGCTTTTTCTCCAAAAGAAGTACTGGCCAACCCGGGTACCGATAAAGACCCCCTGCTGGAGCCCCGTGATATTGTAAAAGTTTTTTCTGCCACCGCATTCAAAGAGTTCTTCCAGGTTCGTGTAGATGGTGCCGTGAAAGCGGCTAATTCCTTCGATTATTCAGAAAACATGCGCATCACCGACCTGTTGTACCTGGGCGGTGGTTTGAAGGAGGGCGCATTCCTGGATAGGGCCATCCTCACGCGTATCGATCCGTATTACCTGATAGAAACCAATACCTCACTCAACCTGCGTGAAATTATTGAAAATCCGGGTTCTGAAAAAGACTTGCTGTTGCAACCCAGAGACGAACTCCGAATCTTCAACCGTCTGGAAATGCGTGATAAATTGAAAATCACGGTTTCCGGACAGGTGCGAAAACCCGGCACCTATGATTATTCCGATGATATCAGTTTGAAAGACCTGATTTATCTGGCAGGTGGATTCACCTACGCGGCGGCCAATGCTAAAATTGAAATTGTGCGCCAAAGTGCGCCGATTGACCCGGTGTATTGGATTCCTACCAAAACACTGGTTTATACCACCACGGTGCCGGTTGACCTTTCCGCAGATAAAGAAACCGAACGATTTAAACTGGTTCCCTACGATCAGGTGTTTGTGCGCACCAACCCAGATTATGTGCCGATTAAAGTTGTTGAACTCAAAGGAGCGGTGATGTTCCCCGGAGGTTATACGCTGATGGGCAACGGTGAGAAGTTGTCGTCGGTGATTCGACGAGCCGGCGGCTTAAAGCCGGAAGCGTTTCCCGAAGGTGCGTCATTTACCCGCCGACAGGACGACAGCAGCGATGTGCGCGTCATCCTGGATTTGGAGAAGGCCCTGAGCAGGAAACGTTCTTCCTATAACTACACCCTGAAGAATGGCGATGTGATCGAAATTCCGTTTGCAGAAGAGTTGGTTCTGATTGACGGTGCCATTAACCTTCCCGATAAAACCACACGCATTGGTTCGTATTATGTGAGTGGCAAACGCGCGGGCTATTATATCCGCAACCTGGCCGGTGGTTTCAGGGATGATGCCTACCGCAGAAGGGTTACTGTTTCCTATAAAAATGGCCGCGTTTCTCAGTCCAAGAACTTTGTGTTCTTCAAAGTATATCCCAAAGTAGAAAAAGGTGCCATGGTGAATGTGCCGTCCAAACCAACGGAAGCGGAGGTTGCTACAACAGGCAGACGTCGTTTCAACTTGGACACAACATTGAATACACTCATCACCCGATCCATTTCGGTATTCTCATTCATCGCCATGATTCGAATAGCCACAGGCTGGAGGTAATATGGAAGATTTTCAGAGTCCTAAGAAGCCAATCAACATATTCGAAATCCTCGAACAGGTTAAACCTGCACTCCGCTATGTGCGCCGGAGGTGGTGGCTGGTCCTGCTGATCACCTTGAGTCTCAGCGCATTCATGGGTTACAGGGAATACACCAAAACCACGATGTACGAGGCCATCAATACCTTTCTGCTGGAGGATGAGATTTTGGAAGAACTTGGCGGTGGCAGCGGTGGTACCGGCTTATTGTCCATTCTTCAGGGACAAGGCGGGGCCACCAACAACAAGTTGGTTTTGGTTGATTTGGCGCTGAGTTATCAAATCGTAGAAAAAACCCTGCTTAACAGCTATTCCATTAACGGCAAATGGCAAAGTCTGGGCCGAAGGTACATGGAGCTGACCGGACGCTTGGAAGGACTTGCTTCAGATAAAGCATATAAAACCTTCGCCCCAGATTCTACCTACAAATTTGGAGTTCACCCCGCCCATGATTATTTGATGCGCAAAATGGCCATCGAAATCTCTTCAAATATTGTGGCAAAAACCAAGGAATCGGGAATCATCGAACACAAAATGGTTTTCTGGGATGAAGAGTTTACGCTCATTTTCTCCAGGTTTCACATTAAGGAAATTTCAGGTTACTATACACAGAAACGTTTGGAAAAGGCTGCCCAGCTGCTTGCCTACACTGGCCGTAAAATGGACAGTCTGGAAGCCAGGCTGGCAGGTCAGGAATATGGACTGGCAAACCTGAACGACGAGGGTTTCGGCGTGGTGATGTCCAGAGCGCGATTGCCTGAACTGAATTACAAGCGAAACATCAACCTCATCACCAGTCAGTTTATCGAAGCTGTTACGGCCAATAATCTGGCGCGCCTGGAATATGAAAAGCGCAAGCCCATGATTACCGTTGTTGACGATGCCAGGGCACCTCTGAGGAGCATCAGCGGAAAACCGGTAAAAGGTGCCGTAATAGGTTTTGTCATTGGTTTGTTGCTCAGTGTAATAGGTGTTGGCGGAACGTATTTCCTGCGCAACATGCTGAAAGCGCAAAAGGAACAATACCAATTGGAAGCACATTCCGGCTGATGTCTCAAAGGAACAGCGTTTCCCTCATTCTGCCCATAAGCGATCCAGCTGAACGCCAGCAAAAAAATGCCGTACGTTCCCTGTTGACGCAGAGCCATCGCAATTTTGAACTCATCATTCCTGCGCTGCCCGGTGCAAGCACCGAAGCATTGTTGTCAGGTTTCCCTGATTCACGGGTGAAATTTATGCCTTTAGAATCATGGGATGCAGCCCAAGCCTTGAAAACCGGATTGGCTGCAGCTACTGGTACTTTTGTCGCCATTGCAGATGCAGCTGCCGTATATCAGCGTCATAGGCTGGAACTGCAGCTCCGCTATTTTGAACGCTATCCCGAAACGGATGTGCTGTTCGCCCCACTCGCACATCCGGGTCCAATGCCGGCAGTTCCCGCAGCCCACGATCCACTGATGTTGCGTTTTCTGATGTTGTTCAGGCCTTTGGGAGCCGAAGGCGGCCTCCTGTTTCGCAGAAAGGCGGTTCTTGATGAAGTTGTTTCTATTGAAGGACTATTCCACCAGCGCAACAGCCTTGCCTTTGGTGTGTTGCCAATACCCGTTGGAGCATCCAGTCAGCCGTTGCCTTCCGAAATAATGCTGGCGCCCTGGGCCATCGATGCGGTTCAGATGCAATATGGTGACGAAGCCGCACGGCTGGCGCTCGAACTCCGAACACCTGATGCCCATTGCACCTGGGAAAAGGTGCTGATGCTTGTAAAGAGATTGCGTCTGTTGGCACACATCCATGATTCGCGCAACATGGCTTACGGGGCATCCTTTGGAAAGGCTTTAGATACTGCTTTGTGTTTGTACATTCAGGATAGCGGCCTGCGCGGATGGATGCGGCATCGTGCGCTCTACAACCCATTCTTCAGGGCTGCAATTCCCCGGAAAAGCAAATGGCGCACGGCTTTGTTTTAACATCAAAAGGTGGATACGCTCAAAGACATAAGAAAGGAAGATGAAGCATCTTTAAAAACCTGGCTGCAGGCGCAGGGTGCTCAGGCTTTTCGGGCGCGACAAATCTTGCATTGGATTTGGTTGAAAGGCGCTGATTCGTTTGATGTAATGAGCGACTTGTCGCTGGACCTGCGGGAAAAACTCAAAGCCCATTTCTGTTTTCGGAATGCGCAAATTTCCCTGCAACAACAAAGCCGTGATAAAACCATTAAAGTGGCGTTTAAGCTCTATGATGGAAATGTGGTAGAAGGCGTATTGATTCCTGCCGGAGGCAGAATGACTGCCTGTGTTTCATCACAGGTGGGCTGCAGCCTTGACTGCAAGTTCTGCGCCACGGGTTACCTGAAACGACAGCGCAACCTGGAGGCCGGTGAAATTGTAGATCAAGTGCGCTTGATTGGTGCTTTGGCACATAAGCATTATGGTGCCGCACTTTCAAATGTGGTTTATATGGGCATGGGCGAGCCATTGTTGAATTATCAGGAAGTGGTGAAAAGCATCCGGCTGATTACCTCGCCCGAAGGATTGGGGATGTCACCGCAACGGATCACCGTATCAACAGCGGGTATTACCAAGATGATTATGAAACTGGCAGACGATGATCTGGGCGTGCATCTGGCTCTGTCGCTTCATGCTGCCAACGACGAACGACGCAGCGCCCTGATGCCCATTAACGAAAGCAATAACCTCGAAATGCTTGCGGAAGCACTTGGTTATTTTTACCAAAAATCCAAAAATCGTCCAACCCTTGAGTACACAGTGATGGAAGGGGTGAATGATGATGCTTCGGAACTTTTGGAACTGGCTGCTTATGCAAAGCGTTTCCCCTGTAAAGTGAACTTAATCGAATACAACCCCATTGCCCTTGCAGATTTCAAGCCCACTGCCGAAAGTAAACTTGATAAGTTTGCCGAAGGCCTTGCAAAAAAGGGCATTATAGTGAATGTGCGCAGGAGTAGGGGCAAGGATATAGATGCTGCTTGTGGCCAACTGGCCAATAAACTTAACGATTCATGATTTTTTGGTCGAAAAACTTCAACACGCCCGCCGGTTAATCACAAGTTTTCAACATTTTAAGAATCTTACAGGAGGGTTTTGAAGCCCCGTACTGTGTAACTCGTTGATTATCAGGGAGATAAAATTTATCAGGTATCTTGATTTTGCGCACATGGATAATTAGTTTTGAGGCAATGGGCTAATGCCTTTGGTGGCATGAAACGACTCTTTAAGAACATTTTACCCTCCTTCTTCGCTGTTTGTCTGACTTTTACAGGCAATCAGTCACTTCTTGCTCAGTGCAGTACTTTGCAAGCCGATTTTACCTACACGGTAAGTCGTAACTGTGGATTTCCACGTTTAGTCACGTTTACCAATACTTCTACCGGTACAGGAGCCAACAGATCTCATTATTCTTGGTATCTGAATGGCAATTTTCGCACGCGCATTACCGGGAAGACGGGTTTGGTGATGCGTTTGGATACGCCCAGCGTGTACACCTTTACCATGATTGGCTGGGATTCTGTGGGTAGTTGCCGCGATACCCAAATTACCCGTTATACGCTTTCCTCTCCCAGATCCAGGAGGGTTTATGATCAAACCAATACGCTCACCTTTACACCGGCCTGGTACAATTGCATCTACTCCGTTGGAACTCCTGATACGTTTTCGGTAAAAATTCAACCCAGCGATACCATTCGCAGCTATCGCATTAAATGGGGCGACGGAACAGCAGACAACACCGGAACCCGATTGCTGCGCACCCAGTCCGTCTGGCATCAATACGACAGCCTTGGTGTGTTCAACATCATGGTGATTTACGACAATGGTTTGTGCACCGATACCTTGTTTGGAACTGTTGCCAATGAGCGACAGCCGGTAGCGGGAATCATTGGCCCGGCCACCGGGCAGAATCAGGGCTGCGTGCCTTTAAAGGTGCGGTTCATCAATAATTCCAGCCAAAGCTCCTCGGCCACGGTGTATTCCTGGGAAATGGGCGATGGTAAAACGGTAGTCTGGCCGGCGAATAAGTTCAAGGACACCATGTTCTATACTTATACCAAATCGGTGTGTTCCGGAGTGGTAAAGGTAACGGCCAAGAATGGATGTGGAACCAGCTTCGCCACCTGGAACCCTGTTCAGGCTTCATCGCGTGACAGTGCCATTGTTGCCCTGAACAATCCGAACAATTGCGACATCACTAAAGATTTTCAGTTCAGTCCGAAATACGTTGACAGGTACTGCTTATTCCCTGATTACAAGTACTTTAAGTGGGTTTGGGGCGATGGAACTTCCACCAACTGGACTACTTCAATCGCACAGGTAAATAAGAAATATGCCAAAAAAGGCTCTTATACCGTGTTGCTGATTGACAGCAACGGCTGCGGAAGAGATACAGCAAAATACCTTCTGGATATTGTTGATCCGCCCAAGGCCGATTTTTCGCTGCTCTCGAACGATACAGGTTGTGCGCCCTATGCGGTGAAGTTCAACAATACCAGTACTGGTGCCAGCATTACCTATAACTGGAACTTCACCACTGGAACCAGCACCCAGCAAAATCCTACGTACACATACACCACTGCGCGCACCACACCCTACCGGATCATCCTTGAAGCCAAAAATCGCTGTGGTTCTTCTTTTGATACCGCGTTTGTGCGGGTGTTCAGGAAAACACCGCCCACCTTTGACCTGATTAACGCTGTGGGCTGTGCACCTCTTTCTGTGCGCTTCAACAACAGAACGGATGCGAGCAATTCCCTGGGCCTCAGCTATTCCTGGAATCTTGGGAATGGACAAACATCTTCTTTGTCAAACCCGGGCACCATCGTGTACACCACGCCTGGAACCTATACGGTAACGCTGTACACTACGGACAGCTGTGGGCGAGATTCCTTCAAACGAACGTTCAAGGTTTCAGGGCCGCCCATTGCAGACTTTTCTGTCGCTGCTCAGGGTGTTTGCCCGAAAAACCCATTTTCCATCAAACATACCTCATCAACCGATGCGACTAAGTTCTACTGGAATTTTGGTGATGGTTCCACATTAACACAAACCACGCGTACCGACGTGCTGAAGAAATACGACAGCCTTAGAACCTATACCGTTCGTCTGGTTGCCGAAAATGCCGCACTGTGCCGTGATACCATCATCAAAAATGTACGGATCAATCCTAATCCGAGTGTAAACTTCTCTATGAGCAGCATCGCCGGTTGTGGTCCGTTCACGCCTTCTTTCACCAACAACTCACTGCATCAGGGATCCAAGCCGATCGATTCCATGCTTTTCTATTGGACCTTCGGTGCTTCAGGAAGCAGTGTTGCCAGAGACACAAGTTTTTCTTTTCCGGCTTCCCGTACAAAGGACACCGTGCATACTGTGAAGTTGCTGGGTATAAACTCCTGGGGCTGCAAGGATTCTATTTCCAAAACGGTACGCGTTTACCCCAATCCTTCAGCGCGTTTCAACCTGAGCAAGAGCGAGGGTTGCGGTCCCTTGGATGTCAACACCGATAACTTCTCTACCCCCAACGATACAGGTTCCATTTACATCATGAGTTTCCTGTGGAAGTTGCGGAACAATGTGACTGCCATTTCCAGAGACAGCAGTGTGCGCCTTACCGCCAGTAAAACCAAGGACACCCTGCACCGGATTGTGTTGTATGCATATTCGGAGCACGGTTGCCTGGACAGCGCTGCATCTTCGGTTCGCGTGTATCCAAATCCTAAGGTGGCCTTTACGCCAAGCCAAACATTTGGCTGCCGGCCGCTTGCCGTAAGCTTCAAAAACCGTTCGCTGCCTATGGACACCGGTTCAATCGGCATCATGAAGTTCAAATGGTATTTCGCAGCAAAGGACACATCAGCTTCAGTCAATCCAGCTTATACCTTCCGCGAGCAATACCTGAAAGACACCACTTATGGCATTAAGCTTATGGGTATTACGGAACATGGTTGTCGTGATTCAGTGGTAGAATTTGTTACCCTGCGTCCTGATGCTAAATCCGTATTTAATGCTTCAACCCTTACAGGTTGTGGCCCCCTGAATGTTCAGTTCACTTTTGGCGCGCTGAATTCCAGCAGCAACTTGTGGAAGGTAAACGGACAGCAGGTGGCCACTACCAAAGACCTGACATACTCCTTTGCCCAAAGGGCGATTTTCGACAGTGTGTATCAGGTGGCTTTGGTAGTCGCTTCTCCTTATGGTTGCCGTGGCGATACCAGTTACAAAACCATAACGGTGAAGGGTGATCCGGTAGCCGATTTTATTACCAGCAAAGACACGTTTTGTTTCCCCGACAAGATTCAGATGTTCAACACATCGCTGAATGCGTACCGTTATCGCTGGACCTTGGCGGCAGGCGTGCAGAGCAATCAGGTGAATCCCGGGGCGTATTTCACAAAAAGCACCAATCCGCGTCACGATTCCACCCATTTGGTGAGTCTGGAAGCAACCAGTGTTTATGGTTGTAAGAACACCGTAACCAAAACGGTGACGGTGTTACCCTATCCGCTGGCGAAATTCAACACCGATAAACTTCAGGGTTGCGCGCCGCTTACGGTTACATTCAACAACCAATCCATCAATGCCCGCGACCAGTTCTGGTACTACGGCGATGGTTTCACTTCAGGAAGCGTGGCGGGTTCACATACCTTTTACAACCG